>JALGWN010000162.1 GCA_025774115.1 bacterium
CTATCAGGACTCGCGGGTTATCTCCAACGATGTGAAGGTCACGCCCGGGGGTCTCCGTTCCGATGCCGACCCGACCGTCGGGATCTATCACGACATCGGTATAGGTCCCTGCTCCGTAGGCTCCCACTCCGAATCGTATCCCGTGGCTGGACAGGATTCTGAAATACTCATCATGAAACCATACCAGTGAGACATTGTTATCGGCAGCGCTCCCGAGAGTGATTCCCGACGTGCCACCGGGGTTCCCGAGAGTGAGCGAAGGAATGTCCGTGCTGGGGGCAACACCGGGGATGTTGCTTCCGATAGTAAGGTAGGACACGGGTTCGGTCTCTCCTATACCCACACGACCCTCAGGAGTGATGACGAGCTTCGGTTCTGCCTGGCCGATCACGAAGTCTCCCGTTTCGTCCCATGAGCCCACCCCGGCGACCCACATGTCGGCCCCGGTCGCGTCGCTGCCGGGCTTAAAGCCAATGGACGCTTCGTTATCCCCGGTGTTGGAGTTTTCCAGCCTAAGCATACCGAAATTGGAAGTGGGACTTGATATATGCAATTTGGTGGCGGGATCGAGCGTTCCCAGCCCGACTCTACCGGTTGAAAAATCCCCATAGACAAGCGCATCGCTCGCCTCGGGGCCATTGGCGATATAGAGCTTGTCTGAACCCGTTTCATTGAGCCCGGCCATATAGCCTATGAAAACATTCCCGCTGCCGTCCCCGGTTGGCCCGGTAAATGAGCCAATGCAGGTATTCCCGCTGCCGCTCACGGTGCTGCCACCCGCACCATGACCCATATAGGTATTGTCCGAGCCGCCCACGATGCCGCTCCCCGCACCGGCCCCTACGAACGTGTTGCTCGTGGCGTCATCGTTATTGAAGCCCGCGCTCGATCCCACGAAGGTATTCCAGCTGCCCTGGTCGTTCGAGCGGCCCGCCCGGGCACCTACAAAGGTGTTATCTTGTCCGAGCGTGTTGGCATAGCCGGCGGTGTGGCCTGCAAACATATTATAGAAGCCCTGGGTGTTTCCGAAGCCCGAACTGTCTCCCACGAAGACATTACCAAACCCCAAACCGTTAAAATATCCGGCACTGGTTCCGATGAAGGTATTGCTGCTACCGGTGTTATTTACACCGGCGTGCTGTCCGATAAGGGTATTCGAGCTCCCGTCGACCGATAGAGCTGTGTAATTATCGATCTTCAGGTTTCCGCTCAGGTTGATGTTGCCCTCAACATGGAGTCGCTCCCCACCATAAGGCGCCCCGATGGCAACATTACCATCCACCGGACAGCGCGATTTCCGGATTCGAAGTACCGGCCTCCACGAGAATCCTCGAGGTCGGCCCTGTCAGGTGGAGTCTCTCGGTGGGGCTTGAGGTTCCTACGCCGACATACCCCTCATCATCAACATAGACGGCGTCCACCGGATCGCCGTCCACGGCGTCCAGCGAATGCCCATCCCCTGAGCCACCCACATCATCCACTCCATCGGCAAAGTCGCCGGGCACACCCTTGAGCCTTGTCCAGTCAACGGGATTTGAGCCATTGTTCACGGTTCCCGAAGTGCCAAGCGAATCCTTGTGCACATACCTGTGATCGTGGTTGTGCCCTGTATCCGCGAAAGCCTCGGCATCATAGCCGTCCAGCATGTCCGCATCAAGATCGCTACCTGTGCCATCCACAATCATCTCGGTAGTGATAACTGCGGTCTGCCCCACCCTGATGAAATCATCGGCGCCGTAGCCGCCGAGACTGTCCGCGTTGGCGGCGTGGCCGGCGCGCTCGGCGTAAAAGGCAAACGGAACGCTCACGATCTCCCTCCGGGGGCTGAGGACCTCGCCCGCTACCTCTACCTCGAGCCAGACGGGGCCGTCAAACGCTAGATTCATGGGGTTGACCTCGCCCAGAATCACCGAGAACACCCCTGCCGAATCCACTGGGACGGTCCCTGACTCCGACCAGACCTCGGTGCCACCGTCCGGCATGTCATAGATCCTGAAGACCATGTCGTGCGAACCCGGCATAGCCTCGCCCGTATCGATATCCGTGAGTCTCCCCTGGTAGTTGATCTTCTTCGGGATCTCGGCCCAGGCGACACTCATAAGAAGCAGAGTTAAACCCAGAACGACGCCCACTACAACGCTATTGCGTCTTGCCATCAACATACTCTCCCCCTTGGTTGAAGATGCCGATTGAAAGCGCCCCGGACCCCGGAGGGGTCAACATAGACCGGTTCACGATCTCCCGGAGGCTGCTCCCATGAACAGAAGTAACTGTGACTGATTCTATCACCAACTTCGGATCTCAGTCAACGCATGCCGGAGGGCTTTGCGCTATCCCGCAAATGTTGCTTGATGTTTCGACAGATGATTGATACAATGGTCGCCGCATGAAAGCCCCTGGGCGGTCCGGATAGCCTATAGGCCTGAGACGTTAGGGCGTCAGCCTATATCCCAAAGCCGCGCGGGGTTGGACAGGGCCATCAGGATGTAGATGCCCACACTTTGACGGTGGCCAAATCACTTGAATCAGGCCGTATGGGTGTTCATACCCGGCCGGCACAACTGCTATGCGGGCACGGTGCCACTGATCGATGCGGCCACCAAGTGATTAGTGACTTGGTCAAGAGAGCAGGACACTCTTCCAGACCGGGGAGAGGAGGTGGTCAGCCCGTTAGTCGGGAACAGGTGACAGATGACAGATTGACCGGCGCGGCCACGGGGCCGAGCGAGCGGCGATCCGTCACCCATTGGTACACCCCGGAGCCTCGTCGGGAGGCACGGTGGAACGTAAAGAGTGAAGGGGGTTCTTAAGATGAGAAAATTGATATCTTTGTCTGTCCTTTTGATAATGACTGCGGTTGTACTTCTGGCTGGGCCGTCTCTGGCCCAAAGGGCCGAACCCCGCTGGCTGAACGTTGCCGGCGACCTGGAAGGCCCTGACTTCCTACAGCCGCCGAAGCATTATAAAACACTCCAGATGATGCTCGCCGAGGCGGGCCTGGGCCCGGCGCCTTTGGGACCTCCGCCTCAGCCGGTCTTTGGGACGCGCGAGCTTCTGGTCATTCTCGTGGAGCTTACGGATGCGGCTCCCGCCGCGGCCCACGATGTAGCATACTTTACAGACAGGTTCTTTGACACCAGTCCACCGAGTGTGCGGGACTTCTATACGGAAGTATCCTACGGAAATTTCACCTATATTCCGGGGGGCGTGCTGGGCTGGTATGCATCGAGCTACAGCACCTGGCACTGGGACAACATGTCTGCCGACGACTCATCTGACTGCAGGGACGTGGTCTACGAGGCGATCCAGCTCGCAGACGCCGACTTCGATTTCTCCACCTACGATTCGGACAGCGACGGCACGGTCAGCAATGATGAGCTCACCATCTTCATCATCGTCTCGGGCAACGTAGGTGGGGCTTTCCACTGGTGGACCGACGCCTTCTATACTCCGATCGGGGCCGGCCCCGGGAGTCCTACCTGTGACGGCAAAGTGATAGAAGGCGAGTTCAACACCACACATGAGGACAGGCACATCGGGAGCTATTGCCATGAGCTGGGTCACGATCTCGGCCTGCCCGATCTCTACGACACCAACGGCGGCTCCGAGGGTATCGGGCAATACGGCTTGATGGGGGGCGGTTCGTGGACCTTCTCTCCCCCTACCGCTTGGGGCAAAATCCAGCTGGGGTGGATAACGCCTACTATAGTCACCACCAACGGATATTACGATATCCGTGACTCCGAGACCCATGCCGAAGCCTATGTGCTCATCAACCCGGTCCATTCGACGACCGAGTACTTCCTCGTCGAGAACAGATACCCTACGAATTCCTACTATGAAACCATAGGCGCCCCTGTCGCCCCGGACGGCACCTATCCGGACAGCGGTCTTGTGATCTACCACATAGACGACACTCAGGCTGCGGATTGGATCGCCGACGGTACCAACAATGTCAATACCGACGAGACACGCAAGTGTGTCGACGTGGAGACTGCCGAGCACCCAACATCGCATGTCGCCAATGCCGACGACCTGGACATGACTAATAATCGCGGTGACGGCGACGACCTATGGGATTGTAACGAATACGACTTCCACGACACATCCAACCCGTGCGCCGCGGTCTGGTACGGCGATACGGACAGCAGAATGAGCGTGCGGCAGATTCCATGCGTAGGACCCACGATGAGAACCTATCTCTCGCTCGGCAACACCCCACCGGTCGCCCGATGCACGGATTTTGAGGCCGAGGCCGATGTGAACTGTGAAGTCACGGTCACCGTGGCCGACATCGATGACGGGTCCAACGATCCGGACGGCGTTGACGATATCGCAGATCTTTGCATTACGCATGTGGACGGCACGCCTATGGGCTGCGTACAGAGCGTGCAGGTAACCGGCACCGGTATACACACTGTAACGTTGACGATCACCGATGACGCCGGGGAGAGTGACTATTGCACAGCCAATGTCACAGTCATAAATACCGCACCTACCGCGGTATGCAAGGCGTTTTCCGATGATGCCGATGAGAACTGCTGCATCATGGTGAGTGTGGCCGACATCGACAACGGCTCGAGCGACCTCGAAGGCAACCTGGCCGGTCTTCTGATTACCGCTGTGGACGCATCACCGGTCACCCCCGCCACAGAAGTCCAGGTATGCGAGCAGGGGGGCCACACCGTGACCCTCACGGCAACGGACGGCTGCGGTCTCACCCATTCCTGTGACGCGCCCGTCACGGTGCTTAATCAGGCGCCGGTCGCTGTCTGTATGGACCACACGGGTTTCGCGGATGAGAACTGCTGCATCACGGTCGGGGTGGACAGTATAGACGGCGGCTCCTATGATCCGGACGGGGACGGGGATATCGTTGAGCTCTGTATCACGGCCGTAGACGGAGCCCCGCTGGGCTGCGTCGAGGACTTCGAGATCTGCGGGGTGGACACCTATACGGTCACGCTGAGAGCCACCGATAAGTGCGGTTCAGTCGATATGTGTGATGCTACCGTCATAGTGAGAGACATCACGCCGCCCGACATCTCCGTCACGCTTAACCGTTACGTCCTGTGGCCGCCCAATCACAAGATGGCGGACATAGTCGCAACGGTTGAAGTGGAGGATAACTGCGATCCCGATCCGGTGGTTGTGCTGGCATCAATAGTAAGCGATGAGTCACCCGACAGCCTTGGTGACGGCAGCACAGATCCCGATATCGATGCCGGGATCGGCATGGATGACCGCACGTTCCGGCTTCGCTCCGAGCGGGCGGGCGGTGGGGACGGCCGGACATATGCCATAACCTACACCGCCACCGACTTCTCGGGTAACAGCGCATCGGCCACGGTGTTTGTGGATGTGCCTCATGACCAGGGTGGATTGGCCCTTGCATCGGTTGGTTTTAACCCTGCCGGTACGGGGCTTGTCCGCTTGAGCGAGAGCTTCGTGCTTGTGATCCCCTCGCGCATGGGAGTCTACGGCGTGGATGAGATGGGGAACACCATACTCGTCGAACAGGTCTTCGATGCGACCCAGATCGATATCAGCCGGGCATACGTCGGTAACACGATTGGGACGCTTCTGCCGCTCGAGACCCGCGAGATCGATAACAACGGCGACCAGATGGCCGACCTTGTGCTTTACTACTCTGTCGAGGACGCCGAGCCCCTGGTGGAATCCTTCATGCCCACCGCGGATGGCGATCTCTGGGTGGCCGTGCCCCTCGATCCGCTCGGCCTCCACTATGTGAGTGCAAACGGAATAAACTACCTGGTCGCCGACATCTTCCAGCTGGGCGAGCCCGTACCTCTGGAGAGCGGGGCCAGTAGCGGAGTGGGTGACGATCGTGCGGGGGTCATACCGGAAGCCACGACGCTGCTGCCCGTAAGCCCCAACCCGTTCAGTCGCTCTACGACGGTGCGGTATAGCCTGAAAACCAACGAACAGGTGCGCCTGAGCGTCTACGATGCGAGCGGCGCGCTGGTAAGGACACTGGAGAACGACATGATGCCCGCAGGCCACCATCAGACCCTGTGGGACGGTCGCGACCAGAGCCGCGGGCCCGTAGCCGCCGGCATATACTTCGTCCGGTTCCAGGCCGGTAGCTACACAAAGACCGAGAAGATGATGCTTTTGAAGTAAGTATTTGGCTTACTGAGCCGAGGGCAGTACTACAGACAGACCCCGCTTGAGAGCGGGGTCTGTCCCGTTTTGGTCAGATGTAGCCGACTCTTTCAACAGTCTGGTGCCTCCGTTTTCACCTTTTTCACTCATGCGCCCGGGGAGTTCCTGGCTCCCCGGGCCAGACGAAAAACCCAAGCACGCAGGCCTCGGTTGTGATATAATTGTTGAAAGTGTGACATGCCACCCGGCCGGGGTTTCACCAGGCTGGGGTGAGCGGGCAGTTATGGCCACAATCAAAGGAGCCAATGCAAATGAAATCATGTCTTGCTATCCTCGTTGCTCTGATGCTGCTGGTCCCGACCGTTGCCTCCTCGGCCACCGTTACCAGGGAAGAGGCCGAGACCCAATTTCATCGATTTCATGATCGGTGTGAAGGGATGCTGGGGGGACGCGCAATCCGCTGAGATAACCGCCGTCAAGGAGCTCAGGCGGGGAGAGACGCTGCTCGGTTATCATCTCTCTATCGAACCCGGCGGCCACATAGTGGTCCCTTCGGTCCGGATGCTTTCACCGGTCAAGTCCTTTTCCTTCTACGATGACTTCGAGACTGAAGCCGAGGTGGGCTACTGGCAGCTCCTCAAGGATGCGATGGAGTACTCACTGCTTGCAATAGAAGAGCGGCACGGCCCCCTGAATCTCCTGCAGTCGGCTCCTGTGCCGGAGAAAACAGGGGAGCACTGGGATTGGCTCCTGGGGGGCGGCATGGCGCCTGCCTCCATAGATACGGTGGGGCCCCTGATGAAAACCCACTGGGACCAGGGTGACCCCTATAATACCAACTGCCCCATGGGTGACGGCGGCCGAAGTGTCGTCGGTTGCGTGGCGACTGCCGGCTCCCAGACAATGAGATACTGGAAACATCCCTCCTACGGGACGGGGAGCCATTCCTACTGGTGGGACGGCGATCAATCATGCGGGGGAAGCACTTCGGGAGCAACAATGAGTGCCAACTTCGATCATCCCTATGACTGGTCGAACATTCTGCGCAGGTACCTATTCGGTTATGACTCCACGGATGTGGCCGCGGTCGCGGAACTGTGTTCGGACGTGGGTATAGCCTGGGAGATGAATTACGGGCGTTGCGGATCGGGGGCATACACCGCCCGGGGCCTCACGGTTTACCCGACATGGTTTAAGTACCTGGACACGATAACTCGTTACAACCGGTCGGATTACGGAAGCGCCGAGGCCTGGTTTGCCTTGATCAAGGCGGAATTCGACGCCGATCCGCCGCGCGTCATCCACTATCGGATCCACAGCCATTCCATAAACTGCGACGGCTACATCGATGCCGGTATCAACTACATTCACCTCAACTACGGTTGGGGCGGATCTTCCGATGACTGGTATGCCGTGGATAGCCTTTACTGCAACTGGTCGGGCTGCGACCCCATGGTCGAGTATATGATGTGCAAGATCGAGCCCGGTGCCGACTATATAGACGCAACATCGGGCCCTCTGGGAGACGGTAGCGACACCTACGGCGTAGCATGGGGCGACTATGACGATGACGGCGATGCGGACATCTACCTTGTAAACAGCGGCAGTTCCAACCGGCTGCTGAGGAATGACGGCGGCGGCACCTTCACCGACGTTACCGCAGGCCCCCTGGGAGATACCGGTCATGGGCGCGGGGCCTCATTTGCCGACTATGACCATGACGGTGACCTTGATATCTATCTCTGCAACACCTCGGGAGAAGCCAACAAGCTGCTCCGGAACGACGGCGTATCGTTCACAGATGTTACAGTTGGCGCCCTGGGCAATACCGGGGGCAGTGAGGGCGCGGCATGGGCGGACTACGATTACGACGGCGACCTCGATATCTATGTTGTAAATAACGGCTCAGCCAACGTGTTGCTCAAGAATACGGGTGGCGGCACCTTTGCGGATGTATCCATGAGCCCGGTAAATGATGCCGGGAACGGCTACTCGGCAGTCTGGGTGGACTACGATAATGACGGCGATCCGGATATTTACCTGGTGAACGATGGGGCCAACCGTCTCTTCCGGAACGACGGGGGCGTCTTCACCGATGTTACGGCAAGCCCCATAAACAACAGCGGTAACGGCCGGGGAGCGGCGTGGGCCGACTATGATAATGACGGTGACCTTGATCTTTACCTCACGAACCGGGGCTCGGCAAACAAGCTCTTCCGAAATGACGGAGCGGTCTTCACCGATGTCACCAGCGGCCCCCTTGGGGATGCCGGAAACAGTACGGGCGCCGCCTGGGG
>JALGWN010000163.1 GCA_025774115.1 bacterium
AATATCACCGAGGAGTTCAAGCAGACACTTCAGGTCAATGCCGAGCGGTACAAGGCGATGCTTGGAGGGGCCGAAGACGATGACACCGAATAACGGTCTCAATGAACGGAGGATCCGATGAGTGACAAGAGATCAGATCTCTCGAGACGACGGTTCATATCGACCTCGCTGGCGGGGATAGCCGCAGCGGGACTTACCGGTCTCGGTCCACGACTGGCTGACGCGCAGGAAGAGGCCGCGGAGAAAACAGAGGCAACACCGGGAGAGGGGGCGGCTGCAGAGGGTGCCGAGAAGGCGGAGGCCGATATCATATACCGCGATCTGGGTAAGACCGGTATCAGGCTGCCCATCGTCAGCATGGGGGCCATGAACTCGGACAACCCGGAGCTGGTTAAGGGCTCGTATGATATGGGCGCGCGCCATTTCGATACGGCCTCACTCTATGCCTTCGGCCGTAACGAGCAGATGGTCGGAAAAGTCATCAAGGAGATGGGTGTAAGGGATAAGGTTGTTATCGGCACCAAGGAACGTCTCTTTGGTCGGGGCAGCCTGAGCGACGCCGATGCCAGGGCCAAGTTCATCAAGTTGGCCGAGGGGAGCCTCAAGCGGCTCCAGACCGACTACGTGGACATCGTCTATATCCATTCAGTTGGGAGCGCGGGCGAACTGGATGACCAGGCGAGCTTCGATGCTATGAACCAGCTCAAACAGGACGGCAAGGCCCGGGCGACCGGGGTCTCTACGCACCAGAACATGACGGAGATCATAAACAGGGTCGTCGAGGAAGATCTCTGTGATGTTGTGCTCACCTCCATGAACGTGTCGCTGGCCGACGACGCCGATTTCCTCGAAGCCATCGATCGGGCGGCCGCAAAGGGTATTGGGCTCCTTGCAATGAAGACCCAGGCGGGAGGGCGTCAGCTGCCCAACCAGGATGCCTTCGCTCAGTATGAAAGCTCGACCATGCAGACAGCCATGCTCAAGTGGGTGCTCCGGCATGAGAGCATCACGACCGCGATCCCGGGATACACGAACTACGAGCACATGAACGAGGACCTCTCGGTGATGCGTAACCTCGAGTACACCGAAGACGAGAAACGCTTCCTCGCCGATAACGAGCTCAAGCTGGGACTGGGTTTCTGTCACCAATGCCGGCTCTGCGTGGCAAGCTGCCCCTATGGGGTGGATGTGCCGACCTTGATGCGTACTCACATGTATGCGGCGCAGTACTCGAACTTCAGGCAGGCCCGGGCCGCTCTCGATGAGATACCACCGGACCGGGGTATCAGAGTATGCGGATCATGTGAAACGTGCACGGCCAAGTGCTCCAACTGGGTGGATATTGCCTATAGGATCGAAGATCTCAAGTTGATGTATGCATAGTCGCAACTCCCGGCGCATGATGGCTGCGGTATGTGTCGCGTGCGGCATCGCTGTCTTTTGTCTTGCGGCCGAGGTCTCATTCCCGCATGCGGACGCTCGTGACAGTGCCGCTGCCGACGTGATGTCAACACTGCTGGCGGCAACCGAGTCCGGCGAGGCGGCATCGGCACTTGCCCTGGATACCTTAGCTATAAGGCGGGCCGAGCTCGACTCGGGCTCTCCCACATGGCCGGTCTTTAAATTCCTGCTTGCGGAGACGTACCGCCTGCGCGGTGATACCACCCAGGCCTACGCCTGTTATAGTGATGTCATCGCATCAGGCATTCAGCACCCCGACGCCCGGCCTTCGCCGGGGCGTAGTCTCGCTGCACTCTCACTCCTCCGCGCCGCACACCTCCTCAGAGGAGCCTCCGAGCCCAATCACGAAGAGGTGCAGCGGCTCGTGGAATCCTCCAGACTCGTACTCGCGGAGATGCCGGCAAACGGGATATTTGAAATCCCCATGCTCGGCGGACTTCCCCGGCTTGAAGAGGCTTTACTTAAGGAGATCGCGCTTCTGGCGTGGTCGATCGGCGACCGGGCCGAGGCAAGTTCGGTTTTCATAAAATACCTGGCCGTTGCATCGACCGTGGAGACCGGCCAAGCCCAGACCGAACTTGTGGAGTACCTGGTTTCCCGCGGTCTCATGTCGGTGGGCGAGCCGGCCCTCGTCCGCGGCAAGCGCTTCTATGGCTTAAGAAGGCTTGAGGACGCCCGCCGGTTTTTAAACGATGCAAGGACCTCTGACAACCCTGAGATCGCGGCCGAGGCCGGCTACTACCTGGCTCGGACAAGATCGATACAGGGGGCTCCGATAAAGGAAATCTTGAATCTCCTCACCTCGGCCATCGAGGGGGCGCAGGATCCTGATCTCATTCAGGAGATGCTCTTCTACCGGGCAACCGTCTTTAACCGGGAGGGCCGGGGCCGGGACATCGAGCACTTTGCCGGAGACCTTAATGAGATCATCAGGCGGTTCCCGATGGGCGGGACAGCCGATGACGCGCTCTTTGAGCTTGCAACCCACCACGGGCTGGAGGGTAACACAGACGAGGCCCTGCACCACTTCGCCCGCCTGCGTGATCACCCGGGTCCGAATGACTGGCTCGATTCCTCCTATTATAGAGCTGCCCTGATGCTCTACTTGAGAGCGGGCGACGGCGACATCGCCGCCGCTATGGAGCTGCTGCAAGACCTGGCATCCACGAATCCCACCGGTCAACTTGGGCTCGCCGCCCGGTTCTGGCTGGGACGCATAGCCGGAGAGCAAGGAGATACCACATCGGCGCGCCGCCACTTCGGGGGCGTGATCGCAACCTGTCCGTACGATTACTATGCGATCAGGGCCCGTATGCATCTCAACGTGGGTGCCGAAGCTGCCAGAGAGATATGGGCCGATCCCAAGACACGGGCCGAGCTTCCGGATGCATACCGGGCAGGCCGGATTGAGATGTCGCGGCCGGACTCATCATCCCATCGCGCTCGCGTGCGCTGGGCCCTCGATACCGGCCTTTACGCCGACGCCCTTTCGGGTGATGAGCGGCTGCGCGAGAAGATCCCATCGGAACACCCGAATGAGCTCACCATGGACGACCTGGATCGCGCCGGGGCGTTTGCATCTGCGGGCCTATTACTCGCCCTGAGACAGGACGCCATTATGACCGCGGGCCGAGGGCTTCGTTCGGAGGACCGGCTTGCCATAGCCTCCTCGGTCGGGAACACGGCCGGTGACTGGCCGCTCGCGATGCTTCTCATCTTCGGTCTCGACCGATCTCTTAAGACTCAATCGGTAATACAGCATGACCCCCATTACACCACTGCGGCATATCCACCTGTGTATGCGCAGCTTATTGCGGCAGCCGCCGATGCCAACGGAGTGCCCCCAGAATTACTCTACGCGGTGATCAGGCGCGAGAGCCTCTTTTACCCGGCGGCCGTATCACGACGGGGCGCCCTGGGGCTCTTTCAGTTCATACCCTCCACCTTTGAGACCCTGGACAGCCGTTGGAAGGTGCTCGACGGCTCGGGTACGACCTCCATGGAGACCTTCTTACGGGACCCCGGTCTTACAATCGATCTCGGGGCACGGTGGTTCAGGGAGGAGTTGCTCAAACGCAACGATGGCGACATCCTGCTCGCCGTGATGGAGCACAACGCCGGCTATCCTGCCGTCAAGACCTGGCGTGAGACGTGGGAGAGCGTCGGGCGCAGCGGCGACATCGAATACATGATCGAAACCGCGCGCTTCGCGGAGACCCGCATCTTCGCCCGTTCAGTGCTTACCGACATGGTCATAGTTGAGACTGCGGGCCTGTTCAAGGCCGATCGCGCAACTTCTCCTGCTGAATAGGCGATCGGCCGTGGAACACAGATGGGCCGTTTGCGGTCTTGGTCGGCTGATTACTCAAACGATTTCGCCCAATTAACAAAAGCACCACGGTACGCCGGCGTATAGCCGACGATTCCCACCAACTTGCCGCTGCGCCATCCCACCACTATCTCGCCGTGGTAGTCATCGACGATCCGGAGTGACTTGTTTGCCCCAAAGACCTCACCCTTCCATCCCGGCATGGCATCCGGCTTGACGTCGGCCACATCGAGCCACCGGCCGAACTTTTTCCCGGCCGGATCGGGTGCGATGAAAAGTCTCAGTCGCTCATCGCCCACGGCGTATTCAACCGTATGGACCTCGGTCAGAAAGCCGCGCCCCAGGAAACCTTCGGCGAAGATCTTTTCCGTGAAAGCTACGCGGCCTCGCTCCGGAAAGAGACCGAACATACGGGGTTTCTCCGATGTGCCCGGAAGCCACCTCTCCAACACTGTAGCCACAGACCGTACGGCCGGGATCGCTCCCTCGAAGTCATCATATGTATATACATTGACCAGGTGAGATCCCTTCACGAATACCAGGTTGAACCCGAAGCTGAAGCTCTCCACACCGAGGGATGCGGTGTCGGGCTCATCCGGACGAAGGGTGGTGTACATGCCGAAGGCCTGGTCCGGACCCTCGAAAAAATAGAGATCGGCGGTGATGGTGTTGTCATCCCTTACATACTTGGCGACCGTCACCCCGACGAAGTCGTACTTGTGGTACATCTCGGCCGCACCGTTTATGTACTTGAACAGGGAGTCTCCTGCGAAGTGTTCCAGCTCGGCGGCTCTTAGCCAACCCGTCCGACCGATCTGTTCGGGTACAATGTCGCCGGGAGTTGGCTTCAGAGAGGGCTTGCCGGCTGGGCTACATGCCGCGACCGCCCAGCTGAGCACAACCGCCATAAGTGCAAGAACATGAACTCGTTCCATGGCCTCTCTCCGATCCTATAGTGTGCCGACTCTGCTCTCTAGACTATAGAACAAGCCATACACGCTCGCCACACTCAAACCGAATTTCTCCGAGGAGCATAAACCAGGCACCGGGAACCCCACCCTTGGCAATCGTCACCGATGACATCACTGTAACACAACATTAAGGTTGACATACACAACCTAATATTGTATATTTACAATATGGAACCACGGAGTCTATATAACAGGATCGCCGTCCTCAGGCACGAGCGAGGTATTTCAAGAAAGGTGCTTGCCGAGGCCGTCGGTGTCAACTTCCAGACCGTCGGCTACCTTGAACGCGAGGAATATAATCCGAGCCTCGACCTGGCCTTTAGAATCAGCGCCTACTTCGGCCTGCCTGTAGATATGGTGTTCTCCACGGAGCCGATGAAACCCCTGAGCGAGGAGATTCTCGAAACCAGAAACAGGAGACTGTGATTATGGGTGAGATATCCAAATCCGACAGACGGACGAGTGTGATTCTGAATTACATCAGCGTGGCCGTCATTGCCATAGTGGTGGACATGCGGGGCGCCCTGGGTTGGGGGACCTTGCCTGTGTTTCTCATTGCGTGCGGAGCGCTGGCCCTCGGGCTTGCCACCTTCATACGGGTCTTCTGGCGCACCCGGCTCTGGAAGATTACCCATGCCGGCTTCAGGGGTCTCG
>JALGWN010000038.1 GCA_025774115.1 bacterium
AAAGGGTCACCGATTTGTAGCCGAACTTCTTGGCATACTTGAAGGCTTCACCCACGATCCTCCTACAAGCCGGCCGTGTGAAGATCCGGGTCGACATGGCCAGATCCTCACCGGGTGTGTCCTTGAAGGCGGCCATCTTGACGTGGGTCTCAAAGGCCTTTCTTACCTCGGGAGAGGGATTGGTCCATTCCACACCGGCGTAGAGGCCCTCGGTATTCTGCCGGAACACCACCACATCCACCTTGGGCTCCTCGAAGCCGTCGCCCGTCCTTCTTATGAAATTAAGAGAATTGCCCTTGAAGGTCCGGCAGGGACGAATACACAGATCCAACCGGAAGTGCTGTCTCAGCCCTACGATCGGACTGTAGTAAACGAAGCCCTTGTCCTTGAGCTCCGGCGAGATCTCCTCGGCGGCCTTGTCCTTGGGCTTGGATGTGATCGCCCCGAAGAGCCCCAGCTTGTGCTTTTGAAGCAAGTCGAGGGTCCGCTGCGGAAGTGGGTTCCCCTCTTTCACCCAGAATTCCCATCCGATGTCGGCGTGCACATAGTCGGCCTGGAAACCGACCGCATCCAACACCCTGATTGCTTCCTCGATCACGACCTTGCCGATGCCATCACCGGGCATCTTGACCACTGTACGCTTGGGCATACCAAAACCTCCGGTTTAAGCGCCTGTCTGATCAGGGCATCATCAAGAGATATTTACTACCAGCGAGCCCTTCAGCTGGGTAGTCGCTGTCCAGGGACAGCTTGAATCATCCATATTTTATAATAGAATTGGTGTGTGTCAACAAGTGTTGTCTGAGAGGACCGAGATTGGAGGAACGCCGTGATAGAAACGGCCGGTGGTGATGAGGCCGCGCGCATCTTCCTGGACCATGCCGGGGTACCCCCGGGGGCCCACGACATGGCTTTTCTCCGGCAGGTGACCTTCGGTTTCTCACGGATTCCTTACGAGAACATAAGCAAAATCATAAAGGTGGCCGAGTCGGGCAATGCCCGCGAGGCGCTAAGGCTGCCCACAGAGGTCGCGCTGGACCATATCGAGAAGGGGTTCGGGGGCACGTGTTTTTCGCTGACCTTCTTCCTCGAACGGGTGCTTAGGAGCCTCGGCTTTGAGGTGTACAAGGTGATGGCCGACATGAATTCAGGCAAGAACGTGCACTGCCTTGCCATAGTACAGAGTATGGGAACCAAGTATATGATAGACCCCGGCTATGCGCTCTATGAGGTGATCCGCCTGCCGGAGACGAACACCCGGGTCACCTGCCCCCACGCCGTTGTGGAAGTGGTGAATGCCGGCGCAGGCAAGTTCAGCCTCTGGACCGAGGATGCATCGGGCCGGAAGTGGAGGTACGCCTTCCGGGACGATCCTGTCGATGAGGCGGACTTTGAAAGGCATTGGATAGAATCGTTCACCAAGCCTACGCTTCACAATATCTGTCTTACGCGAATGACGCCCCGGGGTCATATATATCTAAGGAAGGATTTTTTCAAGTTCACATCCAGGGAAAGCATCGACAAACGTAAGGTCAAGCAGGGTGTGGAGCGGCTTATCCAGGAGGAATTCGGTATAGGCGGAGACTTCACCCGAGCCGCTCATAAGATACTTGCCGCGAGGCGGGAGGCAACATGGCGCAAGTGACCGAACCCCAGCCCGTTCAGCTCCTGGTCGGGGTTATATTCACGGCCACCGACCTGCTCGAAGCGCTTGAGGCCGATATGGTGGACCGTATAGGTCGGATTGAGGTGAAGTCGCCGGTCTTCGCTTTCGACATAACCGACTATTACCAGGACGAGATGGGTTCCGGGCTCGGACGGGTCTTCTATGCTTTCAGGGATCTTATAGACCCGGGAGAGATTGTGGAGGTGAAGCTGGCCGCCAACCTCATCGAGCGGGCATTTGCGGAGGGGGGCAGGCGGAGAGTCAATCTCGACCCCGGTTACATGGATTTCTATAAGCTGGTACTAGTGTCCAACAAGTATCTCGGGCACAAGATATATCTCGGAAAAGGTGTGTACGCAGACCCCACGCTTTATTATGATAAGGCCTGGAAGCCCTATGATTGGGGATTTCCCGACTTCAAGAGCGGACGATATGACACCTTTCTCACCGAGGTGAGAAATACATACAGGGCCAGGATCCGGGGGCGCGCCTGATGTCGTGTCAGAGGCGGTCGGGCGCAGAGCCCCGACGCTACAGGGACATCGACGAAGCGAAGCCTTCTGCTACCGTAGCATCCCCACTCCCGTGGGGACGGCAGTTGTCGGGATGCAGTCGATGTGGGCCGGAACCGGAATGTGACGACCGTGGAATGTGAATTGATCGGAGACATGGATGGCACAAGCGAAGACCGAAGTGAAAATCGAAATTGAAGAGCACGGCGAGCTCACCGTACCTGTGGATACGACGCCACTCGACATTCTGAAGCAGATCGACCTCAAGACCGAATATCCGGTAATCGCTGCAAGGGTCAACAACAAGGTAAGGGAGCTCAAATCCCCGCTGGAAAAGGACGGGCGGCTCGCGTTCGTGACCATGGATACGCGCGATGGCATGAGCGTCTATAGAAGGAGCCTTACCTTCATCATGATCCGGGCGGCGAGGGAGGTCTTCGACAATTCCAGGGTCTATATAAGGCACTCGCTCAGCAAAGGCTACTACTCTGAAATCGATCTGGGCAGGCCGCTCGAGTATCACGATCTGGAAATCCTTGAGAAGCGGATGAGAGAGTTGGTGGAAGCCGATGAGCCCTTCATCCGGCAGGAGATCAAGGTGGAGGAAGCCCTGAGCCTGTTCGAGCAAGACGGCCAGGATGACAAGGTGGGTATTCTCAAGTACCGTACGGAGGATACGGTGAGTATCTACCGGTTGGGCGACTTCATTGACTATTTCTATGGATGCCTTGCTCCCGGCACCGGCGTCATCAGCCGCTTTGAGTTGAGATACTATCCGCCGGGCTTTATACTCCGGTTCCCGCTGGATTCCGACCCCTCGGAAATCCCGCCCTTCGAAGAGCAGAAGAAGATGGCTGAGATATTCAGGGAGCATGTCCAGTGGGGCACGATCATGGGGATCGACAAAGTGGGACTCATGAACCGGATCGTGGAGCGGAAGGAATCCCGGAGAGTCACGCGGATCGCCGAAGCCCTTCACGAGAAGAAGACGGCCCAGATAGCCGACATGATCGCCGCCAAGGTCACATGCCCCAGGCTGATCCTCATATCCGGGCCGTCGGGCTCCGGTAAGACGACCTTCTCCAAGCGCCTGGCCATTCAGATGAGTGTCAACGGTCTGAAGAACGTAACCCTGTCGCTTGACAATTACTTCCTGGATAGGGAAGAGACACCGCGTGACGAGACCGGTGAATACGACTTCGAGGCGCCTGACGCGTTGGACCTCGATCTTCTCAATAGCCAGCTCCTGGACCTAATAGCCGGTAAGGAAGTCAAGATCCCAAGGTTCAGCTTCAAGCCGGGGCGCCGTGTGGGTTCGCGGAGGTTCAGGCTGGAGCCCGGGCAGATATTGATTCTGGAAGGTATTCACGCTCTGAATCCCAGTGTCACTCCTTCCATCCCGTCGATTATGAAATTCGAGATATACGTGAGCGCCCTCGCTCAGCTCAATATCGACAACCACAACCGGGTTCCCACCACCGACACACGCAAGCTCAGACGCATCGTGAGAGACAATCTCTTCAGGGGCTACAACGCTCTGGATACGCTCATGCGATGGGAGTCGATTAGAAGAGGCGAGGACCTCTACATCTTCCCGTATCAAGAGGAGGCGGACGTGATGTTCAACTCCTCGCTGGTCTACGAGCTCTGCGTCCTTAAGACCTATGCGGAGAAGCTTCTGAGACAGATAACGGATGATGTTCAAGAATACGCCGAGGCCAGAAGGCTCCTAAGGTTCCTCTCATACTTTCTCGAGGTGCCTTCGGATGAGGTGCCGAGGAATTCGATCCTCAGGGAGTTCATAGGGGGCAGCATATTCAAGTACTGAGGGGTCTCATGGTGACTGCGGGGTCCCACCCGGAAGGGGGTTGGTTGCGGTAATGGAGGAGGAAAGGAAGAACCTGCTGCTTGCAGGTATCTGTCTGGGAGACATAACGCTTGCACTTGCGGCGACGGCCGATATCCTGCCGCTTCATGCAGCCGGATTGGACGCCGAAGGGCTTCTTGCCGCCTGTAGCGACACGGATGCGGTGCGTGAGCGAATGGAGAAGGAGTTGCCCGCTGAGCCCGAGGCGGGGACCCTCCCTCCTGAGATCCTGCGGACGGTATTGGATCGCGCCGTTACCGGGGGGAAGTTTCTGTCCGCAATTCGCTGTCTGGAGATACTGGGTGAGCGCGATTCCTATGTGGAAAGACACCTGGACAGGGCCCGGAAGATGATGCGCGAGGGTAGGGTGGAAGACGTCGCCAGGGCCCTTGTCGTGGCCGCCAATCTGGACCTGCCTGACGGCATTCCGGCCTTTCAGTACACCGGGCCCGGACTTCATGATGCCTGTACGACAACTCCGGAAAACTGTATTACCCGGATGGAGCGCGAGAACGCCGTCTTGAGAGCATTCAAGTATCTTCTCCCCAGTGACAGGGTCCACCAGGTGGTCTCGGATCTCTCTGCAGGGGAGAGGGAGAAGCTTCTCAGTTTCGTGGCGCGTGAGCGCGATGCCCGACTCCCGGATTTCATGGCGGGTTTCGAGGAGGCCCACAGCGACCTTGCCGACGCCGAAGAGCATGCGATGGCCGAGCTCACATCACGGGCCGGGAAGGTGGAAGAGGTTGTGCGCAAATTCGCGGATTCGTTGGGACGGGTCTCTACGAAGAACACCGAGCAGAAGGAAGTTCTGGAGAGATTGAGACGTACCGCCGGTGGGCTCATAAAGGAATTGGGAGGTTTGGGCGATCTGGTCCGGGACCGGCAATTCCGGCGCCTCACGCGGCGATTGGAGCAGTTTGTCGAATCCAGCGAGGAAATCGAGCAGGCCGCGAAGACGCTCGGCGGTGGGACCTCGGGGTCCGCCTTCGATCCGATACTCGACCTCATCAGGGAGATCGGCGGAGAGAACATACTGGAGCAGGTAAAGGGGATTGAAGAGCGTCTACTATCCGTCCAGGTGACCATGCTCGGCAGAAGTGTCCACTCTCACGAGCACTGGCAGTATCTCCGGGAGCTGGCCTTCAAACATCCTGTGAGCCCCCTTGTGTGTTGCGTGGCCAAGATAAACGACCGCTGGATGGTTGTCCCGGTGTGGGAAAGCCCGGTCGCCGAGATCTTAAGAGCCGGCTCGGATGGCATTGCCGCCCGCGAGCCTGCCGCACCTCCGGATGAAGATTTCTAGCGTCGTCACTCCTGTGACTACGGGTCCGATTGGTCGGATGGGTGGGGGACCGGCCCGGGGGGATTAACGAATGTAGGGAACGGACTTCAGTTTCCGCGTATGATCACGCTCGAGTTTTTCGAGGGTTTCCAGAAGTGGTTGCACGTAATAAGTGGAGTATCGAGTTGCCTGGTAAACGCCATCCAGGCTCTTTCCGTTCGCAGTCAGGGTACAGTCCCAGACAACCTGTCCCTGCCGGGTCACCTCAAAGAGACGACTGGACATGGTTTCTCGTCGCAGCAGCGATTTGCTGAAAAAATGGTAAAACCTGCTCATTAGATCGCCCCTGAAGTAGGCGCCCTGGCAAACGAACACGTTCTCGTTGGGTAGAGGTTGCACGCCGCTTATGAACGGGCTGTAGAACCTGGGGGCGTCTGAGTCTTTGTCATTGTATTCCCAGACAGTTCTCTCAGAAAGCGGGTCGAGTTCGATGATCCGGGAATAGCCTCTCTCCGTACCGTTATCAAAAATCAGAAGATTGCCGTTTTCCAGCATCTGCGGGTTGTGTTGACCGTCCAGGACCCCGGGGCCCCACGCCCATACGATCCGACCTGTTTCCTTGTCAATCACTCCAATCGTATTGAGATTGCAGTAGCTGATGAGGATATTTCCCGGCCTGAATCGAGGATCCTTCGATGAAGTCCTGTTCTCGCCGATCACTTGGCATGTGTTACTGTGTGCCCAGTCGAATAATCGTTGCCCTTCCTTGTCGAGCGGGAATTCTATACCCACGAGTCCCGTCAATTCCTCCAGATGTTCCTCTCCCCGCCATTCCCAGACGATGTCCCGCTGCGGCGTCACCTCGATGATTCTCAGACACCTTATCGTCCCGGGCCCGATGGCGGGAGCTTCCTTGTCCTCGATGTAGTGGATCAGGATGTTCCCGTTTCCCAGCAGATAGAAATCATGATCCGCCCAGCACTCATAGAACCAAAGGACATTGCCGAACGGATCGATTTCCCTTATCCCTGCTCTTTGCTTGAAGGAGCGATCCCTTGTGGCATACAGCAGGTTGCCGTCCGGTTTCAACTTCGCCAGCTGGACAGAACCCAGGACATACCATGTGTGCACGATTTTCCCGGCCATATCGATGAGATGAATCTCGCCGGGCTCCTGCAAGTCGTAACCAAGATCGTCCACAGTGGGGGCAAAGAGAGTATACCCCTTAAGGCTCTGCGATTCACTTCTTGCCGTTATCTCGATCAGGGGATAATCGACCACACGAAATACCAGATAACCTGTCATGATGACGACAGCAAGGGCGGAGAGAAGAAGGGGCAGATACCTTCGTCTTCTCATCTTATGAACATCCGTCAGACCGCAGACCCCCTTCTACTTCGGTATCTCTTTCACCTAGTTTAAACACAACCCGCGGACTATGCCACCCCTATTACCTTCTCGAAGGCCTGGAGGAAGGCCTCGATGTCCTCGAGGTCTATGGTAAGCGGCGGATCCACCCTTAAGATGCCGAAGCCGGAGCGTCGCGCAAGCACGAAACCCCGGTCGAGGAGATCCCTGAGCGCCTGCCTGGTGAGCGCCTCCTCGGGGCCGTCTTCCATCTCTATTGCTACCAGTAGACCTCTGCCCCTGACCGCTCTTATTCGGCCCGTACGGGCCTTGATCCCCTCCAGGCCCGAGATAAGATGCGGCCCCATCCCGGCCGAGCGTGCGACCAGACCGTCTTCCTCGATTACCCTGATTACTTCCCTGGCAACAGCCGCTCCAAGCGGATCGTTCTGATGGGATTGGGCATACATGACCGGCCTACCGTCGAGCCGGTCTATGACCCCCGGCCGAAAGGCGGTGACAGCCACGGGATAGCCGTTCCCGACGCCCTTGCCCATACTCACGATGTCCGGGGAGATATCATAGTGCTGGTAGCCGAACCATCTTCCCGTTCGGCCGATACCGGTGGTCACTTCGTTTACCTGCACCAGCCCGCCGGTCCGGTGCACCTCGCCGACAATCCTCCGGATGAGCCCAACGGGCGGAAACCGGACGAGGCCAGAGGAACTTCCCGGCTCAAAGAGGAAACCGCCGATCCGCTCGAAGGGGATAGCGGCCCAGTGCTCGCAGGTTGTGTCACACATCCGGCCCTCGGGGCAGCCTTCGCAAGAGCTCCAATCGAAGCTGAACCACTCGGTCTCATCTCTCCGCCATGCCGAGCCGTAGGCCCCGAAATAGGAGTCCGCCATCGTCATGAGCAAGGGCTTCTCGGTGATCATCCTGGTGACCCTGACACCATACTCCACAGCCTCACTCCCGGAGCAAAGGAAGACAAGGTTGCCGCCGTCGAAGGCGATGAGGGCAAGCATCTCCCGGGCGGCATCCTCCACGATTGAGCTCGAATAGATAAAGCCGTTGTGGGCTATGCGGGCGGCCTGCTCGCCGAGGACCTTGAGAATTCTCGGGTGGCCGTGGCCGATTGATGTGCACCAGACCCCCGATTCCAGATCCACATACCGCTTGCCACCGGAATCATAGAGATAGCAACCCTCGGCCCTCGCGACATCCTTGAGGAGTACCTCATGGCCGGGGTACCATATGATACTTGTCATTTGTACCTCCACCTGCCGGGGTGCCCTGTTCGGGGCATTGTACACCGAATCAGCGTTCTTGTTCAACAGGACAGCCATCAGAAAGCGTAGTGTCGTGTCTCCTGACACGACGAACCCGCCGGGTATGGCTTGATTCTACAAAGGGCGGACCCCGCCACGGGAGTGGCAACGCTATTTGGACGTCAGGCCTACGAGGCGTTCGATCACCTTGGCACGCTTGTCCGCACCGGCGTTTACGAGATAACATGGGATGAGCTTCAGGAGATGTTCGAAGTACCGGCGATGGAGCTCCAGCCGCTCCTTGGTCGGGTTCATGATATAGGGGTTGTAGTAGGGCTCGGTCTTCATGCCGGTAAGCACGCCGCCTGTGGAGACGAATCTTCCCTCCTCCAGGAAATGCAGGGCGTCTTCGGGCTTGAGCTTCTCCACCATGGGTGAGATATTGTCCTTCCTGAGCACCACCAGCCATCCCAGATTCGTACGCTTGGCGTACTTCGCCACACCGCCGATCCAGTAGGGATCGAGCATGGCCCGGCAGTACTTGGAACCCCAGTAGCAGTGCGTATCGCCGCGATCTAGATCGCAGGCGTTCAGGTTCTCGCAGTCCACATTGAGGCAGTCTTCCTTACGCGTCACGACGTTCTCGAGCTTGCTCCGGTCGAAGAGGGGAGCGAGGTAGTCGAAAGACTTGGCCGCCCGGGTTCTCACATAAAACTTACGCTCCGATATGTCGGCTATGGCTTCGGTGCGGGTGTAGCGAACCAGGAAAAAGTCGTTGGAGTGCATCTTCGCCTTGGCATGCTGGAGCAGGCCGTAGCAGACCGTACCCCTGCCCACCCCGGCTGGGGCCACGAGGGCCATGGCCCGCCCTCCGAAATCAAGACAGGCCCCGTGTATCGTATGGGTTTCCGAGACCCTCTCCACGATGTCGGTAACCGCACCCAGGGCGAACTTGCGTACATGGTCATAGTAATCGCAGTTTACGATGATGCCGGTTTTCGATTCGGCATTGTAGTAAGCCCTCGGTTCCCTCCCCGCAATACCGTCCACGGCATATATGATGGCATGAGGCTCGAGATCGCTTTCGAGCTCTGAGGGATACCAGTTCTCGACCCAGAATTCGTGCAGATGCCTCACATTGGTCCTGAGCTGCACTACCACACCGGCTATGTTGGCGTTCCATTCGTAGTAGTTATCGTGGTTGAGATGCTCCTCCATCTCGCCCACGAGCACCTCACGCATCTGCATGTTGATGTTGGTCTCGAACGGGATCTTGCCCTTTACATGGGTCATGGTGTTGTCGAGCGTGATGCGCTTTGTTCTCCGCGAAGTACGGAGCTTACCCACGGCGTCCACGATACGGTCCATCGCCTTCTGAATGTCCTTCATCGAGGCAGCATAGGAGAGTCTTATGCATGCATCCTCGCCGAAAGCGGCCCCCGGTACCAGGGCCACATTGGCATACTTCAGGAGATAGTAGGCCAGCCCGAAGGAGTTCCTTATCAGCATACCCTCGTATTCCTTGTCATAGTATGCCGAGAAATTGGGGAAGAGGTAGAACGCCCCGCGCGGTTCCATGCATGAGACATTGGGAATCGAGCGAAGCCTCTGGAGGCAGTAATTCCTTCTACCCTGGAACTCCGAGACCATACGCATCACGTCCATCTGGGTGCCCTTGATGGCCTCGAGCGCCGCTCGTTGGGAAACCGACGATGCATTTGAGGTATTGTGACTCTGGACTTTGGCCATCGCGCTTATGATGTCCTTGGGACCGGCCGCGTATCCAAGCCTCCAGCCGGTCATGGAATAAGCCTTCGATACACCGTTCACGATTACGGTTTTGGCCTTGATCTCATCCCCCAGAGAAGCGACGCTGGTGAACCTGAAGCCGCCGTAAACCAGTTTCTCATATATCTCATCGGCGATAATGGTGAGGCCTTCCTTGGCGGCAATCGCGCAGATATCTTCGAGCTCGCGCCGCTCGTAGGCGGTGCCTGTGGGGTTGCTCGGATTGTTGACTATGATGGCCTTGGTGCTAAAACTGATTGCCGATTGCAGCGCCTTGGGAGTGAGTTTGAAGTCGTCTTCCTCCCTGGTCTCAACTACGACAGGCTTGCCGCCGGCAAGCAGGACCTGCTGGGGATACGAGACCCAATAGGGAGCAGGTATTATTACCTCATCACCCGGATCGAGAATGGCCATCATCAGGTTATAGAGAGAGTTCTTCGCCCCGGAGGATACCAGTATCTGGTCGGGGCCATAAACCACGTTGTTGTCACGCTTAAGCTTTTCGCAAATCACCTTCCTCAGCTCGGGTATCCCGGAGTTGGGTGTGTACTTGGTGAAGTTGGCATCTATGGCATCCTTGCCGGCCTGCTTGACATTGGCCGGGGTGGGAAAGTCGGGCTCGCCCACACTGAGATTGACGACATCCTTACCCTGGGCCGCCAGTTCTTTGGCCTTAGCGGAGATCTTCAGGGTTTCGGATGCTCCTATCTGAGAAACTCGCTCGGATACCATGGCCTACTCCTTCTTGGGCTTTTCTTCTGAGGTCTCCGCTTGAGTTTCACCCATCCGCTTACGGGTTATGTTGGTAAGGAGTTGCTTCAGGTCGGCTCCGCCGAGCGATTCCACTATGGTGGGAAGCTGGGCCAGCACCTTCGCCACCTCCCCTGTAATCCTGGATGCTCCCAGAGAGCCGTCCCCCGATCCGCCCACAATCACTATCTTCTCCACCTTGCTCAGAGGCTCGGACACCGCCCGGGCAAGATCCGGAAGCACGTCCATGAACATCTGGTAGATCGCCGCCTGGTTATACTGGTTCCAGGATTCCGCCTTTTTCTTCATGGCCTCGGCTTCGGCAACGCCCCTGGCCTTCAGAATATCGACCTCGGCGCTCCCTTCGAGTTTTTTTGCGACCGCCCTGCCCTTGGCCTCCAACTCCTGCCTGTAGTTCTCGGCATCGGCCGGCTTGCGGACGGTGGCCTCCAGCTCCTTCTCCTTGCGCTTTATCTCCATATCCTCGAGCTCGATGGCCTTGCGTTTCTCCACCAGCATGGTCTCGGCTTCTTCCTTCTTGAGCTGCTGGGTCATCTTCTGCCGCTCGAGCTCGTAGGCCAGGTCCGCACCTGCGCGCCTCTGGTTTACGACCGCCTGGAACTCGGCGCGCTTCGCCTCGTAGTCGCGTGTGGCTTCGGCGACTTCGGTCTCGGCCTGGAGTTTGGCGATGTCGCCCTCTTTGCGGGCTATGGCCGCCTTTATCGCCGCTTCTTTTGCGGTCTCCGCCTGGGCGATCTCGGCATCGTGTTTAGCCTTTGCGATCTGCGGCCTGGCCTTGGATTCCAGGTATCCCTGGTTGTCGGTGATGTCGGTCAGCGAGAAAGATATTATCGAAAGGCCGAGCCGGTCCAGGTCTTTTTGAACACCCTTCTCGACCTGGTTGCCGAAGTCGTTGCGGTTCCGATACATCTCCTCGATGGTCATGTTGCCGACAGTCGAGCGCACGTGGCCTTCGATAATCTGCATAGAGATCAGTCTCATCCCCTCGACGCCCTTGCCCAGAAATTGCTCGGCGGCCATCCGTATTGAGGCTTCATCGGTCTTGACCCTGATCTGGGATGCCCCCTGAACGGCGACGGGGATGCCTTGGGAAGAGAGGATCTCCGGCACCTTGACTTCGACCGTGAATACTTCAAGGGGCAGGACTTCGGCGGTCTCGATCAAAGGCATGACAAATGTACCGCCGCCTATGTGGGCGCGGTAACCTATCTTGCGTTTGGTGCCGTCCGGATCGACGACCGTCCGCTTCACTCCTCCGGATACGATGAGCACCTCGTTGGGTCCCACTTTTTTGTACTGTTTCTTCATCGCGATTATGATGACAGCTACAATAGCGGCGATAACGCCGATCCAGATCACGGTATCAGGTGTCATAGGATCATCCCCCTCCAGGTCTTAACCGACCGATTCTCTTCACGAAGCTGGATTATATGCAGAGGGGGGGGAGTATGCAACCCCAAATGGGTGGCGTGCGCACTTTTTCCTCTCTATGCTATTGCATTTGGATGGGCTGGGTTTTATAATGGCCGGGATCGGGTTGGACACGCTAGATCTGGAGGCTAAAGTGGCGGATATTTATGATGTCGATGAGTACAGAAGGTTTGTCGATAACCTGCTTCCACTGCTCGGCGGCAGCAACATCCGAAGGACGCGCCACGAGGACCTGCGAGAGCCTGCCATCAATACAGGCACCCGGACCAAGTTCGGATCCTATGGCTGGCGATCTTCGGTATCGAGCAGAATAGCACCGAAGACGGTGTATCTCGGCAGCCCTGCGGTACGCCTGCCCAAGCTCACGGACCTCCAGAAGAGCATCGTTGGCAAGGTCCCCGAACAGCTCCACAGTGTGCTCCACCTCATGAGAACCATGCCTTTCATACATCTCAGACGGCAGATGTGCAACAACAGTGAGTATAACCCGATCTGCAATCTGTACGTTTCCGTGGCGGACCAGAAGAACTACCGGATCGCATACATGTGGGGGCGTACGATGCGAAAGGTGGGTAAAGAACCCGGCCCCGAGTTCACCATGATCCACATCCCCGAAGAGCACACGCTGAGACAGCAGGTGCTTGTGCTACCCGAACACAACATCAACATCGCGCTCGGCACCGACTATATGGGCGAGGACAAAAAGGGGTTCTTGCGGCAGGCCATGTGGTACGCGGATGAGAGGGGGATGCTGGGGCTTCACTCGGGCACCAAGATCGTCACGGTCCTGGACCCGCATGGGGAGCTGAGGAGATACGGGGTCTTCATGTTCGGTCTTACGGCTACCGGTAAATCCACCTGGTCGTGTCATCCCATGGGGCTGGATTACAGGCGGGGCGAGGGCAACATGGTGAGTCAGGACGACATATGTTTCCTGAAGAACGACGGCGCCGCTCTCGGGAGCGAGGACGGCGGCTTCTTCGTCAAGACCGACGTCGATCCCAATCTGCAGGAAGCCCTCTACAATGCGCTCACCGACAAGTCCGCCATGTTTGAGAATGTGATGATCGATGCCGACGGCAACCCGGATTTCCTGGATGAAGCCCTCTGTGCCAATGGGCGCTCGGTGATAACGCGTGACAAGCTGTGGATCAAGGTGGGGCGGAAGAAGATCAATATAAGCGCGGAATCGATAAACCTCCCCACGCTTGAAGAGCTGGACGGTCTGATCTTCGCCTTCATAACACGCAGGAACACGATCATGCCCTTCGCCCAGGAGCTCACGCCCATGCAGGGTGTCCTGGCCTACCTTTGGGGGGAGTCGACCCACAGCTTTGCTTCGCAGCCCGCCAAGGCCGGTGAATCGGTGCGGATAGTGGGAACCGATCCCTTCATAGTCGGCTCCCGCGGGCGGAAGGTGAACCGGTTCTATGATATTGTAATGCAGCTCGTGGACAAGTACCCCGACAAGGTCCGCTTCTTCCAGTATAACACCGGTGGGATGGGAGAGGTAATCAAGCAGGTTGAGGAAGGTGGGGTCACGAAGAAAAACTTCATCCGAAAAACGAGCCGCGTGCCCATAAACGTGATGGCTGCCATCCAGCGGGGCGACCTCAAGAAGATAAACGGCTACGATCCCGGCATGTTCGGTACCAAGGAGATTGTGAGTGCCGAGGGTAAGGATATGGGTGAGTACGATCCCCGCAGGTTCTATTCCCAGGAAGAGATCGATACATATCTACAGGATATAGTCGAGGGCCGCAGGGAATACACCGGGATGATAGCCGATGAGGGCCTGAAGGATGAGATCGTAGCGGCAGCGGAGAAATCCTATGAGATAGCACCACGGGGCAAAGCCAAAGCGTTTGTCTCCAAGCCGGAGGAGGGGGCCGCCGGTGAGGGAGAGGGCAAGCAGGAGGAGGCTTCCCCGGTAGACAGGTTCTGGCAGCCCACCAACCGCATTCCCTCGCCGCCCAGATGGCGCAACCGCTAGCCCGGATTATTCACAAGCCTCCTGCTGCGGTGACGCATCTGCCAGCGCTGACGGCGTTATCCTCGCTCGCCGATCCTCAGCGTATCTTTCAATACGCCTCCGGTCGACTCACTCGTCTTCCTTGTCATCACCGGCATCTCCGGCACCTCGCGACGAAGTTTGTGAATAATCCGGGCTAGAAACCGAGTCTTAAGGCGGCGCCCAGCATTATGGTGTCGGTATCAATATCTTCGTCCTTGAGATTGCCCCACTTGGTGAACCGGTAGTTGGCACTGAGATCCAGATAGATGGTCGGGAGCAGGGTCAGTTCCATGCCGGCCCGCAGCACATAGAAGGGTTGGTCGGCCCAGTTTCCATCGGAATAGTACCAGCCTATGCCGGCTGCCCCGTAAAGCGACGTGCCGGCAATCACGTAGGCTTGTGGTGCATAGACCTTCTCCGGAGAAGCCATGAAGCCTTCGGGCATCATCTCGAAGTCGGCCTCCCAGCCGATGAGGTAAGCACCCCGGGATTGGTAACTGAGGAACCAGGACGCACCGTTTCTATCGAAGTCGCCGAAGTCTATGTCTTCGAGCGCATACCAATAGGTCACTCCTGCACCCACCCTTCCGCCTGCGTGGGCTCCTGCGGCCGATACGACAATCAAGCAGACCAAAAAGCCCAGAATCCGGATTCTCACCGCTGTGTTCACAACAGTCTCCTTTGCTCGGGTCCGCCGGGTGTTTCCTCCGGCGGCCCAGGGGGTGTTTAAGGGTCGATGTATCCGGCCAGGGTCTCTTCCAGGCGGTCACCCCTCAGTTCCAGGCCCGTGGCCACTATGACGCCTTCGGGATCGATCAGGACCGGCTTAGGGATGCTCGAGACCTCGAATTGCATCGTCACCTCGTCGGAGAACATATCCTCCGCGAAAGCATGAAGCCAAGGCATTTTCCACTCCCCGGCGCGGAAGCCTGCTATATCGTCGACGCTCTGATCGAGCGATATGCTGAGGATCTCGAATTGGCCCCCTTTGAATCTCTCATAGGCACTGTGAAGGTTGGGCATCTCCCTGACACAGGGGCCGCACCATGTCGCCCAGAAATCGATCAGGTAGTACTTGCCCGTCATAGAGATCTTGGAGACCATTCCACCATTATCCAGAAGGGCCATCTCGAACTCGGGTACAGGCTTGCCGGCTGTGATCTTGAGATCGGGGTCGAGCTCGCTCTTTATCCGGTAAGAGATGTAGGGCATGTTGACATCCGAATGGTTCCGGATCAGATCGTCGTAAATTCCCCGCTGCCGGGCGGTGTCGCCCGCCCCCTTGGCCCGGAGGCCGATCTCAAGAAGCATTGCCGCACGGACCTTTTTCTCTACAACCTTGTCCAGGTTGTCCTCGAAGACCTCTACCATCTTGTCGTGCCCGTAAGTGTGTCCGAACACATCCAGGAAAGCTGCGGGTTGTGCCGCCCACATCCTGTCTGTGACCGGAAGCACCTCGGCTATGGCCGATACCTCTTCCTCCTCCAGCGGGATCCCCATGTCCATCACACCGGCCATCACCACCGCGGCGTATCTCCGGGCGGCCCGGCCTTCCGCACCCGACATCTTGCCGAGAAGATACTGTCTGAGGTCTGACATGTTGTATTCGAACCCCTCATAGGTGCCTTCTTCCTCGGCGTATTCCTGGAAAGCCAGGTCTCTACGGTCGGCCTCGTCCAGCCACCGCTTGTGTATTTCCCAGGCCTCGGCCGGCGTGCGGCCACGGTCACCGAAGTCGACGAGAGGCACGTCCTCGGTGGGGGTGATCCGGGCCTGCTCAGGATCGAAAGAGACCCGGGCGGTGCCGCCTTCCACGGATACAACCGAGAGGTAGTCGCCGCCTCCATCGTAGATGAAGTAGTCTGAATCCGTGCCGTTTGTGCTTCGTCCGCTTCGCTCCGCGTTAAGCACCTGGTAGGCCAGCGTATCAGCCTCCACCTCACGCTCATAGGCAAACGTCCCGTCATCCTGAAGCGTCATTGGCTCGGCTGCGCGCCTCGAGAAGTCGGCCCAGTCGCCGATCACCCGGACGCCTTCCAGGGGATCGTTGTATTGATAAGGGGCCGGTGTGATCCGAACGCCGGTGAGGGCAAAGCCATCATCCGATACGAGCGGGATGCGGAGCGACCTGTGATTAACCGCGGTCACAAGCAGGTCATGGTAGCCCTCATCGGGAAGATCCAACATGAAGGAACCGTCTTCTTCGACCCTGACGGACTTGACCGTGGCCCCGATGTCATCCCCCAGGGCGAGCAGATGAACATGGGCGAGGGGAGGCACCTTGCCGTCGGCCCCGGTTACGTTGCCCTGGATGCTTCTCCCTTTTTCAACCTCCCCGCAAGCAAGCATTACAAGCGCAAACACAACAGCCAGCACTAACGGCCGCCTCATAAGCCACCTCCCTGTTCATTTTGCGGGCTATAGATCCGCCAGACTCTTGTCCAGGGCCGACGCTATTGTATCCATGCCCTCCTCATCGATAACGATAGGGGGGGCTATTCTCAGGTTCGTGCCGTGGGTCTCCTTGGCATAAACACCATACTTAAGCATATTCATGCTCAGCGCGTGACCATCATAGCCGGAATGGATCTCAATACCGAACAAGAGGCCTTTTCCCCTGACTTCCTTCACCTTGTCGGCATGGCTTCGGGCGACCCCGATCAGCTTGCTGCGAAGATATTCACCTGATTCTGCGGCCTTCCGGGTCATGTCTCTCCGCTTGAGTTCGGCGATGGTAAGCATCCCCACGTATGCCGCCAGGGGAAAACCGCCGAATGTGCTTCCTTCGCTATGCGGCACGAAGAGCTCCATGATTTTTCGCTTCCCGCAAAGACAGCTTATCGGAAGAAATCCGGCACTCATGGCTTTCCCGAGAGTTATAAGATCCGGTTTCTCCAGCCCGTAGAGCTGCCAGGCAAAGTCCGCCCCTGTTCTTCCAAATCCGGTCTGGATCTCATCAAGCACCAGCAACACGTTGTTTTTCTTCAGCAACTCCTGGACCCTGCGCAGGTAATCGTCATCCGGGACAAAGATGCCCGCCTCAGCCTGGATGGGTTCCAGAAAGACACCTGCTACGCGGCCGTCATATTGCTTGAGTTTGGCCTCGATGGCGGGGACACTGTTAAAAGGCACATGATCGATTCCCGGAAGCAGGGGGCCGACGTCGCGCTTGGAGCATTCATCGGTCATCAGGGTCGTGGATCCGAATCCTCTCCCGTGGAAGGACTTCTCGGCGGAAATGATGATCGGGTCTATCGGTTCTTTTATGCCGTCACCGTTCTTTCCCCCGTATTTCCGGGCCCATTTTCTCACGGCCTTGATGGCGGCCTCGTTGGCCTCGGTCCCGCTGTTTTTGGGAAGGAACATGTCCATGCCCGTATATTCCTGAAGCGCAACAAGCCAGGGGCCCAGGTATTCATGCGAGATCGACCGGGGTATGGTCGCCATCCGCCCTATGAATTCCTGGATACCCTCGACCATGATCTTGTCCCCGTGGCCGAAAGGAACCGCGGAATAACAGGCGAGAGCGTCGA
>JALGWN010000164.1 GCA_025774115.1 bacterium
CGCGGTCACCCAAAAGCACAACCGTCGCACCCTCTACACCCATTCCTCCATCAAGCACCTCCACACTGTATGCGCTGTCCGATAACGACAGGGCCCCGAAGGTCACATCAAGCGTCTCTGGTTCGGCAACCCAGAAGTCTATCACGGGGTCGCCAAGCAATATATAGGTCAGAAGCGACCATCTCACTGCACCGTCATGTACCAGGCCTGATGGTATGAATATCAAGTGGTGAAGTGCACACACATCGCCTATGCGGGTCACGTCCCGCTGGAAAAGGTAGTGGAGAAATTCGTTGAGGAAAAACTGCCCCACGTTGGGAAAGTCGTATCTCGTGGTGGCATACGTGCCGATACCACCGCCCACCGGGTTAACCAGAAAATGCCGCAACACGCAATCCACATCAACCGCGGCGTTGTTACAGTTGAGGGCATAGACAAAGCCAAACCGGTTATCGTTAGACAGCGTGTCGAAATCGACTGCGTTTATAAAGGGCGGGTCGCCTTCCGCAGCCGAAGTCCGGAACGCGTCGCCGTGGCCTGCGATCACGGTGAAGTTGTAACCCTCATTGAAGGCCTCAATACACGTCGTACGGTTCATTTGACCGTATTTCTGATACAGTTTGAGCGTGTCGAAGTAGGCTGGAAAATAGGCTGCCGAGGTATCACACATGGTTCCGCCGTCGAGGGTAATAGGGTCTCCAGATTGCCAGTCTATCGGGAAAATTACCTCGCCCAGAAACAGGGCGGAGGTCGCGAATCCCGGCTCAGGCTCCATAGCATAGGCGATGGTCTTATCAACGAAACTCCGGGCCTCTTCCACGGTTCTGACAGGCGCCCTGCCTGTAATCATCTGGACACAGAACTCGACGCCGTCCCCGGGGTTCTCAGGCGAGTTGCCGAACTCACCGAAGATATGATCGCCGTCGGCGTTCCAGGTGCCCTGGAGATCGCCGAAATAGACATCTGTCGGGATAAACGCGCCATCGTAGTGGTTCGTCCACGCGTATCTTATAGGCACCACAGGGGGCGCTCCACCCACGACTGCGTATACAGTCCCCCAGTTCCGGTATGCGTCGCGCAGGAAATTTCGGATCTGCTCGACGCGATCCGAACCGTCATACTCGGACTCGATCCACTCCATGGTCCGGACCACGGTCCTTACGCCCAGCCGATCATGCCAGGCGGCCAACCGCTCGAACTCCGCCGCCATACTGTCGGCGGTTACGATAACACAATCTACAACACCGCCTTCAAGGCTTGGGCTTTCTGTTATCCAGTCCGTGTATCCCTGAACGTCCCATTCACCGTAATCTTGCGCCGACCCGCCGAACGACCTGGCAGCCAGATCGCTGAGATGCCGGTCCATCTTTGCGCTTCTCCGGGCGGGACGCAGCCCGTCCGGCCCCGTGGAGCACTCAACCCTCACCTCGAGCCGCTTGAGCAGACTCACTCTGCCGTCTCGTATACTGAATGGCGTCACGGCCGAGACCATCACGGGGTAGCCGAAGACATCGCCACTTCCCACATACTCGAGGCCTCCCCGATCCTCGGCCATCATGACCGCCATCACACCATCCGACTGAACTCCAAGCCGGTAATCGCCCTCTAATTCCTGCCACTCCTCATGCAGAATCCGGTACCCTTCGATCCGATAACCTTCGGGGAGAAGCTCGATGCTGTAGATCTTACCTACAGTACCAGTCGGAAAGACACAATCCTCCACCCCCAGATAGTCGAATCCGGAAATCCGCCTGACCCGGAGGTCCTCCCCCTCCCAACCATACTTGAGATCTATGGAGTGCCCATGAACCGCAAAAGGAGTCAAAAACAAGGCAATAACGATCACCAGTAACATGCTTTTCTTCATGGATTGACACCTCTCGTAAGCTGAGCTTCTGTCTCTGAATAGAACAGCGCATACCCTCCTTCGGGTCGCGCCTCGCTCGTTCTTGGTAGGGTATTAGATGGTCACCCATTTACCTATCTTCCGAGACAATTCTACCACGGATGGGGCTCCAAGTCAAGCGTTTCCACACGGTGCGAATGGCAAGTGTAAAGCCGCGGATAGGCGGGTTTAACCGCCGCTCTCCCGTAGGCCCTCGACCATTATTATAACCGCCTCCTCAAACGACGAGTAGCCATTCCAGGTCGCGGCATCGCCGGGATCGATGTCGATGGTGGGGTCGATAAGCTGCGCCTCTGCCAGAGCACCGGAAAAATCGCCGGTTGCGACAAGCGAGAGGATCAGACAATACCTTATGTCGGACGTCGAAATCTCCGGGTCGTGTTCGAAGACATAACCGGCACCCGCAAAGGCAAGGGCGTCTCGGGCAGTCCGGATCGCATCCTCATAAGCCTCGATAGCCTGGTATACAAATGCCAGGGCGACCAGACAGTCCGAACGGTCAGGCTCGATAGCCAGCGCGGTTTCCAGGATCGAACGGGCGGAAAGCGACCCTCCCCCGGACTCAAACCTGTACAACCGAAGCAGAGTCCAACCGAGGGCCTCGAGCACATCCGGATTGCCTGGCTCGTAGGAGTATGCATCGTCGAACCTAACCAGGGCGGAATCAAATTCGGCCGATTCGAAGAAATCCCACCCTGCATCCAGCAGCTCGTTTGTGGGCGCGAGCGTGGTGAAAGTCCTGTCACCGGAATTGACCCGTCTTCCGTCGGCGTCGTCGGATGCGACATTATAGTGATAGAGAGTGGCAGGCGTCAGCGCAGAGAGGGCAACGGAGTGGTTCACCACTAAAGCACCGGCCTTAAGCGAGTCGGTATAGGAGGAGGTCAGGCCGAAGAACACGATCGAGGTAGCGTTCTTGTCGGTAGTCCACCGGACGTTTGCCTCCCGTACATCGATACCCGTTACCGACGGACCGCTTGTTATCTTGGGCGGCGAAGGGTCGGGCCCGCTGCCTCCACCACCACCGGAACAACCCATGACCAGAAACAGCGCGATCACCGATGCATAGCAATAGACCTTCTTCATGACGTTACCTCAGCATAATGACTTTGATTGCGGCCACCATAGACCCGGATCGAGCACGGACGAAGTAGATCCCGCTCGACACTCTCCTGCCGGAGCTACTCCTGCCATCCCAGACGATTTCGGTCGGGCCATCGGCGGGACCGTCGAACAGGACGTCGACGAGCCTGCCGCGGACATCGTACACGCACATACGCGCAAGGCGCGGCTGCGGCACGTTGAGTACAAAGGTGCAGGTCTCCCCGAAGGGATTAGGCAAACCGGACGAGATCGTGAGTCCGTCGATCCGCCCAGGCAGACCGGTGCCGATACCGTAGATGCCGGGGCTCGCGTGGTGAACCACAAGATAACCGCCGGCCTTTTCCTGCCCTTCCACCGGCGTCCAGCCGCCATTGAACATATAAAGAAGCTCATCCGCACGCTCGGTTTTCGCCTTTATGGAAAGTGGGATCCCACTCCCGCCCACAATGCATAGGTTGTAAGCAGCCGGCCGGACATCGACAGGGGCATACGGATCGGCTGCAAGGTAGTCGCTATCCACAGGTAGACATGCAAGCACCGCTTCCCCTGTCGCGGGTCCATATGCAGTGAACCCACCGTCGGCGCTTGTGACAACCACGTCTCCACCCACGATGCGCGAGTATGTGATAACCCTGAAGTCGGTGCCGAGATTGCCGTAAAGATCGGTTGCCGACACGTAAAGGGTCTCCGCACCTGAGATTCCCGCAAGGTGGTGTCCGCGGTAGACACGCGTGGTATTGGGCACCTGTTCGGATTCCAGCGTATCCCGTAGACCCGCCGAGCCCAGCACCAGCTTGGGGGCGCCCTCGGTCTGCTCGCCGGGCACAACATAGAAGTCCATCACCCTGTCGAGAAGCGGGTTCTGGAAGATCGCTATCGAATAGGCGGGTGGCACGGTATCGGCAGGCGTCTGGAAACCGAAAGTGCCTGTCCGCCAGCGATCGTGACGGAACATGGGCCAGGGAGCAAGCTCGGGCGAAGAAGGCGCACCGAGGTCCCAGGCGTAAAGCCGCGAGTTGTAGGCAGGCACAAGAAGATCGAGATCGCCGTCCCCATCGATGTCCTCGATTAGAGGGCTCGAGTAAATGACCCCATCGATTTTGATCGGGTACCCCGGTGCGAAAGACCCGTCGGTCTCAAGGCCCATCACGAAACCGTCGAGACTGCATATCACTATCTCCAAGGCTCCATCCGCATCGATATCGGCAACCGCCGGAGCCGAAAAACCCAGAGCCCGGTCCCACTCGAAAATGACGGCTTCGGTTGCGTAGGGGGTACCGTCATATCGCACAAGCAGAAGTTTCCCATGGTCGTGTCCGAAGCCCACCGTGATCTCGAGCGTGCCGTCCCCGTCGAAGTCGGCAAGAGCCGGCGACGACCAGGTGTTGAGACCGGTATTGGCTATGATGGGGTTGTCTCCGACTATGGGGCTCCCGTCATGATTCCACACCAGCACGCGCCCCCAGGTGTCGACCGCCACAATCTCAGGAGAGCCGTCGTTATCGAGATCTCCGACCGCAGGCGACGACCAATAGGACGATCCTCTTGTATCTACGATACCGTCCGTGCCTTCTATGTAGGGACTGCCGTCATGATTCCAGATGTAGAGGTTGCCCCCACCGGCTCCGCAGGCCATGTCGCATACAACCACCTCGAGCGTCCCGTCGTCATCCAGATCGACCAGGCAGGGCGCCGCCCAGATCTGGCACTCGGTCTCGGCGAAGATGGGTGAACCCTCGATGTAGGGACTACCATCGTATCTGAACGCATAGAGCCTGCCGGGCACAGACTCGGTCCCGATCACGACTTCGGGCCGGCCGTCCCGGTCGAGATCGCCTATGGCCGGAACAGACCTTATGAGAGCTGCAACCTCCTGGGGCCAGCCGGGCGATCCCGGTTCAAGCAGAGGATTGTGGGTGGAATTCACAAAAGTGCCATCGTGGTTAAAGACCAGGACCCTGGCACAGGCAGCACCCTTGTTACCCTTTCCTTCTCCCACGATGCATTCGAGGGTGCCGTCTCCGTCCAGGTCGGCGAGCGCCGGGGAGCTCCACACTTCACATTCGCCCTCGTAGGGAAACCCGGCAAGGGTCTGTCCGAGAACGTCGATACCTGTGACCTCGAGGCCCTTGGAACCCAGAAACACTTCCTTCGAACCGTTATGCGATGCATCACCCGCCACCGGCGAGGACAAAGCGGCGCCTCTTAGTTCAGCGGGCCAGCCGGGCATGGCCGAAGGTCCGGTCCAGGCCTCCAGCGTCTCCGACGGGGCGCTCACATTGCCCATCGAATCGCGTGCGCATACGTAGTAGTAGTAAGACTCCTCGCTCGCAAGCCCATCGTCCTCGTACCGC
>JALGWN010000165.1 GCA_025774115.1 bacterium
CCGTGCCCGGACAGCACACAGTCGGAGTGGACCACAACACCCACGGTAAGGGCCCCTTTGCGGTACATCCTCCCATAGGTGTTGTCTGCATCTTTGATGGCAACAACATCGCCGAGCCTTATGTCGCCGAGGCCGTGTTTCGCAACCGTCTTCTGATCGAGCAGCTGGATGTCGTAATCACCCGAGTGGGAGTGCACCTTGCCGATACCCGACCCCATCACAACCGCCGGAATTACATGGGAAACACCTATCTCCACCTTGCCCTTGACCACCCGGATATTCATAACCTCCAGGAGCCGCGGATCGAGATTCATGACCTTTACGTCCCTAAACCCATCCAAGGCCAGGCCCGTGCCGTAGGCCCTTATCATGATCTTGTCGCCTATGGCGAGCCGGGAGAGGTCCCGTTCGTCGAAATCAACAAGCACGTGCTCGATTCCTCCGTGCTTGCCCGTTACCACACCTTCGGCTCCCTTGGCGTCTCCGGTCGTGACCAGGGCCCTGTTGCCGATGCAAGACAGTATGTTAAGGGCCGCATTCGCGCTACGGTTACCTTGCTTGAGCGAGAGGTTCTTGAAACTGACTCCGGGCTCGACGTGGTCGGCAACCCAACCGCACGCAGGGTCGCCTACTTTTAGATTGTAGGTAATGCCCCCCGTGCCGGGCAGAATAACCGGCTTTCCCGTGCAGTCTATGCGGTAGCCGGAATCAGCCATCATGGGGCTCGAGACTTCACCGGTCACCGACAGCATAACCAGACGTTCGGCATTGGTCTTCATTTCAGATTCGTCCCTTCTTGGCTTCCCGCAGCGCTCCCTCGAATACCCCAAGGGCCGGGTAAAACACTACTGTGAGGTCTCGGAGGTATGGCCCCCGACAATGGAATACCCGCCGGTGGTCATCATCTTACTATTATGAATCGTCCCGTCTTTTCGCCACGATCGGATTCGAGTCTGTAGATATATATGCCACTGACGACTTTCGTGCCGTCAGCGTTCTTGAGATCCCAGTCCACCGCCCCCTGCTGCTTCGACTGATCGTAGCTGTACTTGTTGGGGTACACGGTATCCACGTAACTGCCCGAAGCATCATATATCCTGATCACGGCTCCTTCGGGGACATTGACGAACCGCAACTTGGCCCCATCTATATCCCACCCGGCCTCACGAACGTAAGGGTTGGGAACAACATAAACATCATCCGCGGATGAAGCCGGTAACGCAGATGGATAAACAAGCGTCGTGTCTATGGGGCTTAAGACCTGCTCATGTGCCTCGGACATATCAAAGGTCACCACCGCGTATCGATAGGGGAAACCATTCAGCACCGTGGGCCGATCGCGGGATCGGGCTGGACACCCGGCTGGTCATCGGTCACGCCTTGATCGATGTAATACCTCTCCTCGTAAGGACCGGGTAAGCCCTGCTCGTCCTGGAAAAACTCGAAGCTGTCACACTTGCTGATGTTGGCTATCACCATATACTGGCCGGGGCGGTCTGCAATAGAGCTCCTGAGCACGAGGTACCCCTCGAAGGTCTCCGCTACGATGCTTAGACGATCACCGTCCACCAGCGGGAGCCGCAATCCAATAGCAAAGGTCTCACCGGACGCGAAGGTCCCGGCCGGGAACGTCAGATTCATGCCTCCATAGACCTCCACGGGATTGTCTGCCTGATCCACGGTGAAAGAACCCGACTGGACCGAATCTCCCAGCTCCACGGGACGCGTCTGAATGCTCTCCCAGTCAAACCCGATGTCTCCACCCGCAGCACCGAGCTCGCCGCCCGAAGTACAGGTGAAGGTGAAGAGCACTACACTATCCGGATAGGATTGGTCTCCCCCCCAGAAGAGGCCTCCGGGCGCCGGTTCGGGCCCGGACCAATCTGCGAGGTCGGTGTCGAAAATCCCCGTCTCGTCGATTTTGACCCTGATGCCGTGCGACAAGTCACAGTAAGTTTCCAGGTCTGTGATCTCCGAGCGCAGGTTCACCTGGGCTCCGGTTTTCCAGTCAATCACCTCGCGCCAGGACAACTCCCAGGTGTCGAGCACCAACGAGACCAGGACGTTGAAAGTCCAGTCGCATGCCCCAAGGTAGAAGCCATCCGAGCTTAGCTCTGCGTTTCCCATCCAGTGAAATGCCACCGTACCCAGCACAGGCTGCTTGATGTAGGTCATCGCTTCCGGCTCGGGATCACTCCAGAAGATCTCGACCTGCCTGTTACCTTCGATCACCTCTACCTCAGGCGAAACGAGGTCGATCTGCCCCAAAACCATACAGGAGCAACCCATAATAGCAGTGAAGATAAGCGCAGAGAACATTCCTTTGCTACGTTTAGACATCCTTCCCTCCAAAGTCCTGCAAAACTGAAAGAGCCCCGCGGATCAAAATCCTAGAGGTTGCTCCCCGAATTCGGCGAGCAGATGCCTGATCACGGACTTGATCTTGTCATGGTCGAACCAGTAGACAGGGACACCGATATAAGCGACACCACCACGTTCACCTGAGGGAGGCACATACACCGCCGTCAGCCAGCCATCGCCGTGAATCTCCCATTCTCCCGAAGTGGTGTCGTAGTAGCCCCCCGTGAAGAGAGGCCGTACATCCATGTCTGTTCGCACTTCCATTATGTAAGCGGCGTTATTGAACTCCCCCGAGAAATCCCGGAACGGGGGCTCTATGGTCATAATCGTGTCAGTGAATGCCGGATCACAGGCTCCGCACGTAACCAGGGCATTGAGCGGCCGTGTTGGAGTCTGGGGAAACTGCATGCGCTTGATACCGAAGATATCCCAATTCCAATTGAACACGGAGTCGCCGGATTCAGTCATTCCCGGACCGAGGGGTGTGAAATCCCAGCTGTCCATGGATTCCCTCGTGCTCGCAAATTGCGGAGTCCTCAGGTCACCACCGCCTTCGGAGTTGTTGCCGCTCCAGATCCTCCCGTCAGGCCAGTACATCGTGGAGTACACTGCGTCCTTACCCACAATTATGAGGTTTCCTCCCACCTTCACATAGGAATACAGGAAGTTGCCCTCGATGGCACAGCGTTTGACCAGCTCCGTATCCGAAAGGCTGTAGACGTCATCGACACTCCAGATCACAGTCGACGCCGAATTCACAAGCCGGATATTGACTTCGCGTTGGCGATGGTCGTAACCGGTATCCAGAATCTCCAGATTGTAGTCGCCCAGGACATCCCCCCAGAAAGCATCTTCAGACTCCTCAAAGTCCCTCCAGGCAGGCTCCAACCAACTAGCTTCATCGTCATCAACAAACAGGATCTTGTTCTCACCCAAACGGCTTGGTCCGGGAAGGACTTCCATCCTGAACAGGCACCGCGTGGCGGTCATGTTTACATCCCTTACCTCGACATAGAATATATGACTACCGAGAGCGGGCTCGAATGTACCCCCCTCCGACGGAAATCGAACCACCCACTCCGGCGTGCTTCCCTGCACTCTAAGAGGGGTCAGCCCCGTCCAGTAGTTCCATATAGAAGCGGGATCGGAGGGGCTATCCCAATAATAGCGGAAGGCATCCGCTATCTTGCCCTGGGGCTTGTACTCGGTGCCCCAGAACCTGAACGATATCTCGGTTCCGGTGAAGATCCCGGAGATATCACCGGAATGCCCGGCATCGGTACTCACCCTGTTGCCCAGCTGGCCCCCGTCGACCGTGATCTGAATCCCTGTCCCGGTGGAGATCACGTGAAACTCGAGCCAGTTGTCCTCACCGTTGTAGTTCCCAAAGAGCTCCTCGGGAAGCACCGCATTACCTTCATCTCTTACAGTCACATACATCCGGAGGAACTCAATAGGATCGTCGGGACTTGTACGTTTGAACATCTCCAGATCCAGGTCCCTCACCGATGTACAATCGGCGGGAACCCACTGGCTCCATTTGCCAACGGCGGGAGCGGCGTAAGTCCCGCTGCTGTCTTCATAACTCAAAGGAGGAAGCCGCGGCACCTCCGGCTCCATATCCTCCACAGGTATTATTAGATACTTGTACTGAAGGGCTGAAGCATCGCCGTCAGGGTCGTCGCCCTCCCACTCGAAATAGGGGTGCGCGGTAAGATCGTTGGCGCCGGACAGCTCTTCGGGCACAACGATGGAGAGTTTGGGCAGAACATTGTTCGCCTTGAAGAAAAGCATGGCCGGCTCTTCCGACATCTCTCCGGCATTATCCACAGCCCGAACCAAGACTCCCCATGGGGCCAGCGCCGACCTTATCTGCCCGGTTCTAATGCAGCAGGAATCCGCCGTCAGCACAAAGGTGCTTTCCTTGGAGGACGTTTCCACCCACCCATCGACCGAGTCCCAGTCGAAGCCGGAGGGAAACGTGTTCCTATCCACATCGCGGACGGTGGTCACTAGAAAGTGGTCTATGCTGCCGTCTTCATCGGCGCCGAACCAGAAAACCTGGACCTTATAGTATGTAAGAGAGTCCTCACTGGGGCCGAAGGCGATAAAAGTCTCGGGAGCAGAATTCGGTTTCCTGGTCCCGCCGGCCTTCTCACTGCACGATGTCAGGAACAAGGCCAGAAGACAGACAACAGCCACACCTATCAATATCAGCTTCGAATGCTTACTTGCGCTCATCGCCCCACCCCCTGTTAAGGCACGCTAAACTCATAATCCCTCTTATCGACACGGGTCTCAGTATAAGTCCCGTTATATGCCTGAAGCTCGAGCTCATATGTCCCGGGCGCAAGGCTCTCGATCGCACCCTCCTTGGGGACTATCTTCTGTCGCCCCACAGGTACATCGACATATATCCACTGGCTATACTGGGCTGCCCCTATCAGACGGTACCGGAACCTGTATAGCATGAGAGCCTGGAGAGCGCTGCTTCCCCAGCCATACCCCTCGTCAATATCCGCCGCATCCCAACTGATCCTGGTCTTGCCTGTAAGCGTATCCACGACCGAATGTGATACGCTCAGAATCTCAGGAGTGAAGTTCACGTCGAACTTGACCGTATCCGGGCTGCCGTCCTGCTTGTCGCGATCATCGACGGCATTGAAGATCAGGGTATAGGGTCTATCGCTGTCCAGGCGCGGGCTCAAACCCGACCACGCGCAGTAGAAAACGACATCACCGTCATTACCACACACAGCGGTGCTACCCACCTCACCACCAAGGTTTATACCCTTAATACTCCACTTGAAGCTGTCGGGCGGAGCCCCACTTAGGGGACCGTCCTTATCCGAGCCATGGAATTTCATCCTTAAAGGGCCGAAGTGATATCCAACTCGCTGTCCCGCATACTTGGCTGCGGAATCGGGATTCTCTCGCCACTCCCTGGCGAATATCAGGATTTCCGGCAGCGGCGGGCCCTCCGGTGGAGTGGTCGAATTGTTGGTTTTGTCTCTCAGACTCCAGACACTGTCGATCACGGTATCAGGATCGTAGTTTATCACGAACCTCGCAATCGCCTTGTCGCTTCGGGCATTGGCGTCATCGATCGCATACAGTTTGAACTCATGGAAACCAAGCCTCACGTCGCTGGCTTCAGGTTCGGAATCGACGTAGACAAGAGACATGCCGGTCGAATCAGGCGGCAGCGGTACCTCGACGGCGGAATCAATCTTGTACCTCCACTCCACAATCTCCCCGTCGGGATCGTGACCCTCCCATGTGAGCCTTATGTCGATGGGTGCGCCCGGATCAACGAGATTGTAAGACGGCAGGGTGTCCCCCCTGGGGCCTGGGACCCTGGGAATCGGGTTCATATTGTCGGCTATCCGGATGGTTATTTGGGGGAGCTCATAATCGACTGCCGTGAAGTTGGTCAGGGCGGGGGACGGGTCTTCCTTGCCCTCGTTGTCGACAGCTATTACATAGAGGCTGTGCCGGCGGCTGTTGGGCCGGTCGGCTCTGAATACGAAGAGGCTCTCAGTGGCATCGGTGAAGTCCCACGGAAGGTCGATCAGATACTCCACGATATCCTCTTCGCTGCTCCTTCCTCCGTAAAGCTCATCTTCCGCAATTGTGGCCACCTTATAGCCGGTTACCATACCGTCTTCATCCAGCCCCGTCCATCTGACACGATACTTATGGAAGGCCTGGTCCCCGAGCTCAGGGGCCACCGAGAGGATGGTTTCCGGAGGCCTGTTTATATCGGGCCGGGCCAGATCTTCGTCCCTACAACCCTGCATAGCGAATGCCAAAACCACGAGGACAAATCCCATCAGACAGATCTTCCGTGCGAACATACCCTTACCCCTAACTTGTGGTACGCACAAAACCCTCTCAATGTGCAAACTGACGGGCCTTTCAGCACCGTCCAGGGAACTATAACAACACGCTGAGGGCTTTGTCAACACAAAAACTGGCAGCCTCCAGGCGGGTTAATGCCCCCCTTAACCCGCCTGGCTTAGGTATCGTGAATCCCACCCCACCTGCGGGCCACCGACATGCCATATGCCCTCGTGGGCACAGGACTGGCGACCGACGTCGGGCGCAGAGACCCGACGCTACTCCCGTGGCAACGAATGTCTTGCGTCGTGACGGGAGTCACGACGCTACGCAGACACGGAAATGACAGGGGGCGAGCATAACGCAGCCGCTCCCGTGGCAACGAAT
>JALGWN010000166.1 GCA_025774115.1 bacterium
ATCCAGCGACATGTGTTTTCGCCATCACCGGTTTCTTCATAGCTGTATGCCCCTTCCTCTCCTAAGCCCAGGTTGCCGGCCCAATATTAGGCCGGCGCCATCAGTTCGATTTTAGTCTTCCTGACTGAAAAACCTCTCTCGTCCCTGTATCTTGAATAAAGGCGATCACATCCAGCTTCTCAACGACCCAGGACGGATCCACCATGAATTCTCTCTCTATTCTCGCCGAATCCCCGACCGCCACAAGATCCAGCGCCTCTTCCTCCAGGAGCAGCCGGGCCACGAAGTCAAACCGGGTAGCCCAGAACCCCCTGTACTTGACACTGTCCTCGACCACTGCAAACCGAAGAACCAGTGGGCCTCCGGGCAGCACATCTTCTGCCCTGGCAACGACTGTCACGCTGCCCTGATCGCCTCCGATATCGCCTTCCACCCGCAGTGATACGGGAGTTCCCACATCTTCCCGCAGTGAGATCTCAAACCTGTAAAAGGCCTCAGCCTCCTCGGCGGTGCGTGCACCCTCAACGATTCTCAGACCGTCGAAAACAACGGTCGGCCATGTGTCGGACTCTCCGGGAAACCCCGGGTTGCCGGTGTACCACGCGATGCGCTGATCCGTCTGTCCGGTTGCCAGCGCGTCCGAGTCCGGCGAATAACTTGGCTTGTCATGGTAAGCGATGACCGACACAGCGCCGGTGCCCATCTCATCGACCAGCGCATTCAGAGCTATTTCGGCCTTAGGGCAATTTGGACATTCATTGGTCGTGAAAAGCTCGAGCAACACGACGCGGCCAACCATTTGTCCGGCTACCGAGGCCGTGAAGAGACACTCGGCGGGATCGGGATCCGCGTCGCCGTCATCGTCCACTGCTCGCACCTTAAAGACGTGGTCGCCCTGGGTGATCTCGGATATGGTCAAAGACTCGAAAGGTGTCGGCTCCCAGGGGCCGCCATCAAACCACACCTCGAAGCCTGAGACACGTCCATCTATGTCGCTACCACTCCAGACGAATCTCACATCGTCACCCTCGGTAACACCCTGCGGTGCCCCGCACTCGAGGAGATCGGTCTCCGGTGGAAGGTTGGCTTCCACCGCCTCGTCAAACCAGTCACAACCGGCGAGGACAGTCAGGATTATGAGAATTATGAATTTTGCTCCATTCATCATGCTTCTACTCATTGTCGCTCCAAACGCCTCCACCTTTTGATGCAGCAGAGTGTCCCCGGTATCTCCGACACCTCACGACAAGGCTTGCCAATAGTCCGGGCCGGTCTGCGCTCTCAGAAATGGGTCAGGAACCGCAGCCGAATACCCGTGAATTCGGGTTCGGTAAAGCAGATCCCTCCGCTGCATTTCTTACCGCCTTTTTCCGTCCCACCACCGAGCGACACATCGATACCATCGGAAAGCGTCGCCCGAATGTCACCGAAAAGCCAGAAGTCACGATCGAGACCGGCCTGCGTGGTGGCCTCACCCACCACCGAGAGAATGATCTCGGGGCTCGGATACAGCCCTATCGAAGTAAGATAGGTCTCGAAGGCCTCTCCCGAGGGCTCCTCGGTTCGCTGCACCTCGAGCTCGATTTCGAGGGTTTGAACTGAACCGACGTCGTACGCAAGATCGATCGCACCGGTCATGTATTCCGTGAACCTGCCCAGTGTGTACTCTCTCGACCAGGACCCGGCCACCGAGGAGACACCCCAATGGGGCAGACTATGATCCATCTGGCCGAAAATTTCCCAATGCGCCAGCCCCCCGCCCTGCCGCCTTGCTTCCGATGCACCACCTGTGATCTGAACTTCATCGGTCGGCATGAGCGTGCCCTCCGCCAAGAACCCGCGTTCGTTGCCCGGATCGAGCTGGTGCGTGACCCTGTTCATGAGGATCCAAGTATGATCCCTGACACAGGTAGGCGGATTGATCAAGGCGTGCTCGAAGCCTTCGTAGTCCTTATATTCTCCAAGCAACGTTGACCAGGACGTGATGGCCGTCCCCGTCACATACACGCCGTGACCTTTCTGATCGCCCTGCTTGAGCTCCGGGTAGTAGTCACCCCTCCGGCGAGCATACTCGCCTGCGACAGACACAGGCCCCAACCACACCTCGGCCTCCCCGCCGATGACATGATCGGCGAACTTGGAGAGGTCCTCCGGGAGCGTCACTTCAGCGTCTTCCCTCTCGGTGTCCCTGCTTACACCGCTTATGGCGACCGAGACCAGTGGACCCAACCCCACCCCGACCCTCGCCCCACGAAGCCTGTATTTGAGTTGCTGCACATCGGTCACCCTCTCGGAAGCCTGACCTCCGAGCCCTGCAAAGGTGAACGGGCCGGTTTCATACTCTGCGATGAACCCGTCAAGGGAGGTGTCATGCTCCAGACCGACATCTTCGAAACTTCTCAGGGTCAGACCTCTGCCGAAGGTGGAGAAATAATGGCCCCCCCTGAAGGATAAACCCCTGGCCCCTCCCTCGATGTAGCGGTGCTTGATATCATAGACGGGATCAATGCCGCGGGGATTGTAGCCACCCTCGCCGAAATCGTAAGCCCGGTAGGCACCGCCGAAGGTGAAGGGGCCGATATCCACTTCGAAGTCGACGCGCCCGTCTATCACCACTGTGTTCTTCTCCGAATCAAACCGGCCGTCTCCCTGCACGGCTCCCCTTATATCGATATCCTCAGCCAACGCCGGCAAGGCGCAGACGAAGACAATCTGTAGCGCGATGAGGATTCGAGAGACCATCATTCAACCACTTCACCACCCTCGGTGGCTATCCGGGGCAGAAGTGGTATGAGCGACTGCTCGATCTGCTCATGGTTGGAAGGACGATAACCTACCGTCGCGTATGCGATTCTACCCTCGGGGCTTATGAGAACAGTCCTGGGAATACTCATGGCATTGTACTTCTTCGCCACCCGTCCCTGGGTATCGAGCAGGACCTCGAAACTGTATTTCTTGGAACGTATGAAGGGCGCTACCCGGGCCCTCGACTTCGGTCCGTCCACCGATACGGCGACAACTGTGAGACCGCGGTCCTCATACTTGGTCATCAGGGCCTGCAGGCCCGGAAACCCCCGTATACAGGGCTTGCACCACGTGGCCCAGAAATCAAGGATGACGGGTCCCCCGGCCAGAAGCTCCGACAGGGTCACATCCTCCCCGTCGAGATTGGCCAGCTTGAAATCAGGAGCCTTGGCATCCTCTCCGCACAAGAGACTCCCAGGCAGCAGGAGAACCATCAGGATGCCGGCAAGCATGCATACAACCGGCAGATGACGTTTTGCCTCAGCGCGTCTCAATCCAAAAACCCTCCGGTTCCGCAGGATTCACACCCTACAATTATAACCCGAGATTCACTGTGGTTCAAGCCAACTCTGCACCGGTCTCAACCGGCATTACATGGAAACGGGGCCGCAGAGTGCCCCCGCACGAGTTCTGACTGTTTTAGCGAAGCAGGATCATCTTGCCTGCTTGTGTATCGTCTTCTACATCTATGCGGTAATAGTAAACACCGCTCCCCACGTCCCTGCCACTGCTGTCCTTGCCGTCCCAGGTCACCTGGTGCGGACCCGCACCTACATTCCGGTCGACAAGCGTCCTGACGAGTCTGCCGGTGAGCGTGTATACCTCCAGGCTTATCTTGCCCTTGGAAGATACGTTGTAGCATATGGTTGTTTCCGTACTGAAGGGGTTCGGTACGTTGCGGCCCAGGCGGACACCGGAGACATCGGCCACGTCGACTCCGGCATCGGAGGCCGGCTCCGGGAGACCCCTCCAGCCCTGTTGTATCTTCCTTGTCCCGTTACGTTGGATGAAGATATTGGTCACAACGCGGTCCGCCCTGTACTCGGGATCGACCGCATAGTCCCATTCGAAATGGAGTGAATCGCCCTGGAGCATGGGGCCGATGGAATAGCCGCTATTACCCGGGACAAACTTCCTGAATGCATGGTCGTAGGGGCCGACAGGAAAAGGATACCTGTGTCGCCACTCGTTCACCACCATGTACAGCGTCATATTGAAGTTGGCATCTTCCTCCGCCACGACATCAAAGCTGACATAGACCGAATCCGAGTCGGGAGTGATGTAGTTGTGCTCGACATCGATGCGAATGAGGCTGGGAATGGCAAGCAGGCTGTTCAGCGTGCTCCTTACGAAATTGCTCCAGGCCGTTGTATCAGCCACATCGCTCGGGTCCTTTATGTACTTCCCGTCAAACCGGAAGCTGGGAACATAGAGCGATGACCCCCAGGGCGGAGTGCCGGAATAGTAGCTGAAGCGCGCCTCGTTCCCGGCGGTGTTGTATAGATAGAAAGTGTCCGTACCACTCGGCCACCACCCGTGATACATGATCGGGACGATAAGACCGTCATATTCCTCGGTCAGTATCTGTATCATGAAAGGCTCTACGTCCTCGCAGTAAGGACAGCCCGTGTTGGCGAACTGCTCTACAACCACCATACGCTGAACCGCCAGGGCCGGCACCGCGGTCAGCAGTATGAGACCCCAAACCAGGGCGAAACGAATACGCACGTCTGTACCTCCTGTTGGATGACACATAGATGTCTGAAGCCTTAAAGGTTACTAAATATATTACCATTTATTGGATGGGATTTCAACAGGTTTGGTTGCGCGCGCGGCAATGCAAAGCGGGGGCACAGCGTGCCCCCGCCGTTAAGTCAGTGCTGCTATGTCTACCGAAGTACGATCATCTTGCCTGCATGGGACGCCTGCTCGGTCTTTATTCGGTAATAGTAGACCCCGCTGGCAACCTCGTTCCCATGCCGGTCCCGGCCATCCCAGTCGGTCTTGTGCAGACCCGGCTCGAGATAGGAATCTTCAAGCTCTCTGACCAGCCGCCCGTCCAGGGAATAGACAGCCAGATGGACCTTCCCGGCTGCTCTCATGCTGTACGAGATACTGGTCTTGGAACTAAAGGGATTGGGCGTGTTCCTGTGCAGCCGCATATCCGGGATATCGGCCGCCTCAACACCGGACAACACTTCAGGCACGAAATCCCTGAGGGCCTGGAGAACCTCCTTGGTGTTGGGATCCTCGATCCAGATATTACTGACCAGCCGGTCGATCCTGTACACAGGATCGATGGGCCAGCTCCAGGTATACCGGGCGGAGTCGCCCATCACCATGGTCAGATCGTAACCTCCGGAATCAACCGCGAAATCCCTGAATGCATGCCAGTGCTTTCCTGTGGGGAATGGGTATCTGTGCAGCGATTCAGTAGCTGCCACATAGAGTCTCAGGGTATCCGGGATTACATCCTCAGCGACAATATCGAACGTCAGGTAAACAGAGTCCACGTCCTGGTAGTTCTCAAGCAGGTCCACACGGATCGGACTC
>JALGWN010000167.1 GCA_025774115.1 bacterium
CCGTGGTAGGTGATGTCGATCGAGAAAACTTCATCTGTGGCGTAGGGGCGATCCAGAGTGACGGAGAGGATGTCACCCGAATGGGAGCGGGCAAGCGCCCCTCCTCCGCTCACCACCACCGAATCGACGGTAATGTTATCATATAGGTCTATATCCACGCTGGATAGAGGTCCATCAACCACCTCGGCCACCATTCTCACCGTCCCGGATACCGTCCCGGTTGCCGGGTCTATATCAAGATCTAGCCGGTAATAGGTGACATCGTACTTCGCCTGGTTGGCTGTTGGATCCGATGCCAGTGCTGCGAATCTAGCGTAGAAGTCGGCCTTAGCCCGCGCTATCTCAGCAGAGATATCCCCCGGGCCCTCACTTTGCGCCCAGCCGGCCTCCGCCCCCAACAGACTCAAGCCTGCTACCGCCAGCGCAATAATCGTCACGAAAGCGAGGCCCGACATCGCTCGCCCCAATGATGCTCTATACATGCTATGCTCCTTTTCCTACATTCCCCACTCATTTCATCTGCGCGATACCACAACATCGCATCCACACAGACAAACATAACCTCATTTAATACATTATAACACATGGGGCCAGATCTTGAAAATTGAATCCGGTTTTCAAGGTCTGACCCCGTGTGTTTTCTTAGCCGCGCAGCACCCACCGGATCATCGAGGGAAGATGCGGCGGCTTGCCCTGCATGAGTATACCGACACGGAATATGCGGCCGCCGACCCATACAGCCAGTAAGGCGAAGGCTGTGACCCCGACCAGACCGACCCACGGCTGCCAGGCCGGTATGGTGGCTGTCGTACTCACCCGGAGCGTCATAACTATCGGCGTGAAGATGGGTATAAGCGAGAGGGCCGTCGCGAAGCCACTGACGGGCTGCGTGGCAATCGGCACTATGAGGAACAAGGGAACCATAAGCGGCGCCATGGCCGGCATTGTCACCGACTGGGCTTCCTTGGCGTCGTTACAGGTGGAACCAAGGGCCGCCATTATGGAACCCAACATCACAATGTTGAGAAACATATAGACAAAGAACCATGCTACAAGGCTATAAGGAATCTCATCGCCCAGCCCGAAATGCCTGAAGGCGTAGACTCCTCCGGCGACATAGACCACCGACGCCGTCATCGATACCCCAACCCCACCCAGGACCTTCCCCATCATGAACTCGAAAGGCTTCACCGAGCCTAGCATCACCTCCGCGATACGTTGGTTCTTTTCCTCCATGACCGTCTGGAGCAGGGGAACGGCACCCATCATGGTTATGAGAAACATGATCATGACTATGAAGAAGGGCACCCCGAAGGCACGTGCCTCACTGCTTCGCTTGGCATCGCGGATATCTCCGGATGCTTCATCCTGAGAGAGCAGCCCCATGGGTTGGGCGCGGATCCAGCCGAAAAGATCCCCCATCGAGGAGACGTCCACTCCGGCCTCCTCGAGCCGGAGTTCCCTCAGCCGGGCGTTGATCGGTTGCTCCACCCACCTCCGGATATCGTCCAGGGCCGCGTTTTCCGAGTGATAGGCTATCATCGCCGCCTCAGGGTCGTCACCGGGATGGAGCACTTCAGGCCCTATCTCCACAAATGCATGGATATCGCCATCACGCACCCGGTCGGATAGATCGAGTTTCTGGGCTCCTCCCCCCTCAAGATCCGGCTCAAGGACCTCGATCCTATGGGTCGGTCTTATCTGCTTTCCGGATTCGTCGAAGAGGTACTCTTCGTTGTGGACCTCGGCGGCCTCCACAACTGCTTCGGCTACCACACCCGTGTGGTCGATGAGAGCTATCACCTTATCATTTGTATCTACCCGGTCTTTGAAGACTGCCAGCGCGATGAATCCCCCACCCATTATGATAGGCGCAATCACAAGACCGATGATGAAACCCTTGGTGTGAACCGCGGCTATATATTCGCGCCTTGCGATCCTAAGGATTTTCCGCAACTTCGACCTCCTCGGCCTCAGGCCCCGCTATCCGCACGAAGATGTCGTGCAGCGAAGGTTTGGATATCTCGAAGTTCCTTATGCTCGTCCTGGACATGATCCGGGAGAGTATCTGCTGCGGGTCGGCGTCCGGCTTCATGCGCAATTCCTGGATCCTGCCGAAATCCTTGATTCTCTCCACGCCCTCGAGGTCGCGCAAGCGGGCAACGCCGCCTTCGGCACCGATACGCAGCGTATCATGTCCGTATTCCTCCTGGATGGCGTCAAGCGTTCCGTCCAGGACCTTCCTGCCTTTGAATATCATGAAGATGAAATCGCACATCTTTTCCGCCACATCCATATCATGGGTACTGAATATCACCGTAGTGCCCGTGGCCTGCAAATCGAGCACGGCCTCTCTAAGGACATCCGTGTTCACCGGGTCCAGGCCGCTGAAGGGTTCATCGAGGATCAACAGATCGGGCTGTGATACCACCGCAGCGATAAACTGGGCTTTCTGACTCATGCCCTTACTGAGCGCTTCCACCTTGTGGTCCACCCAGCCATCAAGTTCCAGCCGCTTGAGCCAGGCATCCACCTGTTCCGAGACATCCCTGTTGGACTTGAGCTCGCCATAGAACTTGAGCAGATCACGCAGCTTCATTCTCCGGTAGAGCCCACGCTCTTCCGGAAGGTAACCTATGCGATCGTTACAGGATTCACCGGCCTCTCCGCCAAGTACACGGATGGTCCCACCATCGGGATAGAAGATGTTCATAATCATCCTGAGCGTGGTGGTCTTGCCGGAGCCATTCGGCCCTATAAAACCGTAGACGCTGCCGGTCGGGACATCGAGCGAAAGGTCGTCCACGGCAAGCACCTTGCCGAAGGTCTTTGTCACATTTCGAAGTTCCACTGCGTTCATATCAGTTCACCCGTAACCTTGCCCTTCGGATAACATACTCAACACACGCGGAAGGGGTCAAGCCCGTAGGGGGCAGGTCGGCCTGACCCCATTAGCCTTTCCAGAGCTCGCGGTATCTTCGGATCTGCTCCTCGGCTCCGGTCCGGTTACCGGTCTGCTCATAGACCTTCGCACGGTTGCGATGGTACCTGGGATGGATCAACTGCCGTCCCTTGCTTCGGGGATCGAATCCTGCAAGACGTTCATACTCCTCCCGGGCCTTGGACATATCGCCCTTTGCCAGGAAAGCCCGGGCGAGGGTGTCCTTGTAGGGCGGAAGGTTATAGGCCAACATGCTGTCGGTATCGCTCATATACGGAACCGGCCAAGCCTTGCATTTCTCGCACACCGTAATGGCTTTCTCGAACAAGCCCTCGGCAAGTAGGATCTCGCCATGCAAGAGCTGCGAGTGGTTGGGAAGGAGATTCCCCATCTCCTCCAGTCTGGTGCGCGCCGAGTCCACCTTCCCCTCGGCAATATCCACCAGGCCCAGCGCAAAAGCGTGACCCGCCACCAGCCTCGGAATCCGATTGGGCGTCCAGAGGGAGTAGCTCAGCTGAGCCGGCACATAATCGGCCTCGTGCTCTTTTATCGACTCGATACACTTTTCAAAAGACCACCTGCTTCTTTCCGTGTCACCTTTCTCCAGGTAAATCCACCCCTCCAACCGTCGCGCCTCAGCGTTCCACATCTCGCTGCCGGCATCCTCGGACATGTCGCCCAACCTGCGGGCCTCAGCAAGCGCATCGTTTAGGCGGCCCTGCCAAAGAAGATAGAAGCTCCGCCATTGTCGCCCGGCGCCCTTGGTTCCGATCGACGGGGCGTGTTCAATGTACCGCCGGATCCACGCCATCACCTTGTCATAGTCTTCCTTCAGCGCATAGACATAGGCCAGCTCCCAGTATGCATAATAGAAATCGGGTTTTACCCTGAGAACTTCCTTGTATTGGCCTACCGCCTTGTCCAGTTTACCCATTCGAAAGTAGAGCTCGCCCAGACTGTCGATGGGATTGGCGTCTCCGGGGTAGAGCGAGCCGTAGCGTTTGAAGTACTCGTACGCCTTGTCGAAGTCTTCCACGTCCGCATACATGTAGGCCAGCTCGTTCATGGCCCATCCGTAGGCCGGATCGAGCTCGAGCACCTTGTTATACTCCTCCACCGCCTGGTAGAAAAGCTTCCTCACCCTGTAGTGGGACGCAAGAAGGTGGTGGACACGCTTCTCCCTGGGGAACTCCTGGGCCATCTGTCTGAGGATCTTGAACCGCTTATCCAGATCGCGCTCCATGGAATCGGCGTAGGATGCCTCGATATACAAGCGTTCCTTCTTGGTGGCTTTGTCGGAGAACTCTTTCGCCCTTTCGAAGGCCCGGTCCCGGGCCGCGGTCTCACGGAGCCGTCCATACGTCCAGGCGAGATACAGATGCGCGACGGCGAAGGTGGGATCGACCTTTACTGCCTTCTCAAACGCTTGCCTTGCTTCGTCGTTGTAGAGCTTCTCGTAGGTTTCTCTGCCCATGAGGAAGTATTCATAAGCCTTCATGGAGGACGTAGTGACGTCGGCGATCGGGGCCACCGCTGCCCGGTCCATCTTTCGTTCCGAGAGGCCTACTCCCAGGGATATCTCTTTGCTCAGATCGTCTATCTGGTTCTGGAGAATGCTGTCCACGCCTTTGCCCTTTGAGCTCGCGCTCTTGACAAGCCGCTTGCTGTCAACATCGAGCACCTTGACATCGGTGGCAAAGACATCACCGGCCTTGGTGAAACTCCCCACCACTATCGAATCCACACCCTCTCTGCGGCATAGCTCGAAGCCGGATTCTTTGTCTATGATCTCCGCATCATGCTTGCCCGCCTGTTTCAGGAGATCCTGCATGCGTTCCCATGTTATCACCCTGAGGTACTTCGACTGCTCGAGGCTGGTGATCAGCAGGTTCGGTATGGCTTTCCTGAGATAGTCGTAGGCGTCATCTCCGGTCATATTCTCGAAGCTTATGACCGCCACCGGCTTCGGAACAAGGACCTGGCTTGAATCGTCGTCGGCCCTAAGCACCGCAGAGACCTGGGTGGCATCGGATACCTTGAGCGCGTCCCTCACCGTAACCAGATCCGCAAGTATATCGGTGATGTTCTGATAGCGGCCCTTAGCATCCTTCTGCATCGCTTTTCTGACGATCTTCTCGAGTGCGACGGGAACGTGCCTCTGGATGAGGCGAAGGGGTTCCGGTTCCACATTGAGTATCGAATAGATCACCGTCTGGTCGCGATCGCCCTTGAAGGGAATCTGCCCGGTCAGCATCTCGTAGAGCACAACGCCGAGTGCCCATATATCGGTACGGTGATCGACACCTTCGCCCTGGGCCTGCTCGGGGGACATATACATCACGGTTCCCATCATGGTGCCGACCTTGGTGAGGTCAGCCTGCCCGGCGAGCTTGGCCA
>JALGWN010000168.1 GCA_025774115.1 bacterium
GTTGATAAAAGTATGTGTATTTAGGAACCGACGACCTCAAAGGGATGCAAGGGGAAGGATTCCCCTTGCGCCGTTGGGGGTAACAGCGAGTGAAGCGAGCGCCATAGGGGGCCGTGGCCCCCTTTGGAACACGGCATGAGGAACAGCGTGACGAAGCCGTGTTGGGGGCGCGAGGTTCAAATCCTCTCGCCCCGACCATTTGCTGTTGCAGGGTTGAATATCAGAGAATTCCGGTGATTGGATAGGTTGCTCAGAAGCGACACCTATACAGAAGAATTGCTTCAGTCTGTTTCTCTGAGGGGGGGTGATCGCGGAACGTCTTAGCCGGGCCTTCCTGGAGTGTTGTGGCCCGGTGGGTGGCTGTGGCATCGATGAGGGTGGAATAAAGCATCATGAGTTAAACCAAGGAGCAGATTCAGATGAGGACACTCTTGTTATTTACACTTCTGGTTGCTGTTGTGGTCTGCTGGACGGGCATTGGCTTTGCCCTACAAGAGATCGGTTCTCCGATACCCAAGGCCCCTCAGGGCGGGTTCGCGGCCGGTATTGGTTATACCTATTTCAACTCTCAATGGGAATACGACGGCGGCGATTATGACGGCGAGGCATTGCCCGGCGATATATCCCAGAACTTCATTTACGCTCAGGGCAGCTACGGTTTCCTCCCCGGTTGGGAGGGGTATGCCACGCTTGGAGTCGCCAGTGCCACTATTGATGAGGCCCTGAGTACGGAGGACGGGGCCGATGAGGCGGTCGCTTTCGAGACCGACCGCAAGTTCTACTTCGGCGTCGGACTGAGAGGCGTGATCTACGGGACAGAGACCTTCCAGGTAGGCCCGTTCCTCCAGTACAACAAGTTGTCGACATATGAAGAGGATCTCGAAGCGAGCTTCACGGGCAATCCTGTGGATGTTCCCGTCACCTTCGCCGATGCATATGACCTCAACGTTGGTCTGGGGTTGAATTACCCGGTCGGCGCGGCGGGCATGCTCTATGGGGGCGTCTTCGCCTATTGGGCTAAAGGGTCCGGTGAGTTCGAGCTACCTGATCCGATAGGGACTATATCGCAGGACTTTCAGGAGCAGGGCAGCGTGGGCGGTTTCCTGGGACTGCGCCTTCCCATAGGTAGCGGATTGAATCTCAACTTCGAGGGCGGCTATAAGAGTGACATATCCGCCGGCATATCGATCAACAAAGCTTTTGGCATGTAGTAGCGCCGGAGAGTTAGTATATTAGTGAGTCTGTGCCGGTCGCACGGACAGGTGAAGGACGGAGCGCCTGTAGCTCAGCTGGATAGAGCAACGGATTTCTAATCCGTAGGTCGAGGGTTCGAATCCCCCCAGGCGCGCCAGCCCGATGACAATTGCATATAGGCCCGTAGCGTCGCGACTCCTGTCACGACGAACACGTGTGGGTGCCCATCCTGTCGGCCTTCGGGCCGGCATGGCAGTTGAGTTAACGTTTGAAACGGATATGGTGGTGGGTGTAGCTCAATGGTAGAGCCCTGGATTGTGGATCCAGTTGTTGGGGGTTCGAATCCCCTCATCCACCCCATCGTTTTATCCGCCTACTCAGAAGACCACGGGTTTACCCATGGTTGAATGCGTAAGAAGGTGCTTCGGCTCTCACCACTACGGGTTTCGCGACCCGGGACATAGCATCGGACTTCTTCCCGGCCCTCGCCAAGCAGCTCTTCCTTGCCATGATGCTCATCGGCGGGTGTGTGGGTTCTACTGCGGGTGGCCGGACAGACGGTTCAAGAGATAGCCCGCGCCCCGGCCTTTCCTCCCGACAGCATTTTCGTAGCGGTCTTTAACAGGGAAAAGGACGAGGTCTCCATCCCCCGCGGTCAGCAGGTTATCCATGAGGGCGATGAGCTCCTGATGATATCGCCCGCAGACCAGATCAAGAACGTGACCGATTTCCTGTTCGGTTGATCGCTTGGTCTTGACAGGATGCGGGCAGGGAGTTTATATTCTAACCCACGGTATGGACTTTATCCGTATTGATGCTCTTTGACATAGCCGGTTCGAGGCCATTCGGCCTCGAGACCGATGCGCCTGTAGCTCAACTGGATAGAGCATCTGACTTCGGATCAGAGGGTTGTGGGTTCGAATCCTACCAGGCGTGCCAGAACATGCGCGACAAGAGTGCGCCGCTAGCTCAACTAGGCAGAGCAGCAGACTCTTAATCTGAAGGTTGAAGGTTCGATTCCTTCGCGGCGCACCAACATAGCCCCGTCCCCGGACGGGGCTTTTCTTTATTCGCCGCAGGCGAATAGCCCGCCGTAGCTTTGGCGAAGGCGGCTACATGTGGGCAGCACGGGTTAACCCATGGTTTGAATGCCTAAGAAGATGCTTCTGTGGATTTCACTCAATAGGCGCGCCCTGCGGCTACCTGCGCCGTTTCCCCAGGAGGATGATGTCCCGGAGGTCCTCCTTGCGCCTGGCCGCCATCCATCGCTTTTCGAAGTGGGGGTCCTGGACTATCTGGGCTATCGCAGCCAGCGAACGGAGGTGCCACGGCCGCTCGTCGCGGCTGCCTGCGAGTACGAAGATGGCATGGACCTTCTCATCGACGCCGGCAAACTCCACCCCGGGGCGGCACCGGGCAAGCAGAATGTCAAACTCATGCTCGCCCTCCACGATTATGTGCGGTATGGCGAGATGCGAGCCCAGGACCGTAGTACTCTCCTTCTCACGCGTGATCAGGAGGTCATAGAGCTCCTCGGGCTCGAGATCCAGGCGTTCCGCCATTCGATCGGCCGCAAGCTGGAAGAGGTCCTCCATCTTGACCGGCATATCCACGTCGAGGACGACGGATTTCTCGATTAGATCGTCGAACCGGTCGGCGAGGATATCATCCCGCTCCCTTATGATCTCTTTGAGCTCGGTCTCAAGCGACCGGGTGGTTATCTCTTTTGCTGTTATGCGCTCTATGAGGTAGATAAGGGCGAACTCCCTGCTTGTCCGAATACGTCCATAGAACCAGTATACAAACAGACCGCCGATCATGAGGATTGCACTCGCAAGAAGCGCGGCACTTCCCATCTCGAAGAGGAGCAGCCCGAAACCCACTATCCCGGCTATCTGAACCCATGGGTAAAGCGGTGCGTGGAACTTGGGCTGGTAGTTCTGAAGGTGGCTTTCCCTCAACACTATTATGGACAGACAGGAGAAGAGATACGTTAGGATGAGAACGGTGGAAGCGACCTTGACCAGAATGTCGATCTTAAGGAACATCGCTATCGTCATGAAGATCCCTGTGATTATTATGGCTACATGAGGTGTCTTGAACCTGGAGTTTATCCTCTGCACGAAATCGGGAAGCAGCCCGTCCCGGCTGAGAGCCATAGGGTATCTAGATGCGGCCATAAGCCCCGCATTTGCGGTTGAGATAAAGGCCAGGACGGCCCCCACGCCGAGGGCGAACCTTCCCGCGGGGCCGGCGAACGCCCCTGCGCCGTCTGAGATCGGGGTAAGCGAGTTATCCAGCTGCGAGGCCCCAAGGACGCCGGTCGTTACGAATACCACCAGCATATAGAGAATGGTCACCACGAGGAGTGAGAGGATCATGCCCAGAGGCACGACCCGTCCCGGATCCCGCACCTCTTCTGCCATGCTGGCCACTTTGAGCAGCCCACCATAGGAAACGAAGACAAAGCCCGCCGTATAAAAGACCGAACCCAGCCCCTTGGGAGCAAAGGGTTGGAAGTGGTCGATCTGAACAGCCGGAAGCCCCCGGATGATATAGAAGAGGAGGAGTACCAAGAGTCCTATTACCAGCAACACCTGGACACGCCCCGCTTCCTTGACACCCAACAGGTTGAGGATAACGAATATGACCACGAGCAGCAGCCCCACGACTTGCATGTTGAGGCTGGTGATCACTACCGCGAAGGCCGCCATGCCGACCACGGCGAATGCACTCTTGAGTGAAAGTGAGAACCAGGTGACAAGGCCGTCAACCGTGCCGACCGCCGGACCCATGGCGCGCGTGATATAAAAGTAGGTGCCCCCGGCCTTGGGCATGGCCGAGACCAGCTCGGCCTGGCTGAGCATGCCGGTTACGGCGAGAAGGCCGGCGATGAGATACGAAACCACAACCGCGGGTCCGGCATAGGCGTGGGCAAGGCCGGGAAGGATGAAAAGCCCCGAGCTGATCATGGCCCCCGATGCTATGCAAAAGACTTCCAGCAGCCCGAGTTCTTTGCTGAGTTTCATACCAGGCATGTCAAGACCTCACTCACCATCGACCGACAAGGTTACTTCGAGCGAGACAATTAGGAAAGCTTTTTATCCCCGGCAGCCCGGTTCGCCAACTCCGTCCGACCCCGTGCCGATGGCCTCTAACCTGCTGGGTTCCGCGTCACGTTCGCAAAAAATCAAAGGTTGCCGGGCAGCCGTCACATGCTTCTCCATAACGCATACACTGCCGACAGTCGACTCCGCAGGGGGCGGGATGGAGGTTGGGTTTAACCTCACCCCTCGTCCATGGACTGGAGGCCTCTATTGCACTGGTTTCGAGAACCTCCGCTGTCTGAAGTCCCAGTCTGGCTCCGGGGTCATCCGCGATGCCCTCGAGCCACCATCGGCGGGCCTGCGGCAGAGTGAATATCCCCATGGCTGATCTGCCGCTGCTGGAAAAGGACGCACAATAGGGGCATCTCGCGTATCTTGCGGCTATCTCGGAAGCCTTGAGTGGGGTATCGGCCTTGCCCAGCACAACTCCGACGAGATGGGTTGCCTGATTGGCTTGCATCTGCGTTTCTCCTGACTACTTCAATCTACCATGCTTTTGCGGTATGTGAAACCCAAATCTGGACGATCCGACATATTTCCAGCGGATATGGGGCCTCACTCAATTCCACATAAAGCCGCCTTCCGTCGGCGTCGAATACACTAGCACGGAGATTGAGCCACACAAAGTGGGGGGCCTATGAATCGAGAGCACGGATTTATCCTGGTTGAGATAATAACTATCCTTCTCATTGTGGGTATCCTCGTGAATGCCGGGCTTCCCAACTACTATGCCATCAAGAAGAAGGCCCAGGCCGCCAGGATAATCGGAGACTTTCTGGTGATCCGTGATGCTGTGACGATGTACTGCTCCGATTATGGGGACTGGCCGGAGAGCAGTGAGTGGGGCAGATCGCCGGCCGGGCTTGGCATGTTCATGCCCACCGGTTTCTCCTGGGACCTTCGCCCCGAGATGGACGTGAGGTATTCGTGGGAGCATCTTCCGGTCCCAGTGCTCGAGGGCCGGACTGTAGACGGGATTACCGGCATTTCGGTCTTTTCGCAGGACAATGCGCTGCTAAGGGCTTTGGCG
>JALGWN010000169.1 GCA_025774115.1 bacterium
CGGCGGCGCTTCTGATGGCCAACCTGCAGGCCACCCTGCGCAGTCAGATCCTGCAGGGCCTGCCGGTCGGCGAGTGTCTGGCGCGGTCAAACAGCTTGATCTTCAGAAGCACTGATCCTGACCGGTTTGCCACCCTCTTCTACGGGGTGCTTGATACCGCCAAGCACACCTTCCGTTATTCCAACGCCGGCCATAATCCCCCCTTCCTCATCAGGTCCGGATGCGAGCCGGTCCTCCTCGAGGCCGGGGGTACGGTTCTGGGCAGTTTCGAAACCTGTTCTTACAGGGAGGCCGGCGCCACGCTTCGTCCGGGTGATGTGATCCTGATCTACTCGGACGGGATCTCAGAGGCCGCCGACGAGAGCGGGGCGCAATTCGGCGAAGAGAGGATTGCCGAGATAGTGACAGCGAACCCGGATGATGCTTCAGAAGACCTTCTTGTAAGGATAATCGAAGCTGTCCGGAATCACTCCCGGCCCATGGCCCCCATGGATGATATGACGGTAGTTGTTGTTAAGCGCCTCCCATGCCGGGATTGACCATCTTGCCTATGAAGAGAACGGTCCCGGAGTGGTGCTCCCTGATTGCGAACAGGAAAGGCCGGTCAACGCGCATTTCGAAGGTATCGGGGATAGAAGTCTCCCGTACTTCAACGATGGTTACGGCGGCAGCCTCGGTGCCGGCCTCATCCACCTTGACGTAGGTCTTGTGTCGAACACTTGAAATATACAGGTCACGCTCCCCTGTTATCCGGGAGAAATCGGCGGAGTCGCCGAAAGCGATTCCCATACCCATTTTTATGAGGGCCGTGTTGAGCGATTCCTCATACTCAATCTCGAATTTGGGCATCTGTATTCCGCCCTCGCGCGGTTGGAAGCTCGTCATCCACGCGGCCCAGGTCTGCTCGTCGCACCCCTCGATAACGCGGTCGATGCTGACGCCTTCTTTCGGGAGCATGATCGTCATGCTGAACCACCCGTCGGCATAGGGCAGGTCGATGGCCTGAAAGTCGTCGGTCTCGAAGTAGCTGTATTTGCTGAGTTCATCAGGGCCTGGCTGTTGCATCATCCGGCACGGGCTCCGCACCCCGTCTTTCGGGATAAACCAGTCGTCCCGGGTAAGATCGGGATCGAACTGGTAGGTCCAGTTGCCGAGGAAGTAGATCGCATTGATGAGATACATGACGGTCAACGGGTGTATAGGACCGTATATTATCTTCTCGATCTTCCCATGGGTTTTCTCACTTACCCAGGCATTGATTGTGTCAGCGGCGTCGGGATGCGAGAAATCCAGCGGCCTGATCTCCGAATCGAAATAGGTCGCGCAGGCGTCCAGGAAATCCTGTAGCGGATCAAGCCGGGGCCTGTACCATATCGAGTTTGCGATCTCGAAGATGACATCGGGATCGAGCTCGGCGAGGAGGTCGATCACGCTCCGGTAGCATTGGTTTATCTCCTGGACATCCATCTCCCCGAATTCGAGGGTGGCCTTCATCGCTTCTTCGGTTGTACCGGCTGCCCCGTTCAGGGTCATCCCGAGGGCCATGGATATGCTCAACGGCGAGATGAAGACATTGGAATCGGACGACGCTTGCCCGACCATCTCCTGGAAGATCTTAAGCCCGAAGGTGTTATACGCACTTACGAGATGCTGCTCCTGTGCTGTCAGCATGCGCGGCAGATCGCAATCGGGTGACACACAGGTGTCGCCGCAGCTCAAGCAAAGCGCGCACGCGAGAACCAAACAGGCGATCTTGGGAAACCTATACATGGCTCACCTCCCCTGGATACAATCCCCCCTGTGGAGATCGGAACAACAAGCACCTCTATTGTACACCCAATCCGCGCGGTTGAAAACCCTCTGATTGCGAGCGCGGGGGAATTATCGTATGATACACAGTATGACGGTCTCCAAGAATGTCGAATCCCGCGATGGTGCTCGATGGGGGCGGCTTTGCGAGCGCTTCTGGCTGCTGTTGGTTCTCATCACCATTTGTCTTGTGCCCGCAGGGCCGGCCTGGGCCTATCACACCGAGCATGTGGTGCTGGTCATTGTGGATGGCCTTCGCTACTGTGACGGGCTAGGGGATTCAGGCCATACCTATGTGCCGGAGATGTATGAACTGAGCAAGCAGGGTTCCATCGCCGAACCCTTTGTAAACGACTGGATCACCGACACCATGCACGGCATACCCACGATTTGGTGCGGGGGCCACTCGGAGCTCCGGACGTTCTCCGGTTCGGGCTGTGACGGTGGTGAGTACACCTGCTCCGAGCTTCCGACCGTCTTCGAGTATTACCGCAAACACCTGTCGCGCGAGAGGACCGATTGCATCTATACACTGAAAGATGTGAACGGCCCCTGGAGGGCAAGCCTCGATCCGGACTACGGCCCGGAGTATTGGCCGCTTTACCACAGCGAAGGCACCAGCGACCTCGATGTATGGCACGAAGCAGAGGGCCTGTTGGTCGAACACCACCCGTCACTTTTTCTGCTTTACCTCGAGCGCGTGGATCACTTCGGGCATTCGGGGAGTTGGGCCTACTACACGCGGGCGATAGAGATTGCCGACAGCATAGTGGGCATGGTGTGGGATTTCATAGAATCCGATCCCGTATATGCCGGTAAGACCACCCTGGTTGTTACCAATGACCATGGAAGGCACACAGATGACTGGACCGGCCATGGTTGCGACTGCGACGGCTGCCGTACAGTGATGATGCTTGCCGTGGGCCCCGACACCAAGCGGGGGTTTGTGTCGAATGAGCCAAGGACCATACGCGATATAACCCCGACCATAGGTGAGCTCCTGGGCTTTGAAACCCCAAAGGCCACCGGCACGCCCATGCTGGAAATCCTGGTAGAATCCGACTGAAGATCGTGCCTCGATAATGAGGGGCCCACGATACTTATCTCCCCGCGAATTGAGTGTTGTGTCCCCTCATTTTCCATGGCGCCCCTTGTTTCTCGGCACCGGGTGGACCTGTTCGGGGGCCACCTTAACACATCGCCGGGCCTCACTTCCTTAAATGGCTTGATTTTTCAAGTGCGGCGTCATAGGTTATGCATACTTCCAAGCACGATTCGGCGAGTCGCGAGATCTTACGAACCAAGTGGGGGCGACCGGAGGATAAGTAAGGGGTATGGCAAGAAATATCGAGATCGGCAGGGTCCGCAACATCGGGCTCATGGCTCACATCGACGCCGGGAAGACTACGGCGACCGAGAGGATACTCTTTTTCACCGGTAAGAGCCACAAGATGGGCGAGGTCCACGACGGAGAGGCCATCATGGACTGGATGGAGCAGGAGCAGGAACGGGGTATCACCATAACCTCGGCCGCTACCACAACCTACTGGAAAGATCACAGGGTCAATATTATAGACACTCCCGGGCACGTAGATTTCACCGCCGAGGTGGAGAGGTCGCTCAGGGTGCTGGACGGCACGGTTGCACTCTTCTGTGCCGTGGGTGGAGTCCAGCCGCAATCCGAGACTGTCTGGCGGCAGGCGGAGAAGTATCAGGTACCCAGGATTGCGTTCATAAACAAGATGGACCGTGTGGGGGCGGATTTCGAGGGTGTGGTCAAGGAGATCCAGGAGGAGCTGGGCGCGAACGCTGTTCCGGTTGTGATTCCGATCGGCGCCGAAGCCGAGTTTCAGGGCATAATCGATCTGGTGGACATGAAGGCGGTCTATTACGATGACACACCCGACGGGAGCGTGATACGGGAGGAAGCCATCCCCGAAGATCTTCTGGAGAAAGCCCGAGATGCCGAGCGGGTCATGATCGAACGGATCAGCGAGGAAGACGACAACCTGATGGAGAAATTCATAGAGGGCGTGATCCCCGAACGCGATGAGGCCGTGAGGGCCATGCGTAGGGCCACGATAGATGGGAGAGTAATCCCGGTTCTATGCGGCGCCGCACTTAAGAACAAGGGGGTAAGGCGGCTGCTCGATGCCATAATCGACTATCTGCCGTCCCCGATTGACCTTCCTCCGGTGATAGGCACACATGATAAGACCGATGAGGAAGTGATAAGAAGCCCGAATGACGATGCTCCCCTTGCGGCCCTGGCTTTCAAGATCCAGTCGGATAAACATATGGGTAAGTTGACCTATATCCGGATCTACTCCGGGACCTTGAATTCCGGCGATGTAGTATACAATTCCACCAGGGAGAGAAGGCAGCGAGTTGGCCGGATCTTCGAGATGCATGCCAACAAACGCACGATTGTGGCATCACTTCATACCGGCGATGTTGCAGCTGTGATCGGGCTTGGGGAGACGCAGACCGGGGATACGATTTGTAACGAAGCCCACCCCATCCTCCTGGAGTCGATCGAGTTTCCTGCGCCCGTGATCGATGTCGCGGTAAAACCCGAGAGCAGAGCGGACGCCGAGAAACTGGGTAGGGGGCTCGGCCGGCTGGCCGATGAGGACCCGACTTTTGTCGTAAAGAGCAATGCCGAGACCGGAGAGGTCATAATATCCGGGATGGGAGAGCTTCACATCGAGGTCATAACCGATCGACTCAAGCGGGAGTTCGGGGTAGAGGTAGCGGTAGGCAAACCCCAGGTCGCCTATCGGGAGACCATCCTCGGTTCGGTCGAACACAACCACAAACACATAAAGCAGACGGGTGGACACGGTCAGTATGCACATGTGGTCATGCGCGTTGAGCCCGCACCTCCCGGCACCGGCCTCAGGTACGAGACCCCGGTGGTCGGCGGCCGGATTCCCCGGGAATACTTGCCGGCCGTAGAGCGCGGTATTGTCGATGCCATGGCGGAGGGGCCCTATGCCGGATTTCCGATGGTGGACATAAGGGTTGTGGTATTCGACGGTTCGGCCCATGACGTGGATTCATCCGAGCATGCCTTTCGAATATGCGGAACGACCGCATTTCGGGAGGCCTGCAAGCGAGCCGGGCTGGAGCTCCTGGAACCCGTCATGGATGTAGAGGTGGTCGCTCCGGAGGACTACACGGGTGCGGTAACTTCCAGTCTATGCAGCAAGCGGGGCAAAGTGGTACGCATGGAGACCAAGGGGAGACTGTGTATCACCGGGGCCCATGTGCCCCTTGCAGAGATGTTCGGTTACTCATCGGAGCTCAGGAACATCACAAGCGGCCGCGGTGAGTTCTCGATGCACTTCTACCGCTACGAAACTGTGCCTTACTCCATAGCCGAGGAGATAGTAGAAGCCCGGCGCAAAGCCAAGGCGAGCGGACAGACATAGCATCCAACCATAGCCCCGGTACCGTCAGCGTAGCGTCGGGTCTCTGTGCCCGACGGTCTTTCCTCGCGGGTG
>JALGWN010000170.1 GCA_025774115.1 bacterium
GGTTTCCGCCCAGAGTCTTGTGGGTTCGACCGAGCGGGCGGGTGTGATGCAGGGCTGGATAAGAGCGCGGGACTTCGAGAGGCTCTCCGGCGATATTGAAGCCGCGATTGACTCGGCTGAAATTATGAGGATTGACCCCGACGAAGGCGAAGATCCTCCGATAGAGCTCAAGAATAAACCTGTGATGAGGCCGTTCGAAGTGCTAACCGAGTTATACGGGATGCCTCATGCCAAGGAGATCGATCCCACCCCTCTGGCCGGCCCTTTCTTCGCGCTTTTCTTCGGATTCTGCATTACCGATGCCGGCTATGGCATCGTGCTTTCGGCGCTTTCGCTTCTCCTGATGAAATACATCAAGGCGGGCCGCAAGATCCTGTGGCTGGTCTTCATAGGCGGGCTTTTTACCGTCCTCATGGGGGCCATAACCGGCGGGTGGTTCGGCCTCACCGATGACACCATTCCGGCATGGCTGGGCTTTGTCGGTACCCTCAGGCGGAGCTTGATGCAATTCGATCCTCTCAAGAACCCCATGATCATGTTCGGTATGGCCATTGCGTTGGGCTTCATTCAGATAACCTTCGGCCTCGCGATCAAGATGGTCGAGGATTTCCGCCGTAAAGACATAATGGCCGGTATCTTCGAGCAGCTCACCTGGATCGCGCTTCTCTGGTCGGTGGTCTTCCTGGGGTTCGTGAAGCTGGGCGTGCTGCCGGAAGCCTATACGCCCAGGATCAAGTGGATGGCGGTTATCGCCGCCCTGGCCATAGTCGGTTTTACCAACCGCGTCTCCAAGAACCCCGCTATCAGGGTGGGCTCGGGCATCTATAGGCTCTATAACATAGCCACTTCGTCCCTCGGAGACATCCTTTCCTATACAAGGTTGCTGGCGCTGGGAATGGCCACCGGCGGCATTGCGATGGTCATCAATGTTGTTGCCTTGATCGCCAAAGACATACCCATAATCGGCATACCGGCGATGATCTTCGTGCTGGTTGCCGGTCATAGTTTCAATATAGCCGTCAACACGCTTGGAGGTTTCGTGCATTCGGCGCGTCTCCAATACGTTGAGTTCTATCCCAAGTTTTTTGAAGGAGGTGGAAGGCCTTTCAGGCCGTTCAAGCAAGAGTTGCGATACACGAGTCTTATCGAGAAAGCAAGTTAGGGTAATCACTGATCAAGGAAGGAGAGGATAGATGGACCCCGTAGGATTGGCAATTGCGATCTTGGGTGGAGCGGTTTCGGCGTTCCTGGCAGGCACCGGCTCTGCGATAGGCATTGCTACTGCTGCCCAGACCGCGAACGGTGTGCTGAGCGAGGACCCCAGCAAGTTCGGACGGGTTCTGATTCTTGTGGCTATGCCCGGAACACAGGGGATTTACGGTCTTCTGGGTACCTTCCTCGTGCTTATGAAGTTAGGTTTCTTCGGCGGCGAAACGGTCGGGCTTACCATGTGGCAGGGGTGGCAGATCTTCTTCGCGGCCCTTCCGGTTGCGATAGCAGGGCTTTTCTCTGCGATCCATCAGGGCAAGACGAGTGCTGCCGGTGTGGAGCTCACAGCCAAGCGTCCGGAAGCAATGGTCCAGGGTATCATCCATTCCGCTCTGGTTGAGACGTACGCGATTTTCGGGCTTCTGGCAACCATTCTGATTCTTAACGGCATTCAGGTCGGTTAAGAGCAAACCCTTAGGGAGCCTGAATCATGGAGAGCGGCAAGGCTGGAAAGCTGAGACAAAAGATATTGACCGATGCCGAGGCTGAGGCCGGGAAGATAATCGATGAAGGCCGGGCCCAGGCCGGGAAAATAAAGGCCGGGGCGGATGCCGAGGCCGCCCGTATCGCCTCGGATTTCGGCCAAAAGGCCAAGACCCGGGCGGAGGAGTATATAAGAAGGCAGATAAGTCTGAGGGAGCTTGAGGCGAGGAAGGCCACACTCACCGAGAAGGGAAACCAGATCGATGAGGTCTTCGCGAAGGCCCTTGAAGAGCTCAGGCAGCGCGATCGCAGCGGGGGCTATGCGCTTACCCGCGAGCTACTGCTGGGAGCGATAGAGGTGGGTGACGAGGAGGTTATTTTGTCACCCGATTATAGATCGGCTATAGGCAACTCCTTCGTGGAAGGCCTCAACAAAGAGCTCCTGAAGGCCGGGAAGCGTGGAGAAGTCGTGATCTCATCGGAGACCAGGGCCATAAGCGGGGGTTTCATCCTCAAGCGGGGAAGGGCAGAGACCAATGGAAGCTTCGATACCCTGCTGGCGATGCTCCGGGATGAGATAGAGACCGAGGTCGCTGAGATACTCTTCGGAGGCGGTGGCAAAGAGGCATGAGATACCTCCCGGCGCATGCGGTTTCAAGTCATGACCAGAGGTATGCCTATGCCTCGGGGCGTATAAGAGCGCTTGAGATGACCCTTCTGGGCAAGCAGCGCCTGGACCGGATAGCCGAGGCAAGCGATCTCCATGAGGTCCTGAGGCAGCTTTCCGATACTGCATACGCGAGCCATATAGACGAGATCGAGGAAAGCGGGTACCAGGTGTTCCTGAGAAACGCCGAGCGGCGACTACTGGATCTGGTGGATTCGTTATCGCTCGATCGGGAGGTAAGCGACATCCTGAGGCTGGGACACGATTTCCATAACCTCAAGGTGGCCCTGAGGGAGCAGGTCTCCGGGCGCGATCTGGGAGACCTCTATATGGATCTCGGCAGGTTCGATCCGGAGGAAATCCGGGGGCCCGTGAAGAACGAGGCGCTCGATCGCCTGCCGGGCATGCTTAGCCTGCCCGCGAAGGAGGCACTGGAAGCTTATCGTGCGAGCAGCGATCCCGGTGAGGCCGACATCATAGTCGACAAGGCCATGTTCGCCCACTTTCTCGGCGTAGCAGGCGGCTACGGTGGACCGTTCATAAGGACCATAGCCCGGACCTGGATCGATCTTGCCAATATCCGGACCTTTATGAGGGCAAGATACCTGGGGCTCGAGACGCGGATGCTGCCGGGGCTTTTGATCGAAGGCGGTCTCGTGAGGTTGTCGGACTTCTGCGATATCTACCAGTTCACACTCGATGAGATCCTCGGACGGTTCGAATTCAGTCCCTATCGCAAGGTTGTTGAAATCGGTGGGGCGGCCGCAGAGAAGAGTGGATCATTTGTGCCGCTTGAGCGGGAGATCGATAACGTCGTGATATCACTGCTCAGGATAACGCGCTATTTCACTTTCGGACTCGAAGTCGTCGTGGCCTATGCCCTGGTGAAACAGATCGAGATCAAGGCGTTGCGCCTTGTCCTTGCCGCCAAGGACGGAGGCACGGCGCCTGATCTTATAAAGGAGCGGATTCCCGATGCAGAATAGCCGGCTTGCAGTCGTGGGTGAGCGGGCCACTGTTGTCGCCTTTGAGGGATTGGGCATCGCCGCTTTCCCGGTAACGTCTGTTGATGAAGCCAGGCAGACGGTCTCACGGCTCATAAAGAAAAAAGAACACGCGGTGATCTTCATCACCGAGGACATAGGGAAACACATCCCCGATGTGATTGCCGAGTCATCCAGGGAGTATGCGCCGAGCGTGGTGCTTGTTCCATCGAGCGCGGGCTCGCAACAGATTGGCTTAAGAAAACTATCGCGTGTGCTCAAGCGGGCCTTGGGCACCGACGTACTTAAAATCGAATAGCAAAGGGGAGGTTCTTAGAGGTGGCTGAAGACCTCAAGCCAGGAAAGATCGTCAAGGTTGCCGGTCCTCTTGTGGTGGCCGAGGGTATGGGTGGAAGCAAGATGTACGACGTGGTGAGGGTGAGCGATCAGAAGCTCATAGGTGAGATAATCGAGCTCAATGGAGACCAGGCTTCCATCCAGGTGTACGAGGAAACCGGGGGTATAGGCGCCAAGGAACCGGTGTATCCTACAGGGTCTCCGCTTTCCGTGGAATTGGGGCCGGGCCTCGTCGAGTCCATCTATGACGGTATTCAGCGCCCCCTCGACCTTATAAGAAAGCAAGTCGGCGACTACATCACCAGGGGAGTGAATGTCCCCGCGCTCGACAGGCAAAAGAAATGGCATTTCGTCCCCAAGGTCGCGAAAGGCGATGCGGTGGTGGCCGGTGATGTCATAGGGACCGTTCAGGAAACCGTGCTCGTCGAACACAGAATCATGGTCCCCCCGAAGATGGAGGGCAAGATAGCCGAGATCAAAGAGGGGGATTTCACCATAGAGGAAGTTGTGGCCAGAGTGGAGACGGCCGACGGCCTCAAGGACCTTACCATGGTGCAGCGCTGGCCGGTCAGAAAGGGGAGACCCTACGAGGAGAAACTCCCTCCCATACTTCCCCTGTCCACCGGACAGCGGGTGGTGGACGGTCTCTTCCCCGTGGCTAAGGGCGGGACGGCCTGCGTGCCGGGGCCCTTCGGCTCGGGCAAGACCGTCATCCAGCATCAGCTCGCCAAGTGGGCGGATGCGGAGATCATCGTTTACATAGGGTGCGGCGAGCGCGGCAACGAGATGACCGATGTGCTCTTGGAGTTCCCCGAGCTCAAAGATCCGCGGAGTGGTGAGCCGCTTATGAAACGGACGGTGCTTATCGCTAACACCTCGAACATGCCGGTGGCGGCCCGTGAGGCTTCCGTCTATACAGGTATCACGATTGCCGAGTACTTCAGGGACATGGGTTACAGTGTCGCCGTCATGGCCGATTCCACTTCCCGGTGGGCCGAGGCTATGCGTGAGATCTCAGGCAGGCTCGAGGAGATGCCGGGCGAGGAAGGTTACCCGGCCTATCTTAGCGCCCGGGTTGCCGAGTTCTACGAGCGCGCAGGCAGGGTGAAGTGTCTCGGCGGGGACGGCAGGGAAGGGGCCCTCTCGGTAATCGGGGCCGTGTCGCCTCCGGGTGGAGATCTCTCCGATCCGGTGGTTCAGGCCACGCTTCGGGTGGTGAAGGTATTCTGGAGCCTGGAGGATCACCTGGCCTATAAGCGGCACTTCCCGGCGATTAGCTGGCTTAACTCCTACTCGCTCTACTATGACAACCTCGATCCATGGTTCACGGAGAACGTTGCATCCGACTGGGTCGACTTGAGGAGCGAAGCCATGCGCATCCTTCAGGAGGAAGCCGACCTGGCGGCGATCGTGAACCTCGTGGGTGTGGAGTCGCTTTCAGCCCGTGACAGGTTGACCCTGGAGGTTGCAAGATCGATAAGAGAGGACTTTCTCCATCAGAACGCTTTTCACGAGGTGGATACCTATACATCGTTCGAGAAGCAGTACGAGATGATGAAGCTGGTGCTTTACTTCGGTGAGGCTTCACGTGAGGCGCTCGGGA
>JALGWN010000171.1 GCA_025774115.1 bacterium
ATTCCGCACCTTCTTGGAAAAAAGTCTCCTACCATCCTCATCCACCACTCCCAAAACACTACTGCTTGAATGCACATCAAAAGCGATGTACAATTTCATAGGGCACCTCCTTTTTGTTTGCCCAAAACAGAGCATAGCCAATCTTGAGAGCAATCTCTCGTGGAATGCTCCGGAGGTGCCTCTTCATGATTATCATCACTCCCGTGACGACGAACGTCTTTTGTATTTCATAATTCGTCGTGTCGGGAGACGCGACGCTACGGAAGGCGAACGGCAAAGGACATTCGTCGTGTCAGGAGACGCGACGCTACGAAAGGCGAACGACAAAGACGGTTCGTCGTGTCGGGAGACGCGACGCTACGGAAGGCGAACGGCAAAGGACATTCGTCGTGTCAGGAGACGCGACGCTACGGAAGGCGAACGGCAAAGGACATTCGTCGTGTCAGGAGTCGCGACGCTACGGAGGCGTAGGGTGCCACGCACCCCCTAGTATTTCTCTTCACGCAAAATGAGGTAAATGCCGCAGGCGGCGAAGACTATATTACCCATCCAGGCCGCCAGCACCGCGGGCATCACACCCTGCTCGCCGAGGGTCTGGCCCACCCGTATGAAGCCGTAATAAATGAAGGTGAGGGAGAGACCCAGACCCATCCCCACGGCCAGGCCCCCGCGTCTCAGGCGGGCCGAGAGGGGCGAGCCTATGAGAATCACAATCAGGTTGGTAAAGGGAAAGGAAAGTTTCATGTTGAGGCCCACGCGGTAGCGGGTGGGGTCCCCACCGCTTTCCTCTATCCGTGCGGCCAAATGGGAAAGCTCCCGAAAACCCATCTCCTCGGGCTGCCGCTGTTTCCGGACGATGTCGGTGGGATTGGCATTGACATCCGGGAGCGAACCGTCGGGGATATAGGCTTCGCGCTCTACGTCCCCGGTATCGGAAAACCACCGCACCCTGGCTTCCTTAAAGACCCAGGTCGAGTCCTGCCAGGTCGCCTTCTCCGCGTTGAGCCTGAAGATGAGGTCGCCCTTGAGGGACCTCTCCACGACGACATCCTTCATGACGTTGAGCTTGGTATCGTACTTGGGTGCGAAGTAAAAGAAGCCACCCTTAGCCCGATAGCTTATGTTGTTTCTCATTCTCGGCTCTCCGCCCCCGACCGACCTCCTCATTTCATTGGCCTTGATGATCCGCACCTGGGCGTTTGCAGTGGGCTCGACCAGTTCACTCATCCCCAGCGACGCCATGCTGGCTATGAGGCCTGCGAAGAGCAGCGGGACCACCGTACGGCCGAACCTAATGCCTGAAGCCTTGATGGCCACGAGCTCGCTGTGCCTTGCCATCTGTCCCACCGTGAAGAGACATGAGATCAAGACCGCCACCGGAAGGGTGAGCGTGAAGATATGGGGGATTTGGAAAAGGTAGTACTTGAAGATGGAAAACATGCTTGCGCTGCTGTCGACGAAGTCATCGACATTCTCCACCATATCGAGGCTTATAAAGACGGCGATAAAGGCCAGCAGACCTAAGAATACGGTTTTGGAGAGTTCCCTGAGGATATATCTGTCGAGTATGGTCAATGCGACCTGCCTCTCACCAGTTGCTTCAAGTGGCGTGGGATGAAAGGAAGTTCCCGGTCGGCCCTGATGAAAAGATAGAGCCCGATCGCACCGAGCACTATGTTGGCGGCCCACATCGACAGTGAAGGCAAGATGTAGCCTCGGTCGGCCAGTTTCTCACCGGCGCTCAAGAAAGCGTAATACACTGAGAAAAAGAGAATACTGACGACAAGGCCGCTCCCTGCGCCGCCCTCCTTGGTTCGGACCCCTATGGGGATGCCGATCATGACGAAGACGATGCAGGCGAAGGAGAGAGCAGCCTTCTTGTGGACCTCCACTGCAAGCGATCTCATTCGGCGCCTGTAGGAATCCGCCTGGGTCTTGAGGGTCCTGATCTTCTCGATCGCGGAGGTCATTGCCGGCACGATGCGTTGCTTTCCGTCCTCACTCCCGGCGGCTGCGGCATCCCGCAGTCCCGGCAGAGCCAGGGCGTTTCTCACCACAACGCTTTCCACCTGGGCCATCTGGTTGGCGAGCTTGTCCCGGTAGTCGGCGATCTCACTACGAAGGGCACCCATCCCCATCTCCCGGTCCCCGCGGTATTCGCGGTCGATGCGAACGAGTTCCCTCCCTACGCCGGGGATATTGAGCGTATGCTCGGTGAACTTGAGTCTGAGGTAACGTTTGGGGTCCTTCTCATCGACGTCGTGGATCTCCCCATCGTAGAGTCTCATTACCAGGGTGCTGCCGTCATCGGTAAAGAAGAGCTCACCGCGCTCCGCCCTGATGGTCTGGGCGGGTTTCCCTTCTATAAGACGCGAAATCGTAACGCCCTCGATTTCCCGCCCCATGGACTTGTTGACCAGGATGCTGTAACCTTTGATCTCGTTCATGAAAACGCCGTCCCTGAGCTGCAATGCCGGCTTTTTCTTGTGTATGGACACAAGCAGATTTGCTAACCTGTGGTTTGTTTCGGGGACGACGTAGTTGTGGACCGGTATCATGCCGAACGAGAGCAAGACGGCTGCGATGAGAAGAGGTCGGGAAATGGCGGTAAGACTGAGCCCGCTTGTCCGCATGGCGGTTATCTCGTTATCGGAGGCAAGCCGCGTAAAAGAGATCAACGTACCTATGAGTACGGCCATGGGAACAGCCATCACTATCATCCATCCCAGGCTGAGGAGAAGGAGTTCGGCGGAGGCGGCCACAGGCACTCCCTTGCCTATCAACATCTCAAGGTTCTTGTAGAGAAAGTCCAGAATGAGTATGAATATGATGATGAAGATGCCGAAGAAAAACGGTGGGACTTGCTGTGTCAGAACATATCTGTGGAGTGTCTTCATTTGTCCACGTTCGTAGTCAAAAGAGGTCAGCGATTATCCACTCGGTGCCACGTTACTATAGATGTAACCGGAGGGCAAGTGTATAGTTCGCGTATGAATCCGGGGGTTGCGGGGAATACCTGAGCCGGGCAAGTCGGTGGCACGGAATTTGCCCAAAGGGTTAGAGGGCGTAAGTGTATCCATGGGACGGTCTCGATTGATTGAAATGAAACTCGCAATCTGGCTCGGGGCGGCTTTCATCGTCTTGGGTCTATTCGGTGCGGCCGGCTCCGAAGACGCGGACCTTGAGGTGGGTGCGGGTCCGGACAGTCTACCTGCGGCCGAGCCCTCAGATACACTGTCGCCGTATGAAAGGCCCGCAGGCGGAGAAACCCCGTCCTCGATGCCGCCGGGAAGCACGCCTCAGGCGGCTGTCGCCGATAGCGGTGCGATACCCGTTCCTGCGTCGCCCGAAAGTTTGCCGGAGCCGACTGTCGCAGACACGGGATCGACAGCGACCGATACGCTCTCCCTGGAAAGCGTGCCCCTGCCCGGAGACTCGATTACGGTGGGCGGCATTCGGATACCTCTCGTGGCCGGCGCCGACGATAGCCTGGGAGACGCCGGGGATGCGGGCCCTCTCCGCAGACCGGGTCCGACCTTCTGGACCGCCGGCCCCAGGTTGAAACCCGGCAAGCCCGCCTTCGCCGAGCCGTCGGAATTGGAAGTGGCTTTCTCAGAGGCCTTTGCGGACCGTTGGAACAAGGCCGCCGACAGGAGGACCTTTGAGGCAAAGCAAGCGACACTGGAGGATTACAGCAATATAGATATCCCGATCAAGTTCCCCGACACCATAGGCAAGGTAATCGGCCAGGGAGCCAATCTCAATGTCTCAGGCAGTGAGAAGATCTCCTTCGGAGGTCAGACCAGGTATCAGGTCAACGAACAGGCGACCGAGTTCGGGACACGCTCCAAGTTTCCCACGCTGGATATGAAACAGCACCTGAAGATAGATCTCACGGGGACTGTGGGAGAGAAGATCAACGTGATGGTCCATCACGACAGCGAGATCGAAACGCCCCTGGAAAACCGGATCAAGCTCCGCTATGACGGCGACGAGGATGAGATCGTTCAGAAAATAGAAATGGGCAACACCAATCTCTCCCTGCCGGGGTCCCGCTTCGTGAGCTACAGCGGGCAGCAGAAGGGGCTCTTCGGCGCTAAGATGGTTGCCAAGCTGGGAGCCCTCGATCTGACCCTGATTGCCAGTAAGCAGGAGGGCCGGACGGCAGGCGCCAGCTTCGTGGGAACCAGAAGCAAGGATTCGACAACCGTCGCCGACCTGAATTTTGTGCGCAACAAGTACTTCTTCATGATTGACCCTTACACGCGTATACCGGGCAGGGAATTCACCGGGGTAGAGGTATATCTGGACGACGGCAACGGCACAAACAACCTGGATACGGGTGCCCTTCCCGCCGTCGCCTTCCTCGACCCCGACGATCCCCCGGACACCTCACTCTGGAGGGCGGAGGCCCATGTCGGATACTACGACGTCCTCGAAGTCAACAGGGACTATGCGGTCGATCTCCAGTCGGGCGAGATTGCGCTCCTCAAGCCCCTTGGAGACGCCCACTCCTTTGCCGTCACATACAAGTATAACGATCAGCAGGTGGGAGGAGGGGTGGTGGATGACAAACTCTATCTGAAGATGATACGGCCGCCCAGGTATTACATGATCGATTACGCCGACGTGTGGAAGACTCCGACGCTGGCCCTGATGCGAAAGAACGTTTATTCGCTGGGTGCGAGGTTTATCTCCGAGGAGCAGGTAGAGGTCCGCATCTTCCGTAAGGGTTCGCCCAGGGATGAAGAGATCCAGGGCGATTACGCCTATGCCAAGATCCTCGGGATTGACCTTCAGGATGAAACCGGCGTGATGGCTGCCGCACCCGATTGGCTCACCGACGACTACGCGGACGGCGGGAGAATCAACGGGGAATTGGGTCTATTGATCTTTCCCGACTTGAGGCCCTTCGATCCCCTGATTTCCCCGACGGGAAGACCGGCCCAGCTGGAGGACACCAATCCGGACATATATGACGAGATCATCGACAACCTCAAGGACAACGAGAACAGCAAGTACTATATCAAGATCTTTTTTACCACGCCTGAAACCTCGTTCAAACTGCCCCACATCAACATACTGGAAGGGAGTGAAGTAGTCACCCTCGACGGCCGCCGTCTTACGAGAAACGTCGATTACGAGATCTATTACGATATAGGCCAGATAAGATTCAAGACCGAGGAAGCAGCCCGTCCGGATGCCGAGATTTCAGTGGACTACCAGTATGTGCCTTTCCTCGCCCTGGCTCAGCAGTCGCTGGTG
>JALGWN010000172.1 GCA_025774115.1 bacterium
GGTCGTCTGGGATGGGCGGGATGCGATGGGGCGGGACGTCGCCCCCGGCACCTACTTCTGCAGGCTTGCCACGGAGGGCGGATGCCTCGTGAAGCGTGTGACTCTTGTGAAGTAGATGCTGCGGGCGGTTGAAAAAGCATCCACCTCAGGTTGTTCAGAAACATCCGGATGCAAGGTTTGCGTAGCGCTGCCACTCCAGTGGCAACGAAAGTCCTCTGTAGCGTCGGGGTTCCACCCCCGACGAACGCAGTGTCGGCAGTGACGACCGGCGTCGGGCGCGGAGACCCGACGCTACAGGTACTCCGGCACCTCGCGACGAGGTTTATGAATAGTCCGGCCTAGTGCAGCTTTGAGGTGAACCTCACCTCACCGGCGGGTACCTCACGAGCTCGGCCGGCAGGCGCTGCTCCTGCTCATGAAGTGCTTGCGGTCCGAATCGAAGTGACACTTCTTGTATTTCCTGCCGCTCCCGCACCAACACGGGTCGTTGCGGTTCATATTCTGTGCCGACTTAGGCGGATGGCCCAGTATCTTTCTTGTCAACCTGTCGAATATACCCATTCTCTGCCGTTCCTTGTCTTTAGGCCGACCCTCGCAACGGGACGATTCAGTCGATTCGATTGGGATTCAAAATAGGGGGACTCCTCCGAACAACATATTCACATCGAAGCCACCACCTGACATTTAGATACAATATAACGGATTCCGGTTGCCGGATTCCAGACCTTTTCTCCGGTTTTCACCCGCCCGTTCTTCGTACTTTACCTCTTTCCGCATCTATGGTATGTGTTCTCAGGTCTATTGGCACAGGAAGAACTTGCATTAAACCACAGGATGACAGCCTTCTGTCCGACATCATCAATCACAATAGAAGGGGGTGAAGGCGTGGCTGACTACATATCGGAACTGATAGAACATATCAAGGCGAAGAACCCTGCCCAGGCTAAGTTCGTCCAGGCGGTGGAGGAGGTATTACCGACGCTTAAGCCTGTGATGGACAAGCATCCTGAGTACAGGAAGGCCAGTATCCTGGAAAGAATCACGGAGCCCGAGCGCGTCATCATGTTCCGAATACCCTGGGAGGACGACAAGGGCGACTATCACGTCAATCGGGGCTTCCGTGTGGAAATGAACAGCGCGATAGGCCCATACAAGGGTGGCCTGCGTTTCCACCCCACCGTCGATCTTGGTACGCTCAAGTTCCTGGCCTTCGAGCAGGTCTTTAAGAACGCACTGACCACACTCCCCATGGGCGGTGGCAAAGGGGGATCCGATTTCGATCCCAAGGGCAAGTCCGACGCCGAAGTCCATCGTTTCTGCAATGGGTTCATGATAGAGCTCTGGCGACACCTGGGTCCCAACACCGACGTTCCCGCAGGCGATATCGGTGTGGGCGGCCGGGAGATCGGCTTCCTCTTCGGTATGTACAAGCGGCTCAAGAACGAATACACCGGCGTCCTGACCGGCAAGGGCATCAATTGGGGCGGCAGCCTCAGTCGGCCCGAGGCCACCGGCTACGGCGTGGTCTATTTCGCGGCCGAGATGTTGGAGACCAGAGGCGAGACCCTGGAAGGCAAGACCTGTCTGGTTTCCGCCTCGGGTAATGTTGCCCAGTACACGACCGAGAAGCTCCTCGACCTCAAGGCCAAAGTCGTCACCCTCTCGGATTCCAGCGGCTACATCTACGACGAGGAAGGTATCGACAGGGAGAAGCTCGAGTTTGTGATGGAGCTCAAGAACGTGCGCAGAGGCCGGATCAAGGAGTACGCGGATAAGTATAAGAGCGCGGTCTACACGTCCGCCGACTCCAATCTGGATTACAATCCGCTGTGGAACCATAAGGCCGATTGTGCCTTCCCCAGTGCGACCGAGAACGAGATCAACAAGAAGGACGCCGAGAACCTGATCAAGAACGGCGTTTACGTTGTCTCCGAGGGTGCGAACATGCCGACCACCCGTGACGGCATCGACATATACCTCGAGAACAAGATCCTCTACGGGCCGGGCAAGGCCGCCAATGCCGGCGGAGTGGCCGTCTCCGGGCTTGAGATGACCCAGAACAGCCTCAGATATTCCTGGCCGCGCGAGGAAGTCGAAAAGAAGCTCTACGAGATCATGAAGAACATCCACAGGGTTGCCCACGAGACCGCGGTTCACTATGGTATGCCTGGCAACTATGTGGCCGGTGCCAACATTGCCGGTTTCGTAAAGGTTGCAGACACCATGTTGGACCTGGGGCTTTACTCTTAGAGACTGAGTAGGCTTTTTCCGGTTGGGTGCAGGCCTTTGGGCCCGGCAGCCGGCCGAGCCAGGGAGGGAAGACTTTGACTCAGGTTTTCTTCGTATGCGACGTTCACGCGCAGAAGCGGCGCTACGAGACGCTCTTCGAGGCGGTGGTCCGGGACAAACCGGAGGCTATCCTCTTCGGGGGCGATCTGCTGCCTTCGGGTATCAGGGCGGTCCAGGCAGGGACCGGGCTGCCGCGCGGTTTTGTGCTGGGCTTCCTGGCGGAGGAACTCTCCAGACTGCGGGAGGAGCTGGGCGACGATTACCCCAGGATATTCGTCATACTGGGCAACGACGACGTCCGGGCCGAAGAGGCCGCCGTCCGGGAGGTCGAGGCCATGGGGCTCTGGTCCTACGCCCACAACAGAAAACTTGAGTTCAAGACCTGGAATATATACGGCTATTCCTATGTCACCCCGACCCCTTTCTTACTCAAAGATTGGGAGCGGTACGATGTATCGCGATATGTCGATCCCGGTTGTATATCGCCCGAGGAAGGCTTTCGAACCGTGAAGGTCTCCCGCAGTGAGGCAAGACACACTACGATCAAAGAAGACCTCGACAAGCTGGCCGGAGAGGATGATCTCGGCAAGGCCGTATTCGTTTTCCACTCACCGCCCCACAAGACAAAGCTCGACCGGGCTGCGATGGATGGAAAGACCGTGGAAGGCGTGCCCCTGGATGTTCATGTGGGGAGCATAGCCGTCCGGCGCTTTATTGAGACCCGCCAACCCATGCTGACGCTCCACGGCCATATCCACGAATCGGCTGAAATCACCGGTTCGTGGCAGGACCGAATAGGGACGACCCACATGTATTCGGCGGCCCATGCCGGCCCTGAACTGGCCCTCGTAAGAATCGATCTCGAAAACCCCGCCGGCGCCACCCGCGAACTTCTGTAGCATCGGGCCTCGGCGTCCGACGTTGGTTGGGTCGGTTCATCCCACCCTATGTCAGGCGGGTTTCCTCCCCTGAGGACGCACCTTTTCCGTCAAGCCGTGCAGCAGTTTGCCGAATAATTGAGTAAGAGAGGTGTGATAATTTGAAAGCAATACCTTCTTGTTTAATTTATGACCGGAAGGGCTTTACGCTCATTGAGATTATGATCGTCTGCATCATAATCGGCGTCCTTGTGGCTATGGGGATACCCAATTTCATACAGCTCCAGGACCGGGCAAGAGAAGCGGGCGTGAAGGCCAACATGCACACGATTCAATTGGCGATTGAGGACTTCGCTGTTCAGACATCGGGAGTGTATCCTGATAACGGTGCCTCCACAACGCCTGGGGGCCAGACGGTAGAGGATCTCTGTCCCTCTGGGGCTTATCCCAAGAATCCATTTACGCAGGCGCCAACCGGAGTTCTTTGGGATGCGGATCCGGCGGCCCCCGGGGTAATCGGTATGAACCCGGCGAACACCACGGATTATACGGTCAAGGGATTCGGGAAGAAATTCATGCTTCTTCTGGAGCTCACGACCGGGTTCTAGCCCGGACCCACGATTGAAGTCCTTCGACACTTGGTAGCGTCGGCACTCCCGTGCCGGCGTTGGTCGCGCCGCCTGGGGCGACCCCAGGGCTGTTGAAGAAATCGCCCACTTCAGGCTGCCCAAGAACATCCATCTGCTGCGTTACGCTCGCCTCCCGTCACTGCGGCGTACCATGAAGTACGCCTCGTTCCCGGAGCCTTCACACGCCTTGCATCTGGGTGTTCTTGGGCAGCCTGCATGCCCCATAGTGTGGTGGGTTAAGGCCGAAGCGTGTCAAAAGGCCACAGACGGCCTGAAATTCGGGGTATCGAAGACGGCGAAGCGCTTAAGTTACGGGGTTGACGGGGAATCTCCCATTACCCATTGTATGGTATGATAATTGCTATATTTGGAGGAAGAACGCGGAATTCGGAAACATTGAGCCCGCGACAGTCGTCAGATAAGTTAAGATAGGCAATTCTTAGACAATGATAACCGGGGTGAAGAGCATGCCGACGCGAAGAATCTGCACGCTGATTTTCATGATTATGATCGCCGTGGCCGCAGGGCTACATTCGGGTTGCGGGCGATCATCGCATTCCGAGACCAACGGTAACGGTGACGATGTGACCGTTCCCGTTGAAGTGGCCATGGTCACAAGCGGTGATATCGCCAGCTACTGGACCGGTACCGCCACACTCGAGGCTGAGAAGGAAACCGAGGTCGTTGCCAAGGTCGGGGGGGTTGTGAGCCGCATCCTCGTCGAGGAGGGTGATTACATCACCGCCGGCCAAATGCTGGCCAAGCTTGACGATGAGAAAACCGCCGTCCAGATGGAACAGGCGAAGGCCAATCTCGAGAAGCTCAAGAGCAACTACGACCGGGCCCGGGAACTCTATGATGAAAGCCTCGTGAGCGCCCAGGAATTCCAGCGGGCCAAGTATGAATATGAAAGCCAGAAGGCAGCCTATGACCTCTGTGCCCTCGATCTCGAATACACCGCCATCCGTTCCCCGATAAGCGGGGTGGTTGCCGAGCGGCTGATCAAGGTGGGTAACATGGTGCTTGCCAACAGCGCCGTTTTCAGGGTCACCGACCCCGATCCCTTGCTCGCGGTGCTCCACGTACCGGAACGCCAGGTCGGCAAGCTCATGGACGGCCAGAGAGCAACGATCACGTTGGATGCCCTGGGTGAGGCCGAGTTCGCAGGCAGGGTGGACCGGATAAGCCCCGTGGTCGACCCGTCCACCGGGACAATCAAAGTCACCGTCGAGGTACATGACGCTTCGAGGAGCCTCAAGCCCGGAATGTTCGCACGGGTCAACATCGTCCACAATGTCCATGCCGGCGCGCTCCTCGCGCCCCGGGATGCCATTATGGAAGAGGATGACGAGTCCACGGTTTTTGTCGTAAGCGATAGCACCGCTTTCCGCCGCGTGGTGAAGACCGGGTATGTGAACTCCGTCCACATAGAGGTCTTAGAGGG
>JALGWN010000173.1 GCA_025774115.1 bacterium
GAGGTGGTGCAGTGGTTCTACGGTCTGCTGTTGGCGAGAGAAGCGGTGGGTGTTGCCGAGGAAGCAGTCGATACGGCCGAGGAGTTCCTGAGGATTGTAAGGGCCCGGTACAAGACGGGTGAGGCTTCGAGCTTTGAAGTCATGCGGGCGGAAGTCGAGGTCGGCAATCTCCAGCCCGTATTGATCAGTGCCGGGAACGGCGTGGCGCTGAGCGAACTTGCACTCAAGAAAGCAATGGGAGTCAGCCAGCACACCGAGATCGACTTCGTAGGCTCCTTTGAGGATCCTGCTTTCACCCTGACTCTCGAGGAGGCCATAGAGACAGGCTTCACGGCCCGTCCGGAGATTGCGATGGTCTCGGTCCGGAAGGAGATCGCGGAAGCCTCCGTCGGGCTCGCGAAATCGGGAAGAATGCCCTCGTTTTCCCTGGACTTAAGCTATGATGTCCGGACCGATGAGATCACATTCGACTCCGACAAGATCGAGGACACCTATGCGGGCTATCTTATGTTGAGTCTCCCGCTCTTCGACGGCCTCAGGACCAAGGCGAAGATCTCCAAGGCCATGTCCGAGCTCCGCCGGGCCGACATAGCCAGGCGCAATCTCGAGGACGCGATAGAGCTCGAGGTGCGCGCGGCGTTTCTGGACATCGAAGCTGCTGAAGAGCGCCTCCGATCCCAGGAGAAGAACGTGGAGATGGCAGAGGAAGGCCTGGGAATTGCCAATGAAAGATACCTTCAGGGATATGCCACCAACCTCGAGGTCCTGGACTCTCAGCTGGCGCTCAATACGGCCAGGCAAAACCGGTTGCACGCAGTCCATGACCTCAACCTTGCGATAGCGAAGATGAAGAAAGCGATGGGCACACTACTTAACGACTACCCAGCAGGAGCTCGCAAATGAAACGGGCATTGATAATCATCGTTGTTGTTGTCGTGGCGGCCGTTGCGGTTTTTCTCTTAAGACTCAGGGCAATCGAGCAATCGCAGCAGGAGAGGCAAGAGCTGGTCAGTGAGATCAACAGTGAACAGGTGACCCCGGTCATCGTGGCACCCGTAATCACTGGGGATGTGGAAAGGACGCTCAAGTATACCGGAACGGTGGAGCCTGAGGATGAAGTGGACGTTCACTCTAAGATTTCGGGTAGGATCATTTCGGTCGAATTCGAGGAGGGCGACAAAGTCTCCAAGGATGCGACCGTGGCGGTCATAGATCCCGAGATAACGGGGCAGAGATTCGAGCCCTTCGCGGTGACCTCACCCTTGATGGGAAATATCGCGCAGGTCTATCTCGATCCGGGTACATACGTTAATCAGACGCAGCCCATAGTGAAAGTGATAGACGACAGTTACGTCAAGGTGGAAGTAGGCGTCTTGGAAAAAGACTACCACCTTATCAAAGAGGGCACACCCATGCGTCTGAGGTTCGATGCCCTTCCCGGCGGCGTGAGAACCGCGAGGGTTACAAATCGCGGCCCCGTCGTGGACCCGATGACGGGCACCGCCGTGGCTGAGATCCGCCTGGACAACAAGGATGGCATGCTCAAGGCCGGTATGTTCGCTCGGGTAGAAGCCATCATCGAGGTGCGCGAGGATGCCGTTCTCATGCCGTTGGCGGCTACGCTTACAGAGATACTCCCCGGTAGAGGTGTCAGAGTGGAGACCGAAGTCTTCGTGGTGGACGGCGAAGTGGCCCGCCGGAGGCAGGTGACACTCGGACTCGCTGGCCCGACACACTATGAAGTCCTCGAAGGACTTGAGCCGGGCGAACAGGTCGTTGTGGTTGGACAGAATCTCCTGACTGACGGCGCCAAATTGAGAATCACGCGCACAGAAGGATAGGGCGAGGGCAGCATGGGACTTCCGAATCTTTCGACTTCGAGACCCATTACTTTCTTGATGCTCTTCATCGCCATTATTGGGATAGGTGTAGTCAGTCTGTCGAGGATAAGCATAGACCTCTATCCCGACATCGACTTCCCGACCGTGACTATCGTCAGCACCTATGAAGGTGTCTCCCCGGAGGATATCGAGACCCTGATAACCAAGCCGATCGAGGAGACGGTTGCCTCGGTTGAGGATGTCGATGAAGTGACGTCGGCCTCCCGCGAAGGCATGTCCATGGTGACGGTCAAGTTCAAGTGGGGGAAGGACATGGATATCGCCTCTCTGGATGTGCGCGAGGCGGTTGACTTCGTGAAGCCTTACCTGCCCGAGGATGCCGATGAGCCCTTCGTCTTCAAGTTCTCAACCTCTGCGATGCCCATCGTTTTCCTCGGGCTTGGTGGCGACTACTCGCTTTCGGAGATCAAGAAGATCTCGGAAGACCAGGTCGAGCCCAGGCTGGAGCGGATTCAGGGTGTGGCGGCCGTCTACACGCAGGGAGGAAGGGAGCGGGAGATCCATGTCTATGCCAACGACGAGAAGCTCGAGGCCTATGGGCTGAGCCTGGACCAGCTGGTTCACGCCCTCAGGATGGAGAACGTTCGCGTACCCGGAGGCAGGATAGAACAGGGAAGAAGCGATTTCCTTGTCCGAACGTCCGGGGAGTTCGAAAGCGTGCGGGAGATAGCGGATGTCGTGGTACTGAGGGCCCAGGGGTCCCCTGTCTATCTCAAGGACGTTGCCCGGGTGGAGGACGCGTTTGCCGACCGGGCGGAGGAACTGAGACTCGGAGGCAGGCCCGGTGTGATGGTGATGGTGCAGAAACAGTCCACAGCCAACACCGTCGAGGTGGCGGAGCGCGTCAACGAGGCCCTGCCCGGGATCGAGAAGGCCCTGGATGTGAAATTCGTCACATTCATGGACTCGGCCAAGTATATAGAGCGTTCGATAGGGAACCTGAGTACGGTTGCCCTCCAGGGCGCCGCGCTCGCGGTGATAGTGCTGCTTCTCTTCCTGAGGAACATCCCCTCCACCCTGATCATCGCCGCCTCAATCCCGGTCTCGGTCATAGCAACGTTCATAGTCATGCGTTTCTTCAATGTTACGCTCAACATGATATCGATGGGGGGACTCGCCCTGGGTATCGGCATGCTTGTGGATAGTTCCATCGTTGTGCTGGAGAACATATTCCGGCTGCGAGAACGGGGGCTTACCCGCAAGGAGGCCGCGGTCTATGGAGCCGGTGAGGTCGGGAACGCCATAACTGCCTCTGTGCTCACAACCGTGGCGGTTTTCCTGCCTGTCGTGTTCGTACCGGGGATCGCCGGTATCTTGTTTAGAGACATGGCTCTGACGGTTGTGTTTGCGCTTCTGTGTTCGTTGTTTGTTGCCCTTTCGCTGATACCGCTGCTTGCCTCCAGACTCCTGTCGGTGAAAAGAAAAGCGGAACGCCGGAAGACCACAGGCAAGCTGGGTGGAGCTTACGAATCCGTGCTCCGCTGGTCTTTGAGGCACCGAAAGACGGCCCTTGCCATCGCGGCCGTCATCTTCATCCTGAGTATCAGCCTGGTCCGTTATGTCGGTATAGAGTTCACTCCGGCCAGCGAACCCGGCGAGTTCCAGCTCACCGTCGAGATGCCCGTGGGCACCCGGCTGGATGTAACCGAGGAGGCCGCGATCGAGGCCGAGACGATCATCCAGCGGGAGGTGCCCGAGATCCAGAGCATGTTCGCGAGGATCGGACAGGGGACCGGTTTCGGCGCTATTTTCGGCGGGGCGGGCAGCCACATGGGAAGGCTGTGGTTCCAGGTGGTGCCTCTTAATGAGCGAGACAGGGGCGATGAGGAGATACGGCTGGCTCTGAGACAACCCCTTATGCAGGTGCCGGGAGCCAAGGTCTATTTCTCGGCCGATGCTTTCTCCGAGATGATGTTCGGTGGAGCCAGGCTGGCTGTTGAGATATATGGTGAGGACCTCAAGGTTGCCCGGGATCTTGCTGTCGCTATTAGCGACACAATGGAGGCCATCTACGGCGCTACGGATGTGAGGATAAGCCGCCAGGAAGGCAAACCGGAATCCCGGATCATAATCGATGAGGACAAGGCGGCCAAGTTCGGGTTGAGTATAAGCAGCATTGCGAATTCGGTTCAAACAGCCATCATGGGTGCCGTCGCCGGCCAGTACCGTGAGGGCGGTAAGGAATACACGATCAGAGTGAGACTCCCGGAGGAAGAACGAAGGTCGCTCGAAGATGTTATGGACGTTCTGATCCCCACGCCGATGGGCGGTGCCATCCCCCTTTCTGCGCTGGCCGACATGGAGGTTGCCGGGGGTCCGGTTGAGATCGAGCGAAAGGGGCAGCAGAGGCTGATAAGCGTCACCGGCAATCTTACCGGTGAGCGGGATCTGGGTAGCGTGGTCGGAGAACTCCGGGAGAAGCTGGCCACCATAGCAGTGCCCCCGGACTTCGTTGCCGAGATCGCAGGTGAGGCCCAGGAGGTTGCCGAGTCTTTCCGGTGGCTGGGGCTGGCTCTGCTCGGTGCCGTATTCCTGGTCTACATGGTGATGGCTTCCCAATTTGAATCACTACGCCATCCGTTCATAATCATGTTCTCGCTGCCGCTATCATTCATAGGCGTGGCCTGGATGCTGTTCTTGACCGGTACGACCCTGAGTATCAACTCGTTTATCGGCGTGATCGTACTGGCCGGAATCGTTGTCAATAATGCGATTATACTCGTCGACTATACCAACCTGCTGAGGGCGAGGGGCATGGAGTTGGAGGAGGCGGTGGTGACCGCCGCCAGGACGCGTCGGCGCCCCATTCTGATGACGGCGTTCACCACAATGTTGGCGATGACCCCTATGGCCCTTGGACTTGGCGAGGGTTCGGAGCTCAACTCCCCGATGGCCAGATCTGTAATAGGCGGTCTTGCGACATCGACCTTCCTGACCCTGGTCATAATTCCGGTTGTCTATATGAGTTTCGAGAGGTTCTCGGAGAGGTTCGAGAAGAAAGCTGCTAGTTGAGCGACGAGGAAAATATGGAACAAGAACTGATAATGCTGGTCTTCAATTCCTCGATCGAGAGTGAGGTAATGGAGGCCCTTAAAGAGGCTGGAATGACCTGCTATACCCGGTTCCCCGGCGTCCAGGGTGTGGGTAAGGAGTCTGAGCCGAGGCTGGATTCCCACGTCTGGCCCGGCACCAACACTATGCTGATGATCGCCACGGCACGGGAGATCAGGGACGGAATCCTCGATGCCGTCAGGATGCTCAAGGAACGCCACGCCGAAGAGGGCATAAAAGCCATCATCCTTCCCATCATCGATTCCATTTGGCCCTGCTCGCCACTCGCTATTCGGAACCACATTCGTCGTGACGGGAGTCACGACGCTACGGATCGTGATAAAAAAAGAGGGCACCCGAAGGTGCCCCCTTATTGCTAACCGGACCTACTCGGCCAGGTGGAACTCTATTCTCCGGTTCTGAGCCCGGCCTTCCTTGGTTTCGTTGGATGCCATATTGCTAACCGGACCTACTCGGCCAGGTGGAACTCTATTCTCCGGTTCTGAGCCCGGCCTTCCTTGGTTTCGTTGGATGCCATCGGCTTGCTCTCACCAAAGCTCTTGGGGATGAGGTTCTCCCCGGTGATGCCGTCCTGCGCGATCAGGTACTTCTTAGCGGCCTCGGCACGGCTGAGACCCAGCTTCATGTTGTAGGTTTCGCTTCCGATCCAGTCGGTGTGACCGTGGATCTCAACCTTGACGTCCGGATATGCCCGGAGGATCTCGATCGCCAGATCGAGAACCGGGTTGGGATCAGGAATCACATTGGACTTGTCGAACCTGAAGGTGATGCCGTCAAGCTTGGAAAGATCGGGCAGTGCAGGGCATCCCACCTTGTCCACCTTGACACCCTCGGCCGTATCGGGGCACTTGTCGCATCCGTCGCATACGCCGTCGCCGTCGGAATCGATCGGGCAGCCGTCCTCATCGACTATGCAGCACTTGGGCGTATCGGGGCACTTGTCACAACCGTCGTTAACACCGTCGCCGTCGGAGTCAATCGGACAGC
>JALGWN010000039.1 GCA_025774115.1 bacterium
GGAAGACAGCCAATGTCATGCATCACACAGCCCACCTCCAAGTTTGTGCTGATGTTGTCAAAGCCCCAGGCGGGATAGATGCCGAAGGAGCCGGTATGGGTTGCGGTCACCAGTATCCTCGGTGCCGAAGGCGGCGGGCCCGGGACTGTCGAACAGGAGGTTAGACATAAGGGCGGCACGATATCGATGTAATTCCACGCGAAGTGTGTCTCCAACGGCCCGCTTGTCCAGAGCCGGGGGCCGACGGGACAGCCGCGTTCATCCGAGCAATAGACGTCCATCTCTATCGTGAAGAGACCCGGATATATCGTACCGTAGCCCGCGAAGTCCATTATGCGGACTGTTTCCAGGGTGTGACAGACCTCCGGATCACATGCCACGCCGGTGCCGGTCGAAGGATCACTGATGTCAAAGAAAGCACCCATGGTTTCACCCGTTATGGGCCCGGTGAATGCCCAGAACCAGGACCAGGTAGGACACGGAGTATAATAATAGTACTGAAGGCGACACCCGTAGAGCGACTCTGTGCCGAAATCCTCCCGCATCTGATAGGCGGTCATCCTGGCCCCCGCAGGCTGCGAGGCAACAGCACTGAAACAGACCAGCAGGATCATCACAGGGACTAAAAACAGCTCCTTAAACATGGGAATCACCCCTGTCGTGGATTATAGCACCGGGCGACTCCAAAAACCAGCAAGAACCCCCATGCGCGAATATGGATGTGCATATGAGCGACGACCGACGTCGGGGGTGGAACCCCGACGCTACACAGGTAGGCCGCAGTGACGGGCGGCGAGCATAACGCCGCAGACGGGCGTTCTTGACCGGCATTGCTACGTGGATCGTCTTACTATCGTCCCCTCAGGCCGATCCTCCAGGAAATACCCCAGGGCCGCCAGTTGGTTCCTGATACTATCGGCGGTAGCCCAGTCCTTCGCCTGGCGGGCCTTGACGCGCTCGCCGACGAGGTCCTTTACCTCACCGGGGAGATCCTCAAGCTTCAGTATCTCGCCGCCTATGCTTCTAAAGATGCCCAGGACATCCCCCAGCTCCTTAATCTTATCCAGAGCCCGTTTCAGGACCAGGGACTTCGATGCCGAATCAGGGCCCTTGAGGTGTTGGTTGACATCTCTGGCGATATCGAAGATGTGGCCTATGGCACCGGCCGAATTAAAGTCGTCGTCCATCGCTTCAACGAAGAGACGCTCTTCGGCCTCGACACGTTTCCAGAACTCCAGATCGGGGCCGCCTAGCTCTTCAAGGGACCCATCAGGCTCGGTGTCTCCGATCTTGGCCTCGACCGATCTGAAGGTATTGGCCATCCGTGCCAAGGCGGACCGTGTCTCAGCCAGGCGCTCCCGGCTGAATTCCATCGGGCTCCGGTAATGGGAGGACAGGAGATAGAACCTTATGACATCAGGGTCGAATTCTCTGACGATGTCCTCTATGGCAAAGAAATGGCCCGTGGACTTGGACATCTTCTCACCGACCAGGTTCAAGAGACCGTTGTGTACCCAGAAATTGACGAATTTCTTGTCTGTGACCGCTTCCGCCTGGGCGATCTCATTCTCGTGATGAGGAAAGATCAGGTCCTCGCCGCCGCCGTGGAAATCCACGGTGTCCCCCAGGTATTTCATGGACATCACCGAACACTCTATAGCCCAACCCGGCCTCCCGTTGCCCCAGGGACTCTCCCAAGAGGGCTCCCCCTCCTTGGCCCCCTTCCAGAGGGCAAAGTCAAGCGGGCTTCGCTTGTGTTCCGCGATCTCGACCCTGGCGCCTGCCCTGAGCTCGTCGATGTTCATCTTGGAAAGCCTGCCGTACTTGGAGAACTTGGATATCTCAAAGTAGACATCTCCACCGGCGGCATATGCGAATCCCCCGTCCTCGAGTCGCTTCACCAGATCGATGATATCCTGGATGTGCTCGGTGGCCTTCGGGTGAACGGTGGCCCGCTTGATATTGAGAAGATCGGCGTACTTGAAGTACTCCTTGGTGTACCTCTCTGCGATCACCTTGTAGTCAACACCCTCGGCACCTGCCTTGGCTATTATCTTATCATCGACGTCGGTGAAGTTCTGGATGTATGAAACCTCGAACCCGCGGTATTCAAGATAGCGTCTTATCATATCTCCGCATACGAAGGCCAGCATGTGGCCCATATGAGGCCTGTCCTGTACGGTCATGCCGCACATATACATTCCGACCTTGCCCTCGGTGACCGGCACAAAGTCCTTCTTCCGAGCATCGAACGTGTCATAGGTACGTAAAGCCACTTCTAACCCTCCACCTGCTGTCTTATTTCGGCTAACTTCGCGGCCCTGGTAGGCTCGATCTCGTTGCCGGCTCGTCCCATCTTCCGTATGTAACTCCCCACGATAAGTCCATCCGACAGACCCAACATTTCCCGGGCATTGGATTCGGTAATGCCGCTTCCCACCAGTACCGGAACCTCGGGATTATCCTGGCCGAGCCTGGTCTTTACTACTCTCACTTCCTCGGCCGAAGCCGCTCCGCCTGTCCGCACTCCGGTTACGATCAGACCGTCGGCCTTACCCCGCTCGACTGCATCCAGGGCGTCTTCATCAATCGTAGTAGCGGCAATCGGGTGTGCATGCTTTACGCAAACATCCGCGAAGACGAGCGTCTCCGGTGCGACCCGCCGACGAAGCCTTAAGACCTCGGCGGGCCGGCCCTCGATGACACCTTCGGGGGTGACATATGCCCCGACCAGCACGTTGACCCTTATGAACTCACATCCGCAGGCCGCTGCAATACCCAGGGCGGACGTATAATCGTTTCTAAGGACATTAACCCCCACCGGCAACCGGACCGAGGCCTTAACCGCTTCCACCACAAGAGCCATGGCGGCAACGGTCTCCGGACCCACGTGGTCCTTCTGAAACGGTAGATCGCCGAAGTTCTCCACTATGAGGCCGTCATAACCGGCCTCTGCCAAGATCCCGGCTTCCCGGACGGCGCGGTCTCTTATTGCGGGCACATCGCCCGCGAAACCCGGGCTGCCCGGGAGCGGTGGCAAATGCAGGACACCGATGAGGGGTCCGGCCGCTCGGAATATGTCTTTGAACCGGTTCATCATGGCACTTACAGTGAAGCCACTTTCTTCTTGTCCAGAACCTTGACGGTCTCGGTCACCAGCCTCACCGTATTGTCATAGTCGGACCGGTGGATTATCCCGACATGGCTGTGGATATACCTTGTCGGAACCCCGATCACAAGCGACGGCACACCTGCCTGGTTGAGATGGATTCTACCGGTATCGGTGCCACCCTTGGGGACCGAGGCCAGGTGATAGGGGATCTTCTTCTTTGCCGCAATATCCAGCACCAAGTCAAGCAGGTTACGATTCGGCAGCATGGTCCTGTCGTAGACCAGTATGCCGGGGCCGGCACCCAGGGCTTCCACCTCTTCGGTCCCGAAACCGGGCGTATCGTGGGCGATGCCGACCTCGAGCGCGAAGCCTACATCGGGGTCGATGACCGCCGCACTGGTCTGTGCCCCACGAAGGCCGACTTCTTCCTGTACGGTGCCTACGGCGTAGAGGGTGTTGGGATGTTTCGACCTGGCCAGGCGCTTGACGACATCGATCATGATGGCGCAGCCTATTCTGTCATCCCAGGCTTTGGCCATGTAGGCCTTGGGGTTGCCCATCACTTCAAACGTACTCCAGGGGACTACGGGGTCCCCGATCCTCACACCCAACCTTTTCTCCACATCGAACTTGCGGGTCGCACCCACATCGATATGCATGTCCTTTATTTCAAAGACCTTCTTGCGCTCCTCATCATCGAGCTCATGTGGAGGCTTGGAGCCTACTACGCCAAAGAAGTCACCCTTACGGGTCCTGACCACGACTCGCTGCCCCAACACCACATGGCCCCACCAACCACCTATGGGTAGGAACTTAAGGAAGCCTTCCTTGGTGATCTGTTTGACAAGGAATCCCACCTCATCCATGTGGCCTGCAAGCATGATCTTGGGACCTGCCGAAGTACCTTCCTTCCGGCAAATGATACTCCCCAGCTTGTCATAGGTCACCGTTGTATATGGGTTGAGGTGCTTCTCGATGGCCTTGGCCACCTCCTGCTCGAAGCCCGATATGCCCATGATTCCGGTGAGCTCCCTGAGCAGTTCCTGAGTTGCATCCATTGACCTAACCTCCGACTCTTGGACTTCGTGAGTCCGCCTTCTTCAGAGCATACAATGTTATCCGATCAACCAGGCGGGGAAAAGACAAACCCCTTGCACCGGCACCCATAGGAACCAGGCTGGTCTCCGTCATCCCGGGGATCGTATTCACCTCGAGAAAGTAGGGGACCCCATCATCACCAAGCCTGAGATCCACCCTTCCGAATCCCTCGCAACCCAGGATCCGGTATGCCTTAAGAGCTTCTGACTCGATGCGCCGCCGGACATCCTCCGGCACGTCCGCCGGGCAGTCGTAGGCGGTCATCCCCTTGGTGTACTTGCGCTGGTAATCATAGAAACCTTCTTTGGGCTTGATCTCGATAACGGGATAGACCTCATCCTCTACTATGGGGACGCTCAATTCCCGTCCCTTTATGTATTTTTCCAATAATACACCCGGCGAGTACGTTTGGGCAAGGCGTATCGCCCCTTCCAGGTCTTCCCACCGCTCCACTATCGTTATGCCGATGGTGGAGCCCTGATCGACCGGCTTCACCACGGTGGGCATTCCTCCCAGCCGCTCGACGGCGGCCGAAGCCTGATCATAATCGATCCCCTCGCCGAGAAGTTCCCAGGGGGGAGTATGTATCCCAACACGCTCAAGAACCATCTTCGACAAGGCCTTGTCCATACATATCGAGCTCGCACGGACCCCGGAACCGGTGTATGGCTTGCCCGTGAGATCGAAGAGCGCTTGTATCCTGCCGTCCTCACCTTCTCCGCCGTGAAGTGCGATGAACACGACGTCGGACTCGTCAAGAAGCGGGGAATTCACGAGGTCGACAATGCCCCTACCCTCATCCGGGTTAAGGTCATAGGTTGACACCGCCCGGCCGGCCTCCCTGAGGCCTTCGGCGACCGCCTCTCCGGTAGCCAGGGAAACATCCCGCTCAGATGAAATACCTCCCATCAAGACTAGAACTCTCACCCTGACTGCCTCCTCTTTGCGTCAGGTCCGTCGCCGCAGGAGCGGCGACGCTACGAATCCGTCATCACTGCGGTGACACCCCTACGAAGCCGATTCCTGCGGGGTTCCATCACCGGGGCTTTCACTCGCTCAGGTCAATGAGGGCCACGGCATACGCCTCTATGGCCTCCCCCTTGCCCACCGGACCCAGGCCTTCGGCCGTCTTGGCCTTGATCGAAACCCTATCGATGTCTAAGCTTAAGACGCCGGCAATGGTCTCTCTCATACGGACAATATGCATTGCCAACTTGGGTTGCTCGGCTATAACGGTCGTGTCAAGGTGCACGACCCGCCCCCGCTCGCTGACCTTCGCCGCAACGCTCCGGAGGAGATCCCGACCCGAGGCGTCTTTGTATTGGGGGTCGTCATCAGGAAAATGAGAACCTATGTCACCGAGCGTGCAGGCACCGAGCATGGCATCTATGATGGCGTGAATGAGGATATCCCCATCCGAATGACCCAGCGGGCCCTTCCGATAGGGTATCTCTACCCCCCCAAGCATCAGCTTGCGGCCGGAGCCAAGCCTGTGGACATCGTAGCCCATCCCCACCCTTAGCAATTTCTATCTCCTCTTGGGCCTGCGTCGCCTCCGCGAAGACCTCGACGACTTTGAGGACCGAGGAGGCCTCTGGCGGGATTTCGTGCGACCGGCTTCATCGAGCTTCGCCCGGTTCTCCTGGCGGAGGAAGTACTCGAATATCGGAATGTCTTCCGGTGATGTGACCTTCAGGTTGGCGTAACTGCCGACGGCAACCGCGACTTTGGCACCTAGTTTCTCGACCAGGGAGGCATCGTCGGTGGCCTCAAATCGTTCTCCTGCCGCCTTCTTGTGGGCATCCACGATGATATCATAGCGGAAGCACTGTGGCGTCTGGGCCAACCACAGGAGCCTCCGGTCAAGGGTCCCCACTACCTGTCCGCTCTCCACCTGCTTCACCGTATCGCGGGCGGCGACTCCCGTTATGGCAGCACCCCCCTTGTGCGCCGCATCCAGAACCCTCTGTATCAGGATGTCCGACACCAGCGGCCTCACCGCATCATGGATAAGCACCCACTTGGTCTTGTCCTTGAGGGCCTTGAGGCCGTTATAGACCGACTCCTGCCGGGTTCCTCCTCCGTAGACGACGGCGTGGACTTTCTTGAAACCGAACTCCTCCACCACTTCCTCACGCGCAAAGTCCACAGACTCCCTGGGGACCACCATGACAATGTGATCCACGGAATTTGAATTCTCAAAGATCTCGAGCGTGTAGGCAAAAATCGGTTTGCCGCCGACCTTGACAAACTGCTTCCTGCCCCCCCCGCTCATCCTCTTCCCTTCACCGGCACCTATTATGATTGCTCCTACCATGTTCCTCACCCCGTAAGGTTGCATCCAGCGTTTCTATTTCACCTTCGCAAATATCATTCTCCCCACTGCCGTCTGAAGAACGCTGGTTATAACTACCGGCACGGTCTTGTTGACGAGACTGCTTCCTTCCTCTACCACGACCATTGTGCCGTCATTGAGATAGCCCACCCCCTGGCCCGGCTCCTTTCCCCTCTTCACCACCCTGACGCTCATCTCCTCCCCGGGAAGCACCACCGGTTTGAGGGCGTTGGCAAGTTCATTTACATTCAGCACCTTGATGCCGCGCAGCTCGGCGATGCGATTGAGGTTGAAATCGTTGGTTACGATCCTCCCGCCCCTTTCCAGGGCCATCTTAACCAGCTTGGCATCGACGCCTTCCGACCCACCGGGGTCGTACTCGTCGACGACCACCTCGAGATCTTTCCTGAGTTGCATCCTCCTGAGAATCTCCAGCCCCCTCCGCCCGCGTGTTCGCTTGAGGGCATCCGAAGAATCCGCGATCTGTTGGAGCTCGTCCAGAACGAACTTGGGGATCACCAGTTGGCCCTCGATGAAATGACCTTCCGATATGTCGGCGATCCGGCCGTCTATGATGACACTGGTGTCCAGGATCTTCGGGCTCGCCGCATCCCCATGGCGTTTTGATGAAAACCTTAGGTCGCCCCGCTTGCGTATTCCGACTACGGTACCCAGATAACCTAAGATCATGGCCAGTGCGATGATGACATAAAACCTGTGGGAATACCCGGCCACTGCCGGAATCTGGAAAACCACCCAGCCTATCAGAAACGCAACTATCAACCCCAGGATCAACCCCAACACACCGGCCAGGATCTCCCTGCCCGATCTGCCCTGGAGCTTGCCCTCGGCAAATATAATGGCACCACCGGCTCCCGCCCCCACCATCACCCCCCCCCAGACCGGCCAACCTCGGCCCTGGAAGAAGAAGTACCCTGCCAAACCGAACAATCCCAGGAGCACGACTCTTATTGCCAGCAAAGCAGCATTTACCTCCCGGATCATCCGGACACGCAGATCAGAAGATCTCTATCTTCAGGTAGCGCTCCGGGTGAGCCTTAATGTCTTTGAGCAGATCGTTTAGACTCTGAAACGCAGCTTCAGCGTCCTCGTGGAGACTCTTCTCCTTGATCAGCAAACCCAGGGTACCCTCACCCCGCTCGACGCTCCCAACCAGATCTTCGATCTTGAGCGTGAGTGAATCCAGACGGGTAGCCGCCCGTGAGAACTTCGCTATCCCCTTTTCGATTTCCCCCTTCCTGCCGCTCACGATGGAGTGCATGTCGTCGGACACCGACTTCATACTCGTGGTGGTGCTCCGTATGTCATTGCGGTTCTCTCGGAGTATGGTCAGGATCTCGCCGCTCACTTCGCCGAGCTTGGCCAGGTTCTCTCCCAGGTTGAAATTGCCCTCCACACCTGAGATCAGCCTGTTTAAAGCCTCCGCTGCCGCCTTGGCCTCTTCCATAAGATCCCCTATATCCGCAACCACCTCGGGCAACCCGGCCTTGTAGTCCCCCTCCATTTTCGATCCGGGCGGCAAGACCTCACCCGACGATCCCGGAAGTATGTGGACATACTTCTCACCCATAAGACCGATGCTCTGTATCTTTACGGAGAGATCGGACCTCAGGACCACCCCCTGCTCAATAAAAAGCTCCGTCCGGACCCGGCCGTCTTCGAGAAAGATAGAACTCACCTTGCCCAGGCTAAGACCCGAGACCGTCACCGGATCGCCTTCGGAAAGCCCCCCGACCTCCTCGAAGTAGACGGTGTAAGTCTGCCATTTGCGACTGAAACGAATGTCGCCGATCCAGATCACACCGAAAATCAAGATGATCGCAGCCAGTATGACCCCCACACCGACCTTCACCTCTGTTGATCTGCTGCCGTTCATACCGTTACCTCTCGTGAACTCCTATGGGCCCGTGTGCCCTACCCTCTATGAACTGTTTGACGAGTTCGTCCTCGGTCGATCTTATATCATCAGGCGTGCCCTGAAAAACTATTCTCCCGTCAAAGAGAAGCGCAAGCCGGTCGCCGATCTTACAGGCGCTCGTCATGTCATGCGTCACTGCAACCGAAGTTATATCCAACGAATTCTGAAGAGTTCTTATCAACTCGTTTATGACATCGGCCATAATCGGATCCAGGCCCGTGGTTGGCTCGTCATAGAGAATCACAGGAGGATCCATGGCGATCGCCCTTGCAAGGCCTACGCGTTTCTTCATGCCGCCGCTGAGTTCCGCCGGCTTGAGGTCGTCCATTTGGCTCAGGCCCACAAGCTCGAGCTTCCGGCATACTATCTCTCGTACCTCCTCCATGCTGAGATCCGTGTGTTCCATAAGACCGAGCCCGACGTTTTCCCCTACCGACATCGAATCGAAAAGCGCGGCCCCCTGGAACAGCATCCCGAACTTCTTCCTCATCTCATAGAGATCGTCATGCTTCAGTTTGGTGACGTCAACACCATCGACCATGATCTTACCACTGTCGGGTTTCATCAGCCCTATCATATGACGGAGGAGAACACTCTTCCCGCAACCACTCCTTCCCAGGACCACCACGGTCTCGCCCTTGTAAATGGTAAGATTCACTCCCTTAAGCACTTCATTGTCACCGAAACTCTTCTTGAGGTCTATGACCTCTATGGCCGGATATTTTTCCATAGTTTATCCCGCGAACACCCCGCTGAAAAGCAATGAAGCCAGAATATAGTCTGTGATCAGTACAAGCAAGCATGACGATACAACGGCTTTCGTGGTCGCTATACCCACGCCTTCCGCCCCGCCCCGGGTCCTCAGCCCGTGGTAGCAACCCATCATGGCTATTATCACACCGAAGAACAAGGCCTTGATGAGGCCGCTGGCGACATCACCCACATGGAGAAACAGCTTGAAGCCGGTCCAGTAGACATGGCTGCTCACGTCGAGGCCGATCACGGCAACAACATATCCGCCGATTATCGCTATGAAGTCCGCGAAGATCGTAATAACCGGCAACATGATCACACCGGCCAGAAGCCGTGGCGAGACCAGATATCTAATGGGATCTATGGCCAACGTCTCCAGGGCATCTATCTGCTCGGTCACCTTCATCGTCCCCAATTCCGCCGCAATCGACGCGCCGACCCGGCCGCCGACCACAAGGGCGGTGAGCACAGGGCCCAGCTCGATCACCACGGACTTGCCGATCACGGTGCCCAGGTAGCGCATCGGAACGTAGTTCTGGAATTGGTATGCGGCCTGAACGGCGGCCACGCCTCCGGTAAAGACCGAGGTCACAAGCACCAGGGGCAACGAGCCTATGCCTATCTTATACATCTGTTCTAAGACCAGGGACCTCTGCCTTATGGCCTGGGGGAAACGCTTTATGGCGGCAATGAGAAGTATGAAGACGGCCCCGATTTCGGATATCGAAAAGCCTATGCTCCTGGCGATGTATTCGGTCACAGCCATAGATTACCCGGTCTCGATCCTCGATCTATCCTCGAAGCGGGTGTATTCATCGAAGAAAAGAAGATCCACCTTGCCGGTGGGGCCGTTTCTCTGTTTGCCGATGATTATCTCCGCCCGCCGGCGTTCCTCGGCCTGCTCGGGTTCCATCATTTCACCCATACCCTCGCCACCGTGCTTGTAGACGGCAGGCCTGTAGATAAACAGCACGACATCCGCATCCTGCTCTATGGCACCGGACTCCCTCAGGTCGGAAAGAATCGGACGTTTCTCCTTTCGCTCCCTCTGCTCCACGGCTCGCGACAGCTGTGAGAGTGCCACCACCGGGATGGAGAGCTCTTTGGCCAGCGCCTTCAGAGATCTGGAGATATGAGAAATCTCCTGCTGCCGGTTCTCGGTTCGCCCATGTCCGCGGACCAGCTGAAGATAATCCACCATGACGATGCCGACATCAACCTCCGCCTTGAGCCTACGGGCCTTGGCCCTCATCTCCAGTACATTGAGGTCGGCGCTGTCATCGATATATATGGGGGCGTCATGGAGCGTGCCTGCCGCCGTGGTGAGTTTACCCCATTCGCTCTTGCCGACATAGCCCGTTCTCACGCTGTGCGCCTTGACCCTGGCTTCCGAACAGAGCATACGCAGCATCAGCTGCTCCTTGGTCATCTCCAGACTGAAGATCGCCACCGGCACCTTGTGCTTTATGGCGATATGCTGGGCCACGTTCATGGCGAAACTGGTCTTACCCATGGAGGGCCGACCGGCAATCACTATGAACTCGCCGGCCTGAAAGCCGGCGGTCTTGGTATCCAGATCCTTGAAGCCCGATTCCAACCCCGTGACATAGCGCTTCTGCTGGTAGAGCTGCTCGACCAGCTCGAAGCTGTCCTTGACTATATCCTCCATGGCCACGAAACCCTGACGAAGTCTCGAGCCTGATACCGCGAAGATCTTGCGCTCCGCGCGGTCCAGGAGATCGCTGACGTCCATCTGTCCGCTGTATGCATCACTTATGATCTGCGTGGAAGCCTCGATCATCTTCCGCAAGGTGCCCTTCTCGAGAACTATCTTCGCGTGGTGTTCGATGCTGGCCGATGTCGCTACACTGCTCAGGATGCTCTCCAGGTAGACCACGCCTCCAAGGGCTTCGAGTTCCCCCCTCTTTTTGAACTCGTTGGTGAGAGTTATGAGATCGACGGCTTCGTTCCGGTCATAGATCGAGACTATGCAGTTAAAAACCCTGGCATGCTGACTCAGGTAGAAGCATGAATCATCGAGGATCTCGAGCGCTTGGGCGATCGCGTCCCTATCCAGCATCATCGCACCCAGAACCGCCATTTCGGCCTCGATGGCCTGGGGCGGGATGGGCTCAGTTCCTGTTTTTACTTGGGCCATTTCTCATCACTCCCCGAATAGGTAACCCCAACTCCTTCATTACCTCTTTTATGTCTTCCCATACAAGACGTTTGTTGGCCGGCTGCCTGAGACAGGCGGCCGGGTGAAAGGTGGGCATCAGCTTTATGCCGCGGTACTCGAAGAACCTGCCCCTCAAGGCGGTGATCCCGCGCCTCTCTCCCACCAGGGTCTGTGTTGCAACCCTACCCAGGGCACATATCACCCGGGGGCCTATGATGTCTATCTGCTTCTCCAGGTAAGGAAGACATACCGATATCTCATCGGGCTCCGGATCCCTGTTGCCCGGGGGCCTGCATTTGACGATGTTGGTAATGTAGACGTCGCTTCTCTCCAGACCCATTGCCTGGATTATCTTGGTGAGAAGAGCTCCCGCCCTGCCTACAAACGGCCGACCGGTCCTGTCCTCGTCGGCCCCTGGACCCTCCCCCACAAACATGATGTTGCCGGCAGGATCTCCCTCTCCGAAGACAACGTTGGTGCGGCCCTCGTGAAGGCCGCAGCGCCGGCAATCGAGGAGCTTCTCCCGGAGGGACAGCATGGGGTCCTCGCTTTGGACGGGCTCGGCGGGGGTTGAAACCTCGTTCTTCACCATTATAACCTCACGGGTTCCGGAGAGTTCCACAAGCTGAAGCCAGTTGGCCAGCTGGGATGTGAGGTCCTCAGCACCGGGCCCGGTGGCTTCCTCCCGTGCCATTACCATATCCTTCCTAGTCTACGCGGTACTGTCGAGGCGGGAAGAGATTGCGTCAAAGATCTTCTCGGCGAGGTCGAGCTTGGTGACGAGAGGGATATCTTCAACCCGGCCGTCCCGGAAAATCAAGTAGCCGGAGTTCTTGTCACTGCCGAATCCGGCACCTTCCACGAGCGGATTGTTGACCATCACCAGGTCGAGATTCTTCTCGCGGAGTTTCCGCTTGCCCCCCTCTATCTCATCGCGGGTCTCGAGCGCGAATCCAACCAGCATCCGGTTGCCTTTGCTTCCGGCCAGGCCGGCCAGGATATCTTCGGAGGCACCGAGATCAAGGGTAAGCCCTTCCCGGCGCTTGAGTTTGCCCGGCTCGACATCCCGAGGCTTGAAATCGCACACCGCTGCCGCCATCACCATACAATCAGCATCTTCCCATTCCTGCTCGCAGGCTCGCTGCATATCCGCACCCGTCTCGACATCGATGACCTTGACACCGGCCGGTCGAGGCACCCCGGACGGACCCATCACAAGGACGGTCTCCGCACCTCTCCGGGCCGCTACCCTGGCCAAAGAGATTGCCATCTTGCCGCTCGACCGATTGGAAATGAAGCGTACAGCATCGATTGGTTCAAGGGTGGGGCCGCCCGTTATCACGACTTTCCTGCCCTTGAGATCGCTCCGGCCGCCCGCTGCATCTGCGATCGCCGCTACAAGCGCGTCCAGAGATGCAAGCCGCCCGACCCCTTCGGTGCCGCACGCCAACCACCCGGTATCGGGTTCGACGAATCTGTAACCCCTTCTTTTGAGCTTATCGATGTTCTCCTTGACCGCAGGGTTGAGGTACATGGCCTCATTCATTGCGGGTGCGATAATCACGGGAGCCTTTGTAGACAGCACTACCGTAGAAAGCAAATCATCACAGATTCCACCGGCAATCTTGCCGATGATGTTTGCGGTGGCCGGCACGATCGCCACTACGTCATGATCCGTAGCCAGGTCGATATGTATAGGCCGCCCGGGCCACCTCTCAAAAAGATCCACTCTCACTTCACCGCCGGATAGCCCCCTGAAGGTTGCCGCCCCGATGAGATGCGTGGCGTGCTCGGTCATCACAACTGAGATCTCCGAGCCGGACTTCTTGAGCTCGCTCACCAACTCCGCAGCTTTGTATGCTGCGATCGATCCGGTAACCCCTATTAGGACTCTCATGCCTACTTCTTACCCCGGCCGGAGGACCTACTGCCCGCGGGCTCGTCTCTTTCGACCCCGCAGTCGACTTTCCCATCCACAAAGTTCCTTACAGCCCTGGGGAGGGGTTTCTCATCGCCCTTGAGATAAATCCCCGGAGCAGCATTGAGGCGCCGCGCCTCCTTGGCGATCGCCACCACAGCCTCGTAGGCACTCTCCGCCCTGTCAAGAATCTCGTCCTTCTTGAGTGTCGTCTCATCCCTGTCGTTGTCCCCTGCCTGATTCAACGTCACACCCCCTTGCCCTCGACGCCGAGGTATTCTTTCCAGGTGATCCCCTTGAGAATGCGCTCTCGCTTGTATCTTTCCGAACGGACAATGTGTTCCATCTTCGCCACCGCCTCGTTTACAACATCATTGGCGACGATGTAGGAATAGCGTGTGATGTATTCCATCTCCTCCAGCGCATTCTTAAGCCGCTGGCGCACCGCCTTCTCGGTTTCGCTCTTGCGGTTTCTGAGCCGTTCCTCCAGGACTCTGAACGACGGCGGTACCACGAAAATCGAGACCGCCTCAGGATACACATCCATTATCCGGACTCCACCCTGGACATCGATATCGAGCAGTATGCTTATGCCTTGCGCGAGCTGCCCATCGAGCCACGTCTTGGGCGTCCCATAGAGCTCGCCGTGGACAGGCGCCCACTCGGCAAACTCCGTGTTCGCCTTCATACGTTCGAATTCCTCTTTAGAGATGAAGAAATAGTCCTTGCCGTGTTCTTCGGTCGAACGGGCCTGTCTGGTGGTCGCAGATATGGAAAATGCCAGTTTGGAGTCCTTCTGGATCAGGCCGTGGCAAAGGGTGGTCTTACCTACGCCGGACGGTCCTGAGACCACTATAGGAAATGAGATCACCCTGCTATTTCTCACTAAGCGCTCCATCCGCCTTTTCCAACCGCTGGGTTATGGTCTCGACACCTATGGCCGAGAGCACCACATGGTCGCTGTCCATCACTATCAGCGACCTTGTTCTTCTCCCCTGGGTGGCATCGACGAGCTTACCCTTCTGTCGGGCCTCATCCTTGAGTCGCCTGACCGGCGACGAGCCCGGCGCGATTATGGCAACGATCTTCTCACTGGCCACGACATTGCCAAATCCTATACTGATAAGATGACCTTTCAACTCGCCACCCCCGTTACTCTATATTCTGAACCTGCTCCCTTATCTTCTCCAGTTCCTCTTTGATCAGCACCACTATGCCGGAAACCTCTGCATCACTTGCCTTGACGGCCATGGTATTCGCTTCCCTGGCCATCTCCTGCAACAGGAAGTTGAGTTTCCTGCCTACAACACCCCCTTCGGCGAGATAGCGGTTGAAATTCTCACAGTGAATTCGATAGCGTACGCACTCCTCGGTACAATCCGACTTCTCCGCGAACAACACCACCTCCTGGGCAAGCAGGGCTTCGCTGTATTCGCCCCTGTCCGTGATCTCGGCGAGTCTCAGGCGGAGTCTGTCCCTCAATTCCTCAACCCGCTGCCGAGCACGTTTCCGGACCTTCTCGAGGTGGGATACGGTGTCATCGATCCGTTGTTTAAGATCGGCGGCAATCGTCTCGCCTTCGCGGGACTTCATTTCCATCAGCTCCTCCAGAGCCATACCGATAGCCTTTTTCAGAACGGGAAGGGCCTCTGAAGCCTCCCACTCTTCCACCTCATGCTTGAGAAGATCGGGCAGCGCAGCAAAGGTCGCCAGTTCTATATCACCGCTTAGGCCGTACCTCTCCTTCAGGGCCGTGAGGAGCTTGTGATAGCGATCGGCAACATTCTCGTCGAGTTTCAGGCTCTCGGTAAGACCCTCCGCCTCATCCCAGGAGACGTTCACCAGGATTCTCCCTCTGGAGATCTTGTCCTGGACCAGCTTCTTGACATCTCCCTCGAGCGGCGCGAGGAACTTGGGGATCTTCGGTGAGATTTCCAGGAAACGGCTGTTGAGCGATCTGAGCTCGGCAGTTATCCTCACCCCCTTCTCTTCGACCTCGCCTCGCCCAAAACCCGTCATACTCCTGAGCAATTCCCAACCTCGGTTTATCTAATCATGACTGTTTCGATAATTAGGAAGGGGTTACCTCTCCACCCATTCCACACCAACGGCAAGAAGCATAACCCGAAAGAATGGGGGTGTCAATCAAATACCCTGTAGCCCAGCATTCATAAGGCTTGGCGCTCCTATCCTGCGTAGCGTCGGGGCTCCACCCCCGACGTTGGTCCACCCCCGACCCCCGACGTTCCCCAATGGTGTTGAGCTCCGGCGCGTCCTCTGGTAGGATGGGCGCATGGCCGTAGGACTCGACTCATTCGCGGTTACCTTCCTTGCGAAGGAACTCAAAGACCTCCTCACGGGGTGCGCCATCGGCAGCATATCGCTTAAGAATGACAAGGTTCTTATCTTGTTCCTCGAGGGGCGGAGCCCGCTTAACCTGGTTTTCATGGCTGAGCCCACCCTGCCCCTGCTGTGTGCATCGCGGAGCCTGGGCCGCGGCGAGGCGCTGCCCCATCCACCTCGCCTGGAAGAACCACTCAGGTATTGCGTCGTGACCGACGTCTGCCAGATCGAATTGGACAGAATCGTGATGTTGACCCTCGAGTCGGCCCCCGGGAGCATCTTAAGGCTCTACTTCGAGCTCGTGCCGCCGTTTCCCAATATGTTGCTTACCGACGGCCGCGATGTGGTCCTGGAACCTCTCTTCAAGGCCGGCACCCGCACCCGCCGGCGGGTACTCGACCGGGGCGACACCTATTCGCCCCCGCCCCCACCCGGGAAGGTCCATCCCGCCGACGTCACTCCGGAGGTGCTCGACACGTTGGATTGGAGACACGACCCCGAAGTCGTGAGTAAGCAAATAACGGGGGTGAGCCCCTTCCTGTCGAGAGAGCTCGCCGCCCGGGCGAGGAGACGGGGCTCACTTTACGAAGTCTTCCGCTTGATGCTCGAGGATTACCGGAAAGCGGTGGTCTCACCCTGTGTGTTTGAGGCCGGCCACACCATAAGCAAGGCCCCACCCCACCGCGGCCTGGCCTGGTTCAGGCCGACGATGGACGAGGTGCGCGCGGTCGATCCCAGGGCCACGTTCAACGAGGAAGTGGGAGAAGGTCAAAGGAAGGGCAACCGACGCCCTGGATAAGCGCAAGGAAGCCGACCGGCTGCGGAGATGCGGAGAGATCGTTGTGGCCAACATGGGGAGGATCAAGCGTGGCTCCCCCGAGGCCCGGCTTCCGGATATCTATGCCCCCGACCAGCGGGAGGTGGCAATACCGCTTGAGCCCAAGCTCACACCCCAGGCCAATGCCGAAGTCTATTTCAAGCGGGCCAAAAAGACACTACGCCGCGCCGATCGCGCAACCGAGCAACTTAAGACCGCAGAGGCAAGGCTCGAGACTCTCCGGCCCCTCAGGGACGACGCAGAGTCATCCGAGACATCGGAGAGGCGCATGGCGGAGATCGTGGACATATTGTCCGGGAAAGCGGCTTCCGCAAAGGAAGCCAGGCACCCGGTCGATGAGAAAGCCGAGCGGCTCGGTATAAGACCGCGAAGATATGTGGTTGCCGGGGCCTGGACCGTCCTCGTGGGGCGTTCCGCCCGCGAGAACGATACGCTCACCCACAGGTATGCCGCACCGAGCGACTTATGGTTTCATGCCAGGCAGGCGCAGGGCTCCCATGTGGTCTTACGGAGGCCCAAGCAGAAAACCCAGGTTCCCAAGGAAGCCATCATCCAGGCTGCGGCCATCGCCGCCCACTACAGCAAAGCCAGGACGTCCAAGCACGTGCCCGTATCTTACACCGAGAAGCGCTATGTCAAGAAGGTGAGAAGAGGCGCTCCCGGAACGGCCGCCATGCTCCGCGAAAAAGTCATCTTCGTCACCCCCTCCCTCCCGTAGCGTTGCCACACCCGTGGCAACGAGTGTCTTGCGTAGCGTCGGGAGACGCAAGGC
>JALGWN010000174.1 GCA_025774115.1 bacterium
TGAGTGCAGGCTACAGTCATACTCAAAGCGACGGCGGTATCAATCTTCTCGTACAATTTGTAGAAGGATAAGGGGACCAGAACAGATCCTGGCTGCTGTCTGTAACGATCGAAAGATTGCCAAACATCAAGGTCAAGCCGACCGCATGCAGCGGCGTCACGGCACCCGCGCGGTGTGGAAGCGACGCACCGCCTCGCCCGGCGGCTCAATCCGCAGCCTCGTCAGCACGGCGGAAAAAGATGTTGCAGTCGGGCCCTGGAATGTGATATAAAGAGAGGTGAGCGGTGACCACGAGTCCAAGTACCGGGTTCAGGTCTTTTAGCCCGGGGCGTCGGGACTGCTTAGCGCAATGATCCAGTTTACTGGAGCGCCGACCTGTGTGTGGCACCGCTCGTTTTTCTTACCCGAATCTCAAACGGCTAACGAAATCCCCATCTGGAATTCACCAGACAGGAACGGAAAACCGAAACGCTATGCCAACAGGCAGCTCGAGAGGTGGGCGGATTCATGGCGATCTTGTTGGTGTTGCTGGTTGTGTTCCTGGCGATTGCTCAGCCTGAGGGGAGGTTCGTTGCCACAGGAGTGACAACGCTACGGTGCAGACAGGTTGTGGCGCTGTCTTTCAGGAGGTTTGTTGCTACGGGAGTGGCAACGCTACGGAGGCACGACGTCGGGCGCAGAGACCCTACGCTACAGGGGCAGGGCAGCGATCCGGAAGGAGGCGAGCTCATCCAAGATAGCAGGGCGTGCCCCACATCTTTCGACCTTGATTCCTGGCCGGTCTTGTGGTATGCTCCCCCACAGCTGATAGCACTACAGAGAACACCGCCAGGAAAGCACGGTAGGGTGAGATGGGTGTTTCCAGGGTTTCCCAATACATAGCTATTGCTCCCCGCATTCCGTGTCTTATTATCCTTTGCCTAAGACTCCTATTCCATCGAGGGAGGAGAACGTTCTCGATCCGAGGGAGGTGATAGCCCCTGTTTGAGTAGGTGCATATGCAGCCTACGCGACCTGAGTTTCTTACCAATGGAACCACAGCAGGAGGTTTGGAATGCCATGAGAATACGATTGTTGCTTGCCTGCCTCTTAGTAGCCGTGCTTGCCGTACCCGCCTTCTCTCAGATGGGCTGCAAGACGGTGCTGAGAGAGGATTTCGAATCAATATCGCCGCCGGACCTTCCCCCGGACTGGGCCGTCGTAAACGCAAACGGAGACCTGGGAGAATGGGGGACAAGAGGTTACGGGGGGGTCAAGTGGGGAAAACAGTGCATCAGGTTCACGAGTGACCCCGTGAATCCCGGTGATGATTGGTTCTTCACCGAAGGGGTGTACCTCGATGTCACCCAGTATTATGAGATCTTCTGGATGTTACGGACCAGCGATTCTTTGTATCATGATCTCCGCGTATATCTCTGCACCGCCCAGCATCCGGACAGCGCATTTCAGTTGGTTGCCCTGAACGTCGGGAATTGCCCGGAGTACGAGGGTGATCGTACCATGGGCCATAATGTGAGCCCTCCGCAATCGGGGACCCATTACATCGGATTTCATGCGGCCAGTCCACCGAACTCCGGTCGCCTCTATATTGACGATATTGAGTTATGGATCTATGAAACGGACCTCCAGCTCCTGCTCGGGGCCACCAAGGAGATCGAGGGTTATCCGCCCACCTACGGGCCCAACGACACCATCGAGGTCTTCACGGGCCTCAAGAACTACGGTACGGATACCCCAGTCGTAAACAAGCGGCTCTCCGTGGGGCGCTGGCCGAGCGATGTGGAGCTGGAGTTTGTGGTGGTGGGGCCGGACGGTCTCCAGCGGCCCTGTCTTAACATGTACGCCAAGAAGGGGCTCCTGAACGACTCCCACTTCCAGTACCTTCCACCGGACAGCACGGTCGGGAAGAACGTGAATCTCTGGACCTGGTATAACTTCGATATGCTCGGACCCTACTCTATCTGGGCCGTCTACAGGAACTTCTCGGATCCGGGAGGATTGGGTGCCTGGATAGGGGAGATCCGATCCAACCCAATAACGGTAACCATTGAATAAGGGGGACGCCATGAGACTCAAGACCTTGGTTTCAGCGTTGCTGGTGCTTCTGGCCGTCTCTCTTAGCGTGAGTCTGCTATTAGGCGCGGTAACCACCGAAGAGAGGCAAACCGCCCAGAACATGATAAACAAGGGCAACAAGCTGCGTGAGAAGTATGAGAAGGAACGGGCCGAGTTCATCGAGTCGGGCATAAAATGGCTTGAGAATCCGACCGAGGAGAACCGTACCGATGCCCTCGAGGAACTCGAGGAGAGACAGGATGCAGAGGAGGAACTCAAGGAGGACCGTGATGCCACAATCGCTTATGTGGACTCGGTCTATGGGATAGACCAACCGCCCGGGACCGACATCCAGTATGACCCGGAGTGTACTGACTATGGGTACACCTCATCCCGGTGCTTTGTGAGGATATGCGAGCCGGCCTTCGAGTCGCCCGATATTCTGGCCTCAACCAAGATCCACGAGTATGAACACGTGAGGCAGAAGCAGGCTGGCAGGTGGGGACCCGGTAATGTGCCTCAGGACTGCACATTCAGGTTCCACGGTCTCGAATTCGACGCCTATGAGGCGGAGATGGATGCCGATTTCGGAGGCACCACGACACTTCCCATCGATGAGAAGATCGAGATCCTCTGGCGTAAGCTGGAACACCTCGAGGGTATGATAGATGCGGTGGCGGCCCAGTTCGAGGGGGACAAGCTAGAGCGGACCCTTCCCGGGACGGCCCTGGAGAAGGCCGTGACCGTCGCGAATGACGCCGACGAGTCCCAGATGGTCTGGGGGCACTTCACCAACCAGGAGAGCTGGGGGATAACGCCCGGCAGTTTCGAGTTCTATCTCGAATCCGAGCAGGAGACCACGTTTACGATCACGGTCGATGTGCCCCACGTGGTTGAGCTCGGTATCGGTAACGAAGTCATGTGTCATGTGTACTCGGATGTCTACGCGACCCTCAGCCCGAAGGCCGCACAGTTTGCTATGCTCCAGGCGGATTCGGCCAGGGCCTTCTTCTTCATAAACGTGATTCCGGCGGTCGACGTTGTTGCCGGTGACGACGTGAGCGGGGAAGACGGTGACATGGTCGACTTCGAGTTCACGATCGTGAATGAAGGGACCTCCCAGGACACATTTGACATCGATGTTACCAGTGTTCTCGGCTGGGACCTTACCCTGGATACGGATATCCTCGCCCTGGAGCCCGGCGAGTCCTATGATTGGCTGGGTTCAGTGGAGATCCCCGACAGCACGCCGGGTACGACCGATCTCATGGTGTGCGTGGCAACCTCCCTGACCGATCCGGTCCAGACCGACAGCAGCTGGCTCAGTGCCGAGGTCGAGGGGGATCTCGCAGGTTTGACGGATGGGGGTGAGCGGTTTGCTTTCGCGCTCATGCCCAACGTACCGAATCCTTTCGCAAGCGGTACGTCCGTTAAGTTCTCACTACCATCCGCCTCACCCGTGGACCTACGGGTCTACGATGTGCGCGGCAGGCTGGTCCGGACGCTGGTGGATGCAGGTTCGGGCATGCTTACACCCGGGGTTCATGCGGTCACATGGGACGGGAAGGATGAGCAGGGCCGGCGCGTAGCCACAGGCGTCTATTTCTCTAAGCTTAAGGCCTGTGGCAGGACCGCCAAGAGGAAACTCGTGCTTTTGAAATAGCGTGATTCGGCCTGATGGGGCTCCCGTGTCCCCTTTGGGGCCGGGAGCCCTATATCCGCCTACGCAGAGGACCATGGGTTTACCCATGGTTGAATGCGTAAGAAGGTGCTTCGGCGGATGTGACTTGATGGGCACGCCCTGAGGCGGTTAAATGCAGGTACCACGGGCTTGCCCGTGGGGTATTCCATTAGTGGAAGGTCCCCGGTGCGCATGATCGCCTGAGGTACCGCAACACAGGGTAAAGCTTGAAATCGCGCGGAGGCTGTGGTAAACTAGCTATAATCGAGTGAGAGTATTGCCGAGGATATACTAGGCGAGTGGTTCGGGGTGCGAGAGATACAGGGTGACCGGTTGAGGTCACCAGGGCTCGGATCACATGCTGTCTATCTGACAAGCCGGAGACCCTTGGTGATATGAGGAGGGTTCCCGATGCTGAGGTTACACATGATCTCGGGGAGCATGGGCTTCGCGAGATTCGCTTTTTCGCTTTGTGCAGTTCTTGCCGCGGTTCTCACCTTGTGTTCAGTGGCCGCGGCCGATCCCTGTCCGGAAGAAGACCCGCTTCAGAACTATACCGGTGGTGGAAGTGTGGTGTGTCCATGCTTTGTGGCGGGGGAGGAGGCCGGGGCGGTGCTCGAGGCGCCGTCCGAACATTATCCCATCGAGATCCTGCGCGTGGGCATAGGCTGGGGTTCCATGTATGGAGGTACGACCGAGTCATTGGAGCAGGCCATTCACATCTACGGCGGCGGCCTTCCCGATCCCGGCAGCCCCATCTTCACGTTCGAAGGTCCGGTATTGAATGACGGGTACATAAACGAATTCAACCTGGAGCCCATTCCCGGCGAGATCATAATCGATTCAGGTCCCTTTACGCCTACGCTCGAATTCATGAACAACAATGCCGGCGATCCATTCGCCCCGAGCATTGTGCACGACGGCAATGGCTGCCGGGCGGGGAAGAATGTCGTCTATGCCATCCCGGGGGGCTGGTATAGCGCCTGCGTGCTGGGTGTAACGGGTGACTGGGTGGTCTACGCTGTTTACCGGCAGGTGAACTGCGGTGCCGGTGTGGATGAAGAGATTGTCGTCTCGGGGAACTCCGCTATTCTCCTTAAGCCCGAGCCCAACCCGTTTTCCGGTGAGACGCGCTTTGAATTCGTGCTGGGCCGCACCGAGCAAGTGAGCCTTTCAGTCTATGATGTCGAGGGCAAGCGGGTGGCCACCCTGGTAGAGGGCGAGTTCGGCCCGGGCAGCCACACGGCGACCTGGTCGGGTCATAGCGCTGAGGGCACACCCTTGGGTTCCGGGATATACTTCGCCGAGGTAAGAACAGGCTCCACCCGCTCGGTCCAGCGTGTGGTTCTCAGCAGGTAGACCCAAACCGAAAAGAAGGGGTCGCCTGTCTTCAGGCAGTTTCACCCGGAACCTGCACCGGGGATCTCCGGCGAGCACGCTTTCCAGCACTTCCACCTTTGTAGGTTCGTCGAAGACCACATCGAACATGAGTTTCTCGAAGCCGCCGCTGCAATAGCACCAATCCAGAGGTATCCCGGGTTCCCCTTCGATTATGGCGGCCCTCGCAAGGGGACAGTGACAGGCATAGTATCTTTTCATCAGGGGGTCGGCCTCGGTAAGCCAGGCCTTGGGGGCATAGGGGATCTTGGTGATATAGAGGTACTCACCTTCCCGGACCG
>JALGWN010000175.1 GCA_025774115.1 bacterium
TACTCCGGGACGTAAGACTGACAAACGGCACTCAAACACCGTCCTCATCGGAGTTCGCCGACTTCGAACTGGGCCAGGTCTCGCTTTACTACGATCGGAATTCCAGCCGCGCCTTCGACGATGATTCGTTGCTGGCGGCAGGCTATTTCGATAGCGGGGTTCTTAATCTCAGTGGTCTCGACATCTCACTGCCGGCGGAGTCCCTGGCTTACTTCTTTGTCACGGCGGATCTCCCTGTGGCTATCATCGACTCCGATACCCTTGCCGTGACAATCGAAGAACCCTCGGACTTCAATTTTATGGAAACGGTCAACATGAACGGGGATTTCCCCGTCTCCAGGGGTGGGGCTCTGGTGATTGACGGATCGGTCGGGATTCAGTATGAGCTCCTCGGTGTCCAGTCCCATACGCTTTCACCGGGGGATGAGTCGGTTCCGGTTCTTGCCTTCCGGCCTGCCGTGAACGGCGACCGCGTCGATGTTCTGGATTCCCTGGCTGTGACGAACCTCGGCGATGCCGGGGTGGCCGATATCTCCTCGCTGAGGTTGTATCTCGACGCTGACGGGGACGATGTCTGGCAACCAAGCGATGTGCTCCTGAGCAACGCAACATATCTGGATGGGAATTGGCAATTCGCGAACATCGCCCTGGAGGTAGACGCGGAAAGCAGAGCCCTCCTGGTGGTGGCTGATATCTCCGACGGCGCCTCAAGCGACAGGACAATCCGGGCGGCTATCCCTGTCGGCGGCTGTCGGTACGCATCCTCAAACGATGGCCCACGGGACGAGCCGGTGGTGAGCGGTCAGACCCTTGCCATATCCAGCTCGGTCCTCAAGGTGACCTATGACCAGCTCAATCCGAAATATTCCGTGGGCCAGGGCATAGGCTTGAAAGTACGGGTCACCAACCTGCTATCGGTTCCGGTCTCCGGTGTTATGTGTGACATCGTGCCGGCCGCCGGCCAGGACCTTATCGATCTCGACGATGCCTTTGTCGGCCCGTCGGACCTGGGTCCCAACCAGACCGTGGAGTTCAATGCCGATTACGCCACCGCTCATGAGGGCGAGACATACTGGAGGATCCAGGCGTTCTCTTCCGATCCCGAGGAATCGTCCGGTGTGATCTTCACGGAGTCCGTGGTCATACAGTCGGCCCCGGCAGACGTCAGCGTGGAGATGGTAAGCTCCATCCCCACTGCGGTCACCCGAGGCCAGACGCGTGTATTCCCGCTTAGCATAAAATACCGCCATTCGGAAGGTTCACCGCTTGCAGCGTCGGTGCGGCTCGACAGCCTGCGTATCTACGTTGAAGATGAGTCGGGTGTTCCCCAGCCTGCGGACAAGGTATTCTCGCGCCTGGTTCTCGCGACAGGCTACACCAACCTGGCTATCGTCGACGCGCCGCCCCACGAGCCCTCTGTCTCACTGGTTTTTGCCGAGCCTGCACTTCTGGCGCCGGGCCTGGAGCAAGTGCTTTCGTTGCGAGTTGACATCGACAGCTCCGCAACGGCGCAATCCTTTGCACTGGCACTCGCCAGTGAGGCCGATCTTAGATTCATCGACTGCAATACCATGGCGCCGGTTTCGATGGACCCGATCGTGACCTTCCCGCTCCGGACCGCTTCGTGTCGGATCAGTAATCCGTCCCAGTCGCTTGCGGTTTCATATCTGCCTAGCCTGGGAGAGGCGATTAACCATGGCCAGCAGAATGTCGACGTGATCCGACTGATCCTCAGGCATCCTGGTAAGGCAAATGAGTCTCAGATCCAGTTCACCGGACTATCGTTCAGGTTTGTGGACGGGGAACGAAACGGTATAACGGCTTCCGATGTTTTCGAATCGATAAGATTGGTGAGACAGCAGACGGTCGTTGGCGAGCTGGTTTCAGCCGAGATGGGATCGGACGTCCTGACCGCAAGGCTCACAGCCCCGCCCGTTGCGAGTCCTGGTGAGACCGATACGGTGAAGGTACGGGTTTCGGTAAGGCCGGATGCTACGGCGCCGAGTTTCGGCATGGAGATCCAGGACAGCACATGGTTCGTGCTGCGCGACCTCAGTTCCGGTGCCTTGGTCCGGGCGGTAAGTGATGATGCCGCTCCGGTCATGGGCGGCGTGTTCCCTATGTGGTCGGGTTCCGCAAGTCTCATGGTGCCTGCGGACGATCCCGAGATCTGTCCCAAGTCGAGATTGCCGGCATCCCTCATAGCGGGAAGCGATGGCATCGGCCTGATGGAAATAGCCGTCCACCATCCTGGAGGTGTCGATCAGTCGTCCCTCTGGCTGGACAAGATCCGCGTGGTTGTCACGGACTCCATCGGTGTCCCCCTGGATCCGCGGTTGCTGTTTGACCGCATCGGCGTCGAGATCGATGACAGCCCAGCCGAGTACCAGGAGTTCACTACCGTCGAAGCCGGCTATGCCGTTTTCGATGTGGGTGATGCAGGTCTTGTAGTGGAACCGGGCGGAACTTCACACATAAGACTCGTGGCGGACATAGAAGCCGAAACACCGTTCGACCACTTCATACTGAAAATGTACTCTGAGAACGGGCTGGCGGCAGCCGACAACACGGATAGGCAGCGCTCGCTTGCTGTGTGCGCTGATCCTGCATGCCCTTCCGGGTGGCCGTTTGCCACGGAACTTGCGAGGGTCTTCCTGCCCGCCGGGTCTCCGGTAGTCAAGCGGTATGTGATGGAAAGCCGCATCGGCTATCCCGGCCAAACCGGTCTGGAGTTCTTCCGTGGACAGATCGAATACAAGAGCAGCGGGCCGCAGGCGGATCTGGTCTTCGGCGGAATAACGGGACAGGCACTCAGCAGGACCGAGCATGGATTGGTTGCAATCCCGGCCGCAGAGGTGTTCGATGCAGTGCACCTCCTGATCGACGACATTCCTGTTGCGACGGACACCGTACTTGCCGGAAACACCGTATCGCTGATGCTTGACTCCGAGTATATACTTTCCCGTGGAGCGGTGAGAGCAGTCACACTGACCTGTGATGTGAGACCCGATGCCCGTCAGGGCAATTATCTGGTTTCCTTCAACGATTCCACCTTCATGTCATTGCTGGATCACGATCTTAAAACCGATGTGAGTCCCGTATTGGCGGGAGCGGACTATCCGTTGCTGACAGCGGACATATCGGTCGGGGGCGGAAGTCTCCCGGGCTCCTTCGTCAATTGGCCGAATCCATTCAACCCCGATAGAGGGGTCACCACGCTGGGCTTCGTACTTCCCGAAGAGGCCCGCGTTGATATAGAGATCTTCAGCATAACCGGTGAATTGGTGAGGAGGCTCGCTGCGGGTGCCTCAAGGCCGGCGGGTCCGAATCAGGACGATAAATGGAATGGTAGGAACGGCGGCGGGCAGAAGGTTCTCCCGGGGACCTATTTCTGCAGAATCAAGGCCGAATATCCGTCCGGCAGGTCTGAGGAGGCGACAAGAAGAGTGGCGGTAATAAGATGAGACAGATCCGGCCTCTCATAATAGGATTGCTTCTTGTGATCGGACAGCCTGCCCTGGCCGGTGAGGGCGGTACCCGGTCCCCATTCAGCCTTGGGGCCGGTGCCCGTGATCTTGCTTTGGGCGGATCAGGACTCAACACACCCGACCCCGTGACGGCAGTCTACTGGAACCCCTCAGCCCTTGCCCGTGTCGAGCGGATCAGCCTGGGAGGGTTTCACAGCCGGCTTTTTGAGTCCGGCGTGGCTTACCAGTATCTTGGAACCGCCGTGCCGACCATGGGTATCGGGGGCTTCGGTTTCGGCCTGTTCAGGTTGGGCGTCGACGGTATAGAGGAGCGGGATGCCGACAATGTCTCGCATGGGGATATCGACGACAGCAGGATAGCGATGTACGTCGGCTATGGCCGGTCGATTTCAGGTTATGATGTAGGTCTGGCGCTCTCACTCGAACATCATTCCCTGGGTGACTTCAGTGCTACATCGTCACCGGGTCTCAATCTTTCGATCGACCGCAGGTTCGAGTTATCCTCCCGAAGGGTAACCGGAATAACTGCCGGCCTGTCGGCGCGCAACGTGGTAAGACCTCGCGTAAAACTGGTCAGCGAATCGGTCGAGTTCCCCTCCGAGATCGACGCATCGTTCTCGGCCGGGTTCCTCCCGAACCCGGAGTGGGATCATGCCTTTACGGTCTCGGCAGGGATATCCAAGGTCGACGGTATAGACCCCCGACTGACGGCCGGCATCGAGTATGAGATCGAAGAACTCCTACATCTTCGTGGTGGGTTGAGGGATGGAAAAGCCTCCTTTGGGGCCGGGGTGTCCTACCGGTCTATAAGCTTCGACTACGCCTTGGTGGATCGGGACCTGGGCAGCCTGCACATGTTCAGCATTAGCACCGCTCTCGGAGTTCCGATCAGCATCAAACGCAAGCTTCGCGAGTCCCGGCGGGAGGCCGAATTCAACGAACTCCTAGGCCGGAGTCTGTCAAAGCGCAATATGGATATGGTTTCGGGCCTGGTCGAAAAGGGTAGGCAGCTCATGGACCGGGGATCGTTCGACGGGGCCGGGGTGGCTTTCGATCGTGCGTTGTTCCTGGCTGAGGGTAGCGGGCTTGATACCTCTGCTATTTACAGGACCGCGCAGAAGGCGAGCCGAACGCTCAGTGAGGCTAGGCGCAAGCGGGAGTTCGAGGCCGACATGGACTCAGCGTGGACAAGGCTGAGTGCCGGAGCCTATCTCGACGCCAGGTACTTCGCCATACGTGCTCTCTCGGGATTTCCGGATTCGGAGGCAGCCAAAGATGTATTGGAACAAATCGATGATGGAATCGATCGGAGTACGGCCGGTGAGATCGCAATTGAGAACGGCATCCTAAAAGTGGATTCACTCACCAGTTATGGTGAGCTCGATGATGCGCTGGCCGTTGCGAAAGCCATCAAGGCCATAGCCCCACAGGATGCGAGAGTCGATATGAGCCTTAGGAAGGCGGAGTTCGGCCTGTGGAAAGAAGCGGCTGAGGTTGCCTTCTCCAGATCGGACTACGGAGAGGCACAAGCGGCCGTCGATTCGGCCCTGGCCCGCTTCCCGAAACACCCTTGGGGCCTGGCGCTCAGCAGCAGAATTCAGGATGAGATGAACCGGG
>JALGWN010000176.1 GCA_025774115.1 bacterium
GGATGCTGGTGTACTCCGCCCTTTTCGCCATTGCATCATGTCTTATCGGGCTGATTGTATCCTATCTCTTCAACGCACCAACCGGTGCTGTGATCGTCCTGGTCTCAGGTGCCATCCTGCTGGTCTCCGTAGCGTTTTCTCCCAAGAGAAGAAGGCGGAAGACCGGCTAAGAAGGCCCGAGACCTGCGTAGCGTCGTCACTCCCGTGACGACGAAACACCGCCGCGGCACAGAACATTCGTTGCCACAGGAGCAGCGAGTCGTAGGGAACGTCGGGCGCAGAGACCCGACGCTACATGCATACGCCGTAGTGAGGCTTTGCGTAGCGTCGTGGTTCCACCCATGACGAATGGCGAGCATAACGCAGCAGACGGGCGGTTTTCACCAGCCTGGGGTTAGGTGCCCCAGCGAGCGCGTGTACCCCTCACATCCACATGCACGAAGGGACCGTGGGAGAGAGTCTTCTTATACTTGGCCAACCCGCCGAGGAAGTGCGCGTACCAGGGTTTGCCGTACATTCGGTCTATGATCTCATAGACCATATCTGCATCACGGTAGTCGATCTTGCCGTCGCGGTTGAGATCATCCATCATGCCGTCCAACGGAGCGCCGTCCACGAATATGTCGGCCGCCCCACCCCAAAGGTGCCGGCTGTATTTCACATTTCCTATCGCCTGATTATAGTGAGGCGTGCGATAGCCGCTCATTACATGGAGGGTCTCGTACCTGTAGCCAGCCTCATTGATCTTCTCAAGTATCAGCTCCAACTTGAGAACCAGGCGTTCCCTCAGTACCAGGTACTTAGGATAAGCCCCGCTCTGTTTGCATATGAACTGCCCAAGCTGGAAGTGCGGGCTTACAGGGGTGCAAAGATTGTCCTCAGTCACTTCAACAAAACCCGTAGGGCATTCGTACATGGGAAGCTGTTTAAGTGGAATAGACGGATACTCGCCGATGCAGTAGCCGTTCAAGTGGTCGCCATTGAGGTTGCCGAAGGGGACCATCACAAAGACGTTAAGCACCACAGAATCCTCAAGTTCAGGACTGTGGATCACGACGGAGACATCTCCCGCTTCCTGAGGAGCCTCCCAGGTCCATCTATTCCGGCCTCCTCCCACGATCCGTCCTGCCGCGGCATCCAAGCCGCACGCGGAAAGGGTCTCGTCGTCCGGAACCTCTATCTCCAGCCTCTCGCCAGGGAGCACGAAGACACCCGTTACCCGGTAGGGGGTGACCTCGTCCGCGAACTTGACGGGGAATGCAGCTCTTCCGGAATTGAACTCGCCTGCAGAGGCACGCCAACCGGCGCAGATGAGAAGTGTCACCAGCGCAATGACCGCGATCGCAGGCGCGCGGGTACAACCTCTCACTGGATTCTCCACCTGCCTTCTCACCTCTGGCTGTCAGCGGCTCCCGGATCGTCCGGAACCATCATTTCTTCCAACGTTGGAGGCAGACTCATAAGCGCGTCGGCCACCGCCCTGTCCCTGTCGTATATGTCACGGCGGAAATGAATTTCACCTGTATCTTCCACCCATGCGGTGCAATACAGCATGTGCACCGGAATAGGCTCGAGTAATCGCACGGTCTGTTCCTCCACCTTTTCGATGGCTCCCAGAATCGCCGGTCGCGTCCATTCGGGGTAGCCTCGCAGCAGGTACTCTGCAAGATCGATCGGCTTCTCCAGGCGGATGCATCCCGAGCTAAAGGCACGGACATTATGCTCGAAGAGATCCCGAGACGGAGTGTCATGCAGATAGACATTGAACTTGTTGGGAAACATGAACTTGATCCGCCCGAGAGCATTCTCGGGACCCGGGGCCTGTCTGATTCTCCAGGCGAAATTCTCAGGCGTCACCCCCGACCAGTCGACCGTTGAGGGGTCGATCTCTAAGGCTTCGGCGCCCCAGCCGGATAGGACCTGCATATGCTGTTCGGCAAGGTAGCCCGGGTCCTTCCTTATCAGCGGAAGCTTATCCTCAACGGCCAGGCTCCTCGGAACATTCCAGTGAGGGTTTATCACCAGGTAGGTCATAATGTCACTGAAGACCGGGGTCTGACGATAGTCTCTGCCAAGTATTGCACGCATATTCATGATGTGCTCACCGGCTTCGAATAGGTCCATCTCGAAGTTTGCGATGTTGACCCGGATGAAGCGGTCCCCCAGACTTCTCGGAAGCCAGCGCCATCGCTCCATGTTGACCTCGACCTGGCGCAGCCGCTGCTCCACGGTTTCGTTGAGTGCCGTAAGTGTGTTGGGCCCTACGATACCGTCGGCGGCAAGCCCGTGCCGCGTCTGAAACTGTTTCACGGCTCCTTCAAGAACCCCGTCAACTGTCTCACCGTGGATCAGATCGGCCGCCAAATCGCCTGAAGCCGCCAGGCGTTCGCGAAGCAGTCGCACGCGGCTCCCGCCCGAGCCTTTCTCCAGCTTGCCCCCTGCCGGAATCATGGGCCAGCCCCCGTCGGAGGCCAGCCGGCGGTACCCTGCCCAGGCCTCTTTGAGCCTCTGATAGCATTGGGTCTGCGGAAGCAGGCTCTCCAGTGCCTCTCTCACCCGGTTCGCGCCCAGGGCATCCTCGAGGACACGCGACAGGTCCTCTTCGGAAGACTTCATGTGCCATTCAGGGTCGATGCTCTCGGCATCCAGCCGCCCGTCAAGCAAGTGAAACCCGTACATCAGAAAAGCGTCGGTGAGAAGAAGGTCGAGATCGACCAACCGTCGGGGATCGATCGGTTGGGTGACACGGCGCATGTCCGGTAGCGAGCCGAGGGCGGCTTCGATTCTTCTCAGGTGGTAGTCGTCCGGACGCAATCCATCCCGATCCGCTCTGCGAATGGAGGATATCAAGTCATGGACCTGGGGCAATGGCCCACCGTTTCCGCTCCATGCAATGCGGTAGGCCCGCCGCTCGTAAAAGGATGGCAGGGTCTTCGATGCATAGATGACTTCCCCTCCCGCGAAAAGTCTGGGTGGGAAACCGGCGGCCTCGATTCTGTTCCGGAGGAGCTCGCAAGCCAACTCACATATAGGACGGGGCTCCGGTTCCCGGGCCTCGGCTCCCGCGACTAGCATGGCCACAGCCAGAAACCCCGCTGATAGAGTGAGAATCAGACCGTGGCGTCTTGTATGCTTCTGCATAGTCTTTTGATTCCTCTCGTTTACAGGGGTTCCCAGAGCAGAACCGCAGGGCGGATCGGAGCGCCGGACCACTCCAAGTTCGTCAGAACCGAATCTCTCAGGCCTCGGGCCGGCCCTCCACTTCGTGGGTCTGAGTATCTCCGGCAGAGGATCGCCTCCGCCCATCGGCGGCCGCCCGGGCTCCGGGCTTGCCCTCCAGCAGGTTGTCATAGTATCTCCGGGTGGGATAAGCAAAGTCTACGTCGTCAGACCCGGCGAATTCCGTAAGGATGTCCTCCCAGATGGCCTCTTCGCTGCCGCGCCTCTTTCTGGGCTCGCACAAATAGCGTATGGTCAGAAGGACGCCGCTGTCCTTCACCGCGGTATAAACAGTGGGCGTCAGCTTGGTGTAAAATATCATAAACTTCCGGGCCGCCCTCCTCACTCGTTCTTCCGCGATGGTGCTGAGCTCCTCGGCATGCTTTGCCCCGATTCCAAGCAGGATCTCCTTGGCTTGTCGCCAATCGCTTTCGAAGGTTATCAGCACGGCGACTTCATTCCATATGTACTGGAAACCCTTACTGTAGTTGGCGAGGGGCTCGGTGAAAACCTTCCCGTTGGGAACATGTATTATCCGCCCCGTGCTCTGGTCGGCCCCTACCCAGTTACCGATCTCCATGAGGGTGAACTGGAACACACGAATGTCTATGACATCGCCGGCATCGCTGCCGATCTGGATCCGGTCTCCTACTTCAAAGGGCCGTCGCCAGATGATGAAGATCCATGCCGCAAGATTGGCCAGAGGGTCCTTTAGGGCAATCGCCAAGCCTGCAGAGAGTAGGCCCAGATAGGTGGCCAAAGCCTGAAAGCCCCTGATCCAGACCCGCGCGACCACCAGTATACCTATTATGAATATGATGTAACCTGCAGTCTTCCGGATCCTGTAGCGGATATAGATATCCTGGATCCGGGGCACGATCAGTTTGACAACTACCAGATGGAGAATCCACAACAGCAGGACCGCTATAAGGGATGTAAGCACCTTTGTCTGCATCGCCGGCCCAATACCCAGGTTCTGCTCGATCCATTGGGTCATCATGTCCATATCGGCTCATACCTCAAGTGAAATCCCGATCAGGGCGGGGTTCAATATAGCGCTCGCAGTTCCACATGTCAAACCTTACACGCACCGCCCACCCCGACCCGGACCGGAAAGATAATCCCATGGGCGGCCGTGCACCTCAGTTGACCTAGAATCAGCCCCGCCTCGCGACGACTATCTGTCTCGGAGACCCCGACGAGAAGGACTTCCGGTCACAGTCCCCATACTTATGCTCCACTGTGAAACCGTTCGAGCGCAGCAGACCGTCCAACTCCTGGGGATAGAAGATGCGCATATTGAGCTCCCGGACGTGCTCCCCGGGGCCGTCGCCGATCCTGTAATACCACTTGATTCTGTTTATCTGGCTTGCGCTGTCGTAGACGTTGTTCTCGGTAATAACCACGGTGCCGCGCCCATCCGGATCGGCGTATTCCGCGACAGGATAGCGCTCGGAGGAGTCTCTCAGAAGGATTTCCAGACGCGGGTTGAAGATATCTATGATAAACCGTCCGGTAGATTCCAGATGAGCCCCGACACAGGCAAGACATGCCTCGATGCTTTCGTGATCATGGAGATGGGCGATGGAGTTAAACGGGAAAATGACAAGACCATATGTGCTCCCGAGGTTGAAATCCCTGCAATCGGCCTCAACCCAGCGCACCGATACACCGGCTCCCTGCGCCTTACCGGCTGCATGATCGAGCATCGCCTTCGAGATGTCGAGCCCGGTGACTTCGAAGCCATCCCGGGCCAGCGGTATCGACACCCTGCCTGTGCCGCAGCCCAGTTCCAGAATGGGGCCGCCATACCTGCGTGCCTCACCCAGGTAGAAGGGTATGTCCTCGGTAATCCCTTCATGCTGAAGATCGTAATGGGCCGTCGAAGTAGAGCGGTCCGCAATCGATGTCTTTCATTTCACCTCGCTAGCCGGGCTGTCCGACAACACTCATGTATATGACGCTCTCGTCCGAGCCGTCCACTCCGACTATGTCATTCACCTCACCGTCGAAGAGCGCTCCGATCTGGCAAGTCCCCAGGCCGATGGAAGTGGCGGCCAGGGCCAGGTTCTCCGCCACGTGGCCGGCGTCGAGATAGACATACCGATATGCCCGCTGCTTGTATTTCCACTTGGACCTGAAGAATATCGCAGTCCAGATGAAGACCACGGCTGCGTTTAGACACATCTTCTGTCCCAGGGCGGCCTGCGTGATATCGTGACCGTACTGGCCCTGCTTAAGCTCCTCCAGGACATGGTCCTTCACAGCATAGTGGTAGACACCGGGATCGATACCGGCGACCCCCTGAACCACCAGATAGGTCTCAATCGGGTAGAGGGCCCCCGCCGAGGGCGCTGTCCGGTAAACATTGCCCCGTTCCCTCCTTCCGATACCCCCCGAGGCCCAGAGCAGAAAAGAGAGGGCCTCCCCTGTCAGAGGTTCGCCCGAGTAAAGCCGTATGCTTTTTCGCTTCGCGACAGCCTCCACCAGAGGCATGGTCTCCATATTCTTGAATTGCGGCAGCTCGACCTGCCTCGCGCCCGGGTATTCCTTATAGATGGAAGGCTTGCTATCCCAATCCAGCATTCCCCCTTTGAGGGTCTCCCTGCTGTACTTGGTTTCCTCCTGAAAACTCTCGCCGATACCTTCAGCCATAGCTTACACTCCCCACTATCAACTCCGTAGCGTTGCCACTCCCGTGGCGCCAAACGGTTTGGGTAGCGTCGCCTCTCCGTGCACGACGGGTTCGTCCCCACAGGAGTGGGGACGCTACGGTATCCAATCAGCCCCGACTGCGCGCACACAGCCTATATCGTCACACCTTCGTCCTCAGCCTCGCCTACCCGGAGCTCGATGGCCCCGATACCTGTCTCGACCTCTATATAGAGGGTCGCATCCGAGTCCCCATAGGCTTCGTTGACGTAGTAGCTTCCCTTCCTCCGGAGCCCGCTCATACTCACCTTGCCGATCCCTTTTTGGGTCTCCACCCGGACACCCGTGTCAATGGGCAGCCGGATTCTCACCCTGCCGACTCCGGCCTTGATCCGCGCATCCATATCCACGTCCCAATCACCCGTGAGGTCAAGCATGATATCACCGGCGCCCGCCTCCAGGTCCAGATCGCTGAGCGTTCTGCTGCCCCCGATTATGAGATCCACATCACCGGCACCGAATTTGAGGTCCAGGCCTGACACCGGAAGGCCTTCGAGATCCATACGACATTCGCCGGCACCCACTTCCATGACAAGGTCCAAGGGAACTCTATCGCCGAAGCGAAGGTCCCACTCGCACTTGAGACCACGGCCGAAGGACTTGGTCGTGCTCTCGTGCTGCCTGATCACCAGCTCACCGAGGCCGCCGCTGACGTCGTACTCGATGACCGGTTTCCAGTCTTCCACATTGTAGAGGAACTCGGCATCCAGCATGTCGTCGGAGCCCCCGCCGATCGTGATTTTTCCGAGACCCATCTCGATCTCAGCGCTGACCCGCTCCGCACCCCGGAGCTCAAGGATGTGGGTCTCCTCAACCAAATCGCCCGGCTCGGCGGTCTCCCCGCAACCAACCGAAATGCCGACGGTCAGGGCCGTCACCAGTAAGAGAATTCGGCTTGACTCTTTGACTTGCATATTCCACCTCCAGTGCATCGGCGGTCTCCCGAGCACAAAGCCGGTAGTTTATCGGGAATTGCGTTCCCGTCTGATCAGGATCAGATAGGTGATATTGAAAACCAGGGCAATGCCTATCAACAGGCCTTCGATGAAGGCCAGAATGCCTGACTGCCCACCGAAGCGCTTCAGGAGAATGGATGCCGCCAAACAAAGCGTCCCCACCGACAGCAAAATCCGGGTATCTCTAAGAAACACGTAAACCTCCTCGGGGGCAGTTCGGCTGATTGCTTCATGCCGATTATATGAGGGCGCGGGACGTACCGTCAAGCAACCTCTCGAAGTTTGTGAATAGTCCAGGCTAACAGGTCGTGTCACTGTCACGCCGATCGGCCCCACCACGCGTATCTGGCCGGTCGCGCTCTGTCTTCGCAGAGATCTTGCCCACCTCGGGCAGCTCCCTGAGGAAGGCGGTGGCCGCCCGCATGGAGCCTATGATCTGCTTACACTCGGTGTAGGCATTGGACACCATGGCCCCGGCGCGGGCTATCCTGTTTTCGGCGATCTTATCGATCTCATCAAGGCTGCGCTCGATCTTCACAAGGTAGGCTTCGATATTCTCAAACTCGATCGAGCGCGCCATTTGAAGATGCAGGTGGTAGAGCGCCAGCACATAGGGCACCACCATACTGTAGGCCATAAGCAGCACCCCTATTTTGAAACCTTCTATATGAACCTTTCTGCAGTGGCCGTAGACCGAATCCGGGACCGCGGCGATTGCTATGTCGGTCGTGGAGGCCGGATCGATATAGGTGGCCACTTCCCGCACCTTCCTCTCAACCTCACGCTCCAGTTCGTTCTCCAGGCGCTTTATGCGTTCCGGATCGCTCTCCTTGCGGATGCGGTCTACCACCTCAATCCCGCTCCACTTGGAATCCACCGGGAGGCGTTTCTTGTTGGGCAGCACGATGGCGTATTCAACAACCTTCCCTCCCACTCTGAAGTCACGGTCGATCATCGCCGGAGGAAACTCCGCGAAGGCATCACCCAGAATGTTCTCGCCGGATTCTCCCCTTGTCCTCGCCCCGACCAGCACCCGCTCGATTCGCCTGGTGACCGCATGTATTTCGTCCTCCCGCCTGGACCGGTCTTCGAACCGGGCCTTGAGTTCCATGAGCACACGCCTCGCATCGCCCACATCCCTCGACAGGGTAGCTTTGACATCGCCGGTGCTCTCGGCCAGCTTGGTCTCGAGGCCTTTAAGGGTGACCTCCAGCCTATGGACATTCTGAGCCATGAGGGCGAGAGCGCTGCTCAGTGAGGCCACCTGCGATTCGACTGAGGACAGCTTTGTCAGCGAATCCAGCATTGAGGAAAGCGCGGCGCCGCTCCCACCCGAGCCACCGCGCTTGGTGAGCTGAAGCAGAATCGTGACCAACAGGATCACGACGGCGGCAAGAATCGCATACAGAACCGTGCTATCCACTGCCAGTGTTGACGGCGTCATCCTCCCTCGCCGATCCTCGACGTATCGCTAAGATACGCCTCCGGTCGGCTCCCTCGTTTTCCTTGCCACCGCCGGCATCTCCGTCACCTCGCGACGAGGTTTATGAATAGTCCGGGCTAGTCTCTCGCCTGAGTATCACACTCCTGACATACCGCGGGTCCAGATCGGCCCAGGACCGGATCTTCTTCAACTCGTCCTCGAGATTCGCGAGCGCTTTCCCGGCGAAACGCTGAGCCGACGCTCCCCCGTCTTCGTGCCTTCCTGCCGGGCCTCGAAGACCGTCTTGATGTCGTCCCTTTCCAGGGGCGTGATATCAAACGCACCCCGGAGCACGAAATTGACGAACCCGGTGGCCAGGAGATTTCGGAGATCGATCTCTTCCAACCCGGTGACAAAGGCCTCTCCACTTTCCAGGTCTGCATCGGCAGGAGCGGGTATCGCCAAATTGCCGAAGCAGGTGTCGGCTCGGCGGCCGCGACAATCTCGGCCAGAATCTCACCGGTTCGCTTCACATCATCCATGGATTCGAAATCCCTGAAATCCACATCCCCCGACCGGCCGAGGGCATAATACTGCGGCACCCGCTGCATCAGGCCCTTCATTATCCCGTCTTCGGGAAACCCTAGAAACGTGAACCCCCGCTCGCGCCAGGCCGGCCACCATTTGCGCACTACAGCGGCCGCCCGGGACTTAAGATCGAGCGTCCGGCTCACTCCTATTTGAAACAGGTCCTTTATGGAAAGCCGCGTGAGTATCTCTCGGGCCCGCTGAGCGTCCTCCCCGCTTAGAAATAGCATACCCACGTTGACAAGCGCGAAGAGTCGGTCCAGGGCCCGGCGCATGCATTCAAGGTCGCCGATCTCACCCGCATCAGCGACGAGCAGGCGGTTGGCGGCAAAGGCGATCTCACCGCGAAGCCTGTTTCGCATATCGCGTTCGACTATCGATGTCA
>JALGWN010000177.1 GCA_025774115.1 bacterium
TCTGATTGCAGAGACCTGGAAGCGACAGATGGAGAATTATCTGGTCTTGGCTGTGAACTTCGGTTATATAGGTGGCAAAGTGGCATATGCGGTAAGGACGGATCTGGATATCAGTGTCATAGACTTCATGGAATCATTGAAGCTCGCCGATTATACCCATCCGGTGGTGTGGGGGCACGACAAGGCGGCCGGCGGTGTGCTGGACACCGGACTCCGGCTACATCTTGCCGGCCGGATGGGATTTAAAAGCAAAGGATAGGAGTGTCATGATGAAGAGCGTACTGCTGGCGACTTTCCTGATTGTAGCGGTATCGGCTGTTCTCAATGCTGAACCCAACTTACCGGCGGTTGCAGTCCATATAGAGAAGCACTCGGCATGGGACTGCCATGACCGGCTGCCCGATGTCGGAATCGACGTCCTCAGAACCACTTACGACGGGGTGGGTAAGATAGACGCCTTCGTTGTTTTCTACAATTACGGGGAAGCGAAGGGCCTCTCGTTCGGACTGGACTGGCCGGAGGTTTGGGGAGAGGGCTCCTGGCATGATTGCGGCGACATGAGACTGGGGAGCATAGCGAACCCCCATGATGGTACCAGCTTGGTCTGGATGGAGTGTTTCGCGGATACCGCCCCGCTCATCGCCGGCTGGCTCACCCTTACAGTGACCGCCCCGGGGACGATCGAGGTCATACACTCCCACCAGGAGGGCGTGATATCCACCCTGGATTGCGACCATGTGGCACCGGCCATTTCGGAGGCCATGATCTCGCTGAAGGCCGGGGCAGGGGGCATGAAGGGAGACGATCCTGCAAGGCTCACTTCGATCACCAACCGAAAGTGGCGCGTACGGCCGGACGCGGCCGGAGATACGCCGACCATAAACGAGGCCCTGAGGAAGGCCTTACCCGGTGACACGGTGATGGTGGCCGGCGGAACATACAATGAGGATTTGATCCTGAGACTGGGAGTGGTGGTACTCGGAAGCTGGGACTTTGAATTTACTACCCGTAGCCTGGCTCTGTCGCCGAGCATAATAGAGGCTTCGGGGCATAAGACCGCGGTGCTGGCCACCTTCGGAGCAGACTCTGCCACCGTACTGGACGGATTCGTGATAACCAATGGATCCTTCAAGCAAGGGGGCGGTGTGAGCTTGCGGAATGGAGCAAGGCCGGTTCTGCGTAATCTCATTATCCACTCGAACGCAGCCACATACGGCGCCGGGATTTTCTGTCATACATCCTCGCCGACCATTACCAACTGCCTGATCGCGGGCAATGATGGCGACATGGGCGGGGCGATATACTGCACGGTGGGTTCCTCTCCTGTTATCTCCAACACGACTATTGTCGCCAACCATGCCCGGATGGGTGCAGCCATTGCGGCGGCGTCCGGGTCTTCGCCTACAATCGAAAGATCCATAATAGTCAATCACCCCGAGCCATCGTCGATATACGTCCAGGATAAGGATTCGGGGATTGCCATCTCGTGCTGCAACTTGTGGCAAAACGAGGTCCCCCAGTACGGTGGGATCACCGATCAGGTCACCGAACTTAGGGACAATATCTCCGATGACCCTCGGTTCCGAAATGCTCTGGAGATGGATTTCACCCCGCTTGACGGGTCCCCGGTCCTGTCGGTCCCTGACTGCGGCAGCATCGGATCGGAGCATCACCTCGTGCCGCGGAAGTAGCCGCACAATCGAAGTATAGATCCGACCCACCGCGCTCAAGTGCGGGAATGGCCCTGCCGGGACGGATGCGGGTGTATGACGCAAGGGCGTTACCGGGACCGCGAAAGCTGTTGACACCGGCCCGCCAATCGGGAGAATCTATAGCAGGTCTGAGACCTGGAACCCATACCGGACCGGAAGCAAGACGAAGGGAGTAACCCAGGATGAGTAGCCGGATCAAGAGGAAGGTCCTTCGCGAGATCAAGCAGCATAACGTGCGTTTTGTGCATCTCTGGTTCACCGACATCCTAGGCCAGCTTAAATCGATCAGCGTGACCGTTTCGGAACTGCCGTCGGTGCTGGATGAAGGGATAAGCTTCGACGGCTCCTCGGTCGAAGGCTTCGCCAGGATCTACGAGAGTGACCTGGTAGCGCTCCCGGACGCTTCTACCTTTCAGATACTCCCCTGGACCCGCAACGGCATGCCGGTCGCAAGGATGATCTGCGATGTTGTGGATGCGAATCTAAAGCCCTATGAAGGCGATCCGAGGTACGTGCTCAGGCAAACCGTCAAGATGCTCCGGAAGAAGAAGCTCATACCCTTCATAGGGCCCGAGATTGAATACTTCTACTTCGCCGGTTCCGGGGCGCCCGAGGTGCTCGACGCCGGGGGCTATTTCGATCTGACTCCTCTCGATGTCGGCACCGAAATCAGGGAGCAGACCGTATTGGCACTCGAGGACATGAACATACCGGTCCATGCAAGTCACCACGAGGTCGCCACCAGCCAGCACGAGCTCGACCTGCGCTTCGACGAGGCCCTGAAGATCGCCGATGCGATCATGACCGCGCGGTTGGTCATAAAAGAAGTGGCCCGCCAGAACGGCGTCTATGCCACATTCATGCCCAAACCCCTAATGAGCCAGAACGGAAGCGGTATGCACCTCCACCAGTCCATCTTCAAAAACGGCAAGAACGCTTTCTATAACCGGAAGGACAAACACCGCATGTCCGCAATGGCTAAGAGGTATGTCGCGGGCCTGCTCAAGCATTCCAGGGAGATAACCTCTGTAACCAACCAGTGGGTGAATTCCTATAAAAGGCTGGTGCCGGGATTCGAGGCCCCGGCCTATATCTGCTGGGGAAGCAGAAACAGGTCGGCACTGGTGAGAATCCCCGGCGACAAACCCGAGAAAGAAGTCCCGAGAAGGGTGGAACTAAGGTGTCCCGATCCCGCCTGCAATCCCTACCTGGCGCTGGCGGTGATGCTGAGTGCGGGGCTGGAAGGTATCGAGAGAGGTTATGACATGCCGCCTCCCGTGGAACTCGACGTCTATCTTATGAGTGACGAGGAAAGGGCGAGGCACGGTGTGGTCTGTCTGCCGGACAGCCTCTACGCGGCGATCGAGGTAACGTCGGAGAGCGAGCTGGTGCGTAAGACCCTCGGCGATGCCCTCTTCGACAAATTCATAGAGAATAAGAGGATAGAGTGGGACAACTACAGGATCCAGGTGACCCACTACGAGATCGCCAAGTACCTGCCGGTTCTTTAGCCCGATTATTCACAAGCCCTCTGCTGCGGCGGCGTATCTGCCAATGTTGACGGCGTCATCCTCGCTCGCCGATCCTCGACGTATCGCTAAGATACGCCTCCGGTCGGCTCACTCGTCTTCCTTGCCACCGGTTTATGAATAATCCGGGCTAGCCCGATTTACCGCTAACCTTGAGCGCATTTCATCCCGATAAACAGGGAGAGCCCTCTTTGGGAGGTAAAATGCGCGTACTGATTGTCGACGATGACAAACACATACGGCGTCTGGTGAGAAACCTGCTCGAGAATGAGGGGCTGGAGTGCCAGGAGGCCGAAGACGGATTCGAGGCCCTCAGCATCGCCAGAGAACACCATCCCGATCTTATCATGCTTGACGTGATGTTGCCCGGTCTGGATGGTTATAAGATCTGCCGCCTACTCAAGTTCGACGAGGCTTTCTCCGACATCTCAATCATCATGCTGACATCGAAGGCGAGACCCACCGACAAGGAAACCGGCTACTACACCGGAGCGGATCTCTACATAACCAAACCGTTTCGGCCCCCGGAGCTGGTTGAAGCCGTTCGGCAGGTGCTCGGCTCAAAAACCGCAAGTCCCTGAAAACCCGGTAATCGGCGCCCCAACACCCATGATCGTACTGATTGCACCTCATCACATCCGGCCCTGAAGCAGCCCGTATCCGGCCTGATTAGCGGTCCATACCGATCCGGCAGTGTCATCTTTGCACGTTGACGCTCTCGGGAGGTTTGCGTAAGATTTAGGTGTGAATCCATACTACGCGGGGGGATAAGGATGAGATGCGTCAGGATCTTGGTCTTGCTTATGGCATGTTGGTTACAGTTGGCCGGTGTTGAAGTACTTGCTCAGGAAAAAGGGCCGGTAGAGCCCGATACAACTTCGGCATCCGACATATACAATCCACCCAGGGTGATTACACCCGAGTATGAGGCCGGCCCCCAACCATCCGGTGAGATCCGGCCTGAGACGGAGGTGGAGCCGCCTGCTCCCACAGAGCGCGGGCCGGGGAAGACCCGGGACAAACGATGCGCAACATGTTCGGGAGGTTCAAGGGCCAGAGTCGGAGGCGGCGGGGAGTTTGCGAGCGGCTATCTTTTCGCCGATCTCGATGACATTAACCGGCAGATCAGACAGATGGGCATCCCGGCGCTCTCAGACAACATCTTCCTTGTCGGCGGCCGGGGCTATACCCGGATCGGGCACCTCCTCGTCGGGGGTGCCGGCTATGGCGGGGGCACCGAATCCAGCGGCATCCCGGATTGCTGCGCCCGGTATGCAAGGGTGGAGATCGCCTACGGGGGGGTGATCCTCGGCTTGGCGATGGCACGCCCGCGCTATGAAGTTATGGCCGGAATGCTCTTTGGCGGCGGATCGGTTGAGATAGTGAGAGAGAGGAATTCGCGGACTGTGGCGGGCTGGGATGAGGCCTGGGAGAACTTCGACGCATCGGGACCGGATTCGGTCGCTACTGACGATCTGAACATGACATCTAAAATAACGGGTGAATTCATTGCTTTGGAACCTTTTGCGGAGGTCAAGTACTGGTTATTGCCCTTCATGGCATTGGATGTCTCCGCTTCCTACCTGAATGCAGAAGTGGGGAGAGGCGAATGGAAGCTCGACGGCGTGTCCATACCCGACTCGCCGGAGAGCAATATAGGCGGCTGGTCCCTGCGGTTGGGGCTGCATTTCGGGTTATGAGAGGGGATATGAGAAAATGAAAAGCCTGATGCTGCTTGTTACAAGTCTTGCCGTGCTACTGATGCTCTCGTCCTGCGGCGACGACGGCACGGGCAGCCGCGGACCTAATCTGCCTCCCGATACCGAGATCGTTTCGGGCCCCGACCCGGGCTCCAGGGGTTCCTATCTGGCAGACATCAGCTGGAAGGGCACGGACGACGACGGCACTATTGCGGGCTTCGAATTTGCCTGGCACACCGGAGCCATCTCCTGCAGCGAGTTTGACTCCGTGCTATCCTGGCAATACACGACCAAAACCGAATCAACCTTCGCCGTGGCTGCCGACAGCTGCCCCGAGGGGGATCTCTGCCAGCGCGATAACACATTCTGTATAAGAGCCGTCGATAATGACGGCGGGGTCGACCCGGAACCCGCCTATGTCAGTTTCACGGCGACAACGCTGCTCCCCAGGGCCCGGATCATCTACCCCACCACACCCGGGCAGATCAGTACCAACCAGCCACGGTGTGTCACCGTGCGCTGGGAGGGCCTCGATGACGACGGCGAGGCGGTCGAGTATAGATCGTCATATAAACCATACGGCTCCTGGCCCGGCCCGGGCATACCCTATCCTCAGTCGGACAAGACGCGCTGGACACCTTGGTCGTCGAGCACCGAGGCGGTCCTGCCCCTGGAGGAAGACGAGGCCATCTACACCTGGAGCTTCTTCGTCCAGGCAAAGGACAATGCCGGAGCGGTGGAAACGGCTTTCCAGTCAGGGCGTAACCACATCATCATCAATATCGACACCGCGCTTGAGAGCAAGCCGTCGGTTGAGGTCTGCTGTCATATCGGGCCCTGTACCGGACAGGGATCGAAGATCGCCTGCCGGTCGTCCACAAATCCATCCCAGATGAATGTGCCCGTGTATGTCTCCGTCGGTGATACAGTCTGCTTCCGGGCCGCCTTCCAGGCCGGCAAGAACGCGACCCAGGTGGAGGGCATCGCATTCCGCGTCAATGATTCCAGCCGGCCTTTCTATTGGGAAGACGCGACCAGCAGCTCCAACTGGTACTACCCCCCATCGGGCGAGACCTTCACGGTAAGGAGTGGGATCTACACCATCTACCTTTGGGTCAAAGATGACTATTGTGAGAACGGCAGCACGAACTTTGCCTATATAGAGATAATCGGAAACTAGCCCGGATTATTCACAAACTTCGTCGTGAGGCGCTGGAGATGTAGCGTCGGGGTTCCACCCCCGACGGGCCCTTCCTCATGCCAGGTTCGTTGCCACGGGAGTGACAACGCTACGCGCGGTTCGCCTCTGCTGCATTCTTGGTCGGCCCGGAGAGGGGCAAATGCTGTGGCAGGAACCTGCCGGTCTATTACCGCAGTAGTAGGACTTTCGATGTGTGCACCTCACCACCGAGCTCGACCCTGCAGAAATAGACACCGGTATCAACCGGGTGACCGGACGCGTCCTCACCGTCCCACTCGGCACAACCCCCATTGAAAGGTAGTCTTCTGACCAGACGGCCTCGCAGATCATATATGTAAATGTGGCTTCCTGATATCTCGCGTGAAGGTTGTATCTTCACCCGGAAACTGAAGGGATTGGGGTAGATACTGAAAAGCCGGCCCGCGGCCGGCTCGCTGGTCCCGCCGTCAACGATACCCGCGCAGTCGGCCGTGCCCTTGGAGAAGTAGATGTCTCCAAGGTCGCCGTCCTGGTCATCCGTCCAGGCAAGATACACAGTGCGGTCCTCATCTATCACAGCGGTCACATAGTCCCTATCGGCGGGGCCTGGAAGTTCAATCACGGACAGGAAGGTCTGCCCCCGGTCGCGGCTCTCTCCATACCCCAGTACGTGCGCGCTATTGTCCCAGGCCACGGCCACATACCCGGATGAATCAGCCGCCAGTGTAGAAATCACGTCCAAGTCGGCAGGCACCTCATTCACCCTGATCCCCGGGTTGAATGCCTGACCACCATCAGTGCTTCTCGCAACCCAGCAGTAGTCGTCTTCTTCAACCCACGCCATATAGACCTCACGACCGCCGGCGTAGGTGACGCTGGTATGCATCGTTCGCGCCCCGCAACTGTCGACTGCCATGGGCGGACTGAAGGTCACACCGGCGTTACCACTGTACCTCGTTGTAACATACATCGGCGGGTTGGGATGGACATGTCTCTCATCCACATAGGAGACACAGACTTCGCCGTCACCGAAGGCCACGATCGATGCACCGTATTGGTGCCAACCGGGTTCGTAGTTGGGTAGCTCGGTGTGAGGCTCAAAGGTGAGTCCGCCATCAAGGCTCCTCGAGAAGAAGACTCCCGAGAACCCGTTACCCCTCTCATCCAGCCATACCACATATATCACGCCGCTGTCGTCCACTGCTACGGCCGGATCCGTCTGTTCCGTGAGGTCGGTACCGGCGTCATCCACCCGCACGTTCGGCCCGAAGGTCTCACCACCATCCGTACTCTTCGCGAAGTAGATGTCCGACGCCGGGGGATCGGCGTCCCGGCAGTCCTCCCAGACCAAATAGAGATGACCTTGACCGCCCAGCACCAGACAAGGCCGGTAAGCCCAGACATCGGCCGTGTCGGTCACTATAACGGGTGATTCGAAAGAGTCGCCGGCGTCCACCGAGCGCGTGATGTACACTCCCCGGCCCTCCGGGCCCTCCCCGTACCAGGCGATGAAAACGCTGTCCCCTAGAATCCCGATACCCCGCTGGCCGGCGGAGGCGCTTCGGTGCCATGTCGTACCCACAGGTTCCCCGCTCACAGGGACGGCCTCGCTGAAACTCCGGTAGGTGTCTGCCGCGGCCGAGGTTACTACCAAAAAGGCGGTCAACAGTAACAGGCCGGCAGTTACCGGGACAAAAACCCGGCGCTTCGCATGATGGCGCTTCAGCCCACGCTCATCGTCATGCCGTGGTTCTTGTGCAGGACTCATCTTCCGTCGCTCCATAGGACCCTCACCTTAAGGTCCTTGATCCCGGCGAAGGCTTCGTCGGTTCTTGGCGAGAAACCAGCACGACAAAGACAGACGTTCTCATGATGGGAACCTCCACGGCAAGCAGAAGCAGTACATAGTCGACACTCCTGTGTGAATCACGTTAGGCACCTCACAGCCATTGAGCCCCGTGAATTTCTCTCACCACAGGTGCATATAATACCCCAACACAATGAGCTTATCGGTATCCATGAGGCTCTGTCAAGAACTTTCAAGCGCCCATCATGGGTAAAAGACGGCCGGGGTCACCCTTCGCAGGTAGTGGGAGGGCAAGCCGGGTGTATACCCCACGGGCAGCGCCATGATTACGATTGGTTGACAAAGCCGGG
>JALGWN010000178.1 GCA_025774115.1 bacterium
GGACCGTCGACCGAGATTATCGACTTCCCCGTCGGGCCGTCGATGAGGTCGAATCGGTCTTCAGCACCGGCCCCGTTCACAAGATAGATCGGCCTGTAGCTGTTCTCCAGACGCAGGCCCACCGGACCGGCACCCGTGGTCTCAAAGTCGATAAATGCCTGGCCGGTAGAGGAAAGGGTAAGAGGCGATCCGCCGGGGGCGGATATCTCGGCCCTGCCGACCACGTCCAGCGCCTCCGTGGGTGATGTAGTACCGATGCCCAACCTTCGCTGGGCGGTGTCGAACGCAAAGTAATTGCTTGCGCCCGACCCTATGTATAGTCCATCCGCCGGGCGTAAGTGTATGTCATCGGCGGCCTTGACATAGAGGTCCGCACCCGATTGAGAGAGACTCGTGCTGCCGTCGCCGAAATACATGCCATGGTTATGATCAAGTCTCAAGTCTCCCCCAACATCGAGTTGCATTGCTGGGCTGGTGGTCCCGATGCCCACGTTGCCGTCGGCCGCCACATAGACCACATCCACCGGGTCGCCATCGGCGGCATCCAGCGAATGACCGTCCCCTGCGCCGCCTGCCCCCCCGGCATAGAAGGCATAGGGCACACTTGTGAGCTCGCGCCGCGGAAGTAGCACCTCACCATCGGCCTCAACCTCGAGCCACATCGGGCCGTCGAAGGCAAGATCGATCGGTGTGTCGCTGCCGAGAATCACGGAGACAACGCCGGCGGAATCGGCCTCGGCCGTGTTGGTCTCGGTCCAGAGTGCCGTGCCATGGGATTCGACATCGTAGATCCTGAAAGTCATTTCGTGAGGGCCCGGAAGCGGAGCACCGGTGTCGCTGTCGGTTAGCCTCCCCTGGTAGTTCATCGTTTTCGGCACGTCGCCCAGCGAAACCCCTGCACACAACAGGGCAAGCCAGCAAACCACACACACATGGAGCAAGCTATGATTCTTCAGATTCATTAGAGCAACCTCCTCTTACAAAGACAAATAGGCATAACCGGGCCGGCACAAGAATATGTCCGCCCCAATCTCCCGATCGCTCGCTCGACGGCCGTTCCGGATCGGGCACCGAAAGTAGGTGCTTTCACGATTATCCCATCCTTTCCGAGCCCGGTCAAGCGGGCCAGGGTGGAGCCATACCTCCGCCGCCTTGCTTCAAACCCCCGGCGACGACACTCCGGGCTGATCCAGTCGTCCTCACAAGAGTGAGGACGCTACGCGGTTCGGGGGCGGACGGCCCGCCTTTTGACACATTGAGGCAGGTGGTGTAGATTCAGATGGGCCCCGGCGCTCAAGAAACGAGTGTGTCATGTTCAGAGACATTAATCTCGAAACCGCCCGTTCGGTTATCCGGCCGTTCACGATGGATGACCTCCCCGCGTTCCACGCCATACTCAGCCAAGAAGCGGTTATGAAATACCTCCCGGAGGATGTACTTTCGTTGGAAGAAGTGGAACGGATCCTCGACTTCGTTACCGACTGCTACACAAGGAATACTCCGAACAACATTATCAAGTTCACCGTGGCCGTTGCTGACAAGGCAACGGGCCGGCTCATGGGATGGGTTGGCCTGGGGCTCCTTGAATTCGATACTACACGGACCGAGCTCTACTATGGCCTCGCAGAAACCTACTGGGGTATAGGGCTGGCAACAGAGGGTGCGAGGGCCATGCTGGACTTCGGTTTCCGGTCACTCGCCCTCCCGGAGATTGTGGCTGTGGTGAGCCCGGAGAACAAGGCCTCGGCCTGCGTCCTCGAGAAAATCGGCATGAAATACCGGAGAGCAGTCCGCAACCTTCCAGCAGATCAGAGATACTACACGGGCTTTCTTTACTACTCCCTTTCGAGGGAGGAATTCGCCGAACACTCCGACCATGGCGAAGCCTCCGGCCACGGATGAATCTTGCGGAAAAGGTAATCAAATGCGACACTGAGCGGCGTCCGGGATCATCTAACCATACATAGGTAGGCAGGTACCCTGAAGCGCTTTGTCGTTGGCACTCAGGCACGTTACCACACGGCGCGGATCCGGCGTAGCGCGCCGATGAAAGGAGATTGCAGATGATTGGAGACAGGACTGCCCAGGCCATGAAGGCGGCCATCGAAATGGAGAAATCCGGGCACAGGTTCTTCACCGAGGCTTCCAACAAGGTGAAGCACGAGGTCGGCCGGAAGCTGTTCAGCCGTTTGGCAGCCGAAGAGATCGATCACATGCGAACCTTCGAGAAGATCTTCAATGAGGTTTCCGGTGGAGCCGACTGGAAGGAAGCCATGAAAGCCATCCAGCCCGCCAAGAGGGTGCCATACTTCGATGAGGCCCGCAAGGAGTTCAAGGTCGAGGATATGTCGGTCGAGCTGGATTACCTCAAGAAGGCTCTGGATCTGGAGCGAGATGCGATGCAGTTCTTCGAGAGGGCCATCCAGGAAGCCGAATCTCCCGAGGCCAAGGAGATATTCAAGCGTATCCTGGATGAAGAGCAAGGCCACTATGACCTGATCCAGTCGGAGATCGACAGTATCAACGGAACGGGCTTCTGGTTTGACGTGCAGGAATTCCACATGGACGGCAAGTTCTAATCGACGCCTATCAACAGGTTCTTGGAGGACACTGGATGGATACACAGAAATCCGTTAAGTTGTTCACCCTGACCACTTGCAGCCACTGCAAGGCCGCAAAGGAGTTCATTAAGGAGCTCGGAGTCCGGTACGAATGCACCGACGTGGATCTCCTTCAGGGTGAAGAGAGACAACAGACTATAAGCGAAATCAGGAAGATAAACCAGAGACTGTCCTTCCCTACCATAGTGATCGGAGACACGGTTATCGTGGGTAACAATCCCGATGAGATCAGAAAAGCCCTGGGGTTACCGTGATGGATGCCGAAAAGCTTTGCGAGACGCTCAGGAAGATCCAGGAGAGCAAGGGCTACTATTTCAATCAGGACAGGGCCCGAACCCTGGATCTCCTCGAGGCCCTGATAAAGAACAAGGAGCGCTATGGGTATATGGCCTGTCCCTGCAGGCTGGCTTCGGGCAACCGTGAGCAGGATACCGACATCATATGCCCCTGTGCATACCGTGAAGCCGATGTTGCCGAGTATGGTACCTGCTACTGCAACCTTTACGTCGCCAAGGGATGGAACGATGGCAAGATAGCGCACCGCTATGTCCCGGAGCGGCGCCCGCCTGAGAGGATGACCTTCTGATGCTCGCCGAGGAGTGGCTAACCTGATCGTCCTCCCCGGAGATTCAGATCTTGTCCGCAGGCAGGTGTCCGAGAGATCCCGTCACCGGACCTTGTGTGACGGTTCCGGTGGAAACGCCGGTTCGGAATCAGGCATCTAAAAGTAGAAGCCACAAGGACGGCGAAAAAACCAGGGGGACAAGAAGATGCTAAGTAGAATGTTTCAGTCTATGATGATACTGACTATTCTCTCGGTCGCCTTTCAATTCATGATACCGGTGGTCTTGGAGGCCGGGCCCGGATGTTGTCCCAAGGCAGAAGACGTGTCCGGAAACCAGATAAAGGCAGACCGGAAGAGCACAGGGGAAAACGAATTCTTAAGAAAGGAGCCGGGCAAGCACTTGAAGGACTCAAAGAAAGTGAAGAAACCGGACGAGGAATGGAAAGCACAGCTTACGCCCGAGCAATACCAGATAACTCGCTGCGGGGGCACCGAGGCGCCTTTCACGGGTAAGTACTGGGATAACAAGCTCGACGGCACATATCGCTGTGTCGCATGCGGGCAGCCGCTCTTTGCTTCCGATACCAAGTTCGAGTCCGGCAGCGGATGGCCGAGCTTTACGGCGCCGGCCGAGGACGCAGCTGTGGAGGAAAACCGCGACACCGGTCATGGAATGGACCGCACAGAGGTGCTCTGCAGCCGGTGTGATGCCCATCTGGGTCACGTTTTCAGCGACGGGCCCCAGCCCACGGGACTCCGCTACTGCATCAATTCGGCGGCATTGGATTTCGTCGAGGATGAGAAGAGCGACGAGAAGTAGGAAGCTCCGAGCCCGAGCCCGGATTATTCACAAGCCGAGGTTCGTGAATAATCCGGGCTAGCGGTTCCGAATATGGGCAGAACTTCTGTGCATTCTGCGCGACCTTCGGAGGGCCGGGGCGCTCAGGTTTCGGTCCGAATGGGCAAACGAACCGTGAAGGTGGAGCCCGCCGCCACTTCGGAGGAGACCTCTATTGTTCCGTTATGATCGCGCGCGATATCCGCGCAAGTCACCAGTCCGTAGCCATGGCCGGTTGTCTTCGTGGTGAGACGTGACTTGAAGAGCCTGTCTCTAATCTCGGGCACAATCCCGACACCATTATCCGAGACCCTGAGCACCACCTCACCATTGTCCCGGCCGGTCTCTATGGTGATCCGGCCGTCATCGACCTCTGCCTCGTTGACGGCATCGGCAGCGTTGTGCAGAAGGTTCAGCAACAGCTGAGCTATCTGGTCGGGATCAAAGGAGAACTCCGGTATCTCGCCGGCCATCTGTAATTCGATCTTGATCCCCTTGAACCTCTTCTGCACCGACAGGAATGAAAGCACATCTTCTATGATGGAGTTAAGATCGCTGAACCGCTTGGCCGTATCCGGAGCGGCAAAGTCAACGAGCCCCTTCGTGAAGCGTTCCATGTTGGCCACATGGCCCTTCAGCTTCGCGAGTTTTGCCGCCGCTTTCTCCTTGTTCTCGGCCTCGAGAGCGAACTCGGCTAGTTCGACTCCTCCAAGGATGAGGGCCAGGAAGTTGTTCAACTCGTGGGATACCGAGGACGCCAAGAGGCCTTTGTCCGCGAACTTCTGTAGATCGAAGAGACGTTGCTCGCTTTCCTTCTGAATGGTCACGTCATCGAGAGTTATTATCAGAGCCATGCCGATCTCGGAGTTTTCTACGCTTCCGGTAACGCTGACGTTATAGATGTGTTCGTCGGCGCCGGCACAGGCTACGATGTTGTTTCCGGTCATCGCCTTGACGGTTCTGACTTCCATGAACCTCTGTGCCCAACCATCGAATGCCGGTTCGGGAAAGACCTCGTCTATCAGTTTGCCTTCAACATCCTTGAACCCCGGTTCGTCATCCCGGAAGGTTTTGAGAATGCCTACACCGGCGGAGTTGATCTTCCTGAGCCTGAAGTGCCTGTCGAACACGAAGACGCCCTGCCTTACACTGTTCAGGATATCCAGGTACCAGGTATTCAGGCTGGCGATATCCCAAAACAGATAGGAGTTCGCGACCAACGGCGTGACTGTGTTTATCACGGTGTTCAGAAGATCGATGTCCTCTTCGGTGCAATCTGTCCCGGTCACTCGTTTCCCCAACCCGATAACCCCGAAGAACTTCCCGCTGTGTATGAGCGGGCATATGAGACTCACGCCTGCCCTGGCCAGGATGCCAATCTGATCCGTGGCCTCGTCCACTAGATCGAATTCATCTATATTCCGTACCCGTCTTTCGGCCAGTGCTTGTCCCCAATCTTCGCGCTCTACCTGGAGAGACGGTATCATTATGTCTTTTCTGAATCTGCCCGTGGCGAAGAACGACTTGTTGAGACTCTGAGCACTCGGCTTCTTGAGTAATGCGAAGGAATCCGCTATCGAGAACTGGCCGCACAAGGTCATCAACAGGATATCCATCAGTTGTTCAAAATCCGGGTGTTCGCAGAATTGCCTGGTGAGCTTGGAAAGCGCGTCAAAGGCCAGAGTTTGCCGCTCCAGAGGTTCCAGCGCCTCACCGGGGGATGCTCCGGCATACGTTGTTCGCCCCAAAGTTTCACTCATGGCCTATCCCCTTACAGGACACATACCCATAGCAGCTTCTTCGTTCTCCACTATGGTCAGAAAATCACAGAGATCCAGTATCTCGAAAATATGTCGTATCTTGTCCGAGGCGTGGCAGAGTATTATGTCTCCGCCCATTCCTCTGGATGATTCTACCGAACCGAGAATCGATCCCACACCCGCCGAAGACATGAAATCCAGTGTTGAGAGATTCAGGATAATATACTTGTAGCCTTCGGATTGGGCCTGGATTATAGCCTCACTCATTTCGTGCGCGTTGTTGTTATCAAGCACCTTTTCCGGGCAGATGATCACGACGCTCTCATCGACTTGCTTCCGGGCGATCATTCCACTACCTCCATACCAGGGGTGAGCCTCTTCCTCAAAGTTACTACGTTGTACTCACGGCCGATTCTGTCATAGGATATGGAATCCATCAGCCGCTGGATCATCACCAGGCCGATCCCCCTGCTCTGCCTACGCCTTATGGCAAGGTGCGGATCGAACTCGGGTGTGTTTCCGGTAGGATCGAACCGCTCGCCGGCATCGGTGAATTCGAAGGAGATCTCATCCTCGCTGAGGTCGGCGACAAACCTGATTTTGCGATGCTGCTCCAGCCCGCTGTGCCGACATATGTTCGTGGCGACTTCGTAGAACACGGTTTCAAGATCGAAGACACCGATTTCGGTCAGATCCAACCTTTCGAGAAACGTGCGAAGCCCCGCCATAACATCGGTGACGGCGTCAATCTTGGCGTCGATCTCGACTTCGAACCGTTCCGACACCCGGCCCTTCACCGGCGCATGCGGCATCCTATTCTCTCTGTCGCCCTCGTATTCAATTGTGAAGAGCTCGGTCAGGTCGAGCACACTGAGCACCCGCCGCAAGCCGTAGGCCACCGAAGTCAACCGCATGGCGATGCCGGCACGCTCACATCGTGTCAGGGCATCCCAAAGGGCATTGATGTGTCTTGAGGTCGCATGCTCCAGGGGCGAGCAGTCGAGCGCGATCTCCAACGGCTCGTCTCCTATGGCAAGATTCAACTCGTCAAAGAAGCCTTGCAGACTGTCATCATCGAAGTCTGCGGGTACTGATATCAACCGGCATTTCTTCGTATCAAGCGACATTGGTCCACTCCACAGGTCTCCTAGTATGTGTATCGGCAGCCTGCCCCGACCATTTAACCGCAATCAGAGTAATGTCGTCGAACTGGGGGGCGGCTCCGACAAAAACCGACTGCTCCTTGAGGACCTCCTTGATCAGGTCGCCGGAGGAAAGTCCCCGCTTGGCGACTACAAGGTCGAGGAATCGTTCCATGCCGAATTCCTCTCCTTTGCCGTCCTGGGCTTCGTTGATGCCGTCGGTATAGAGCACAAGCCAATCGTCCGTAGCCAGGTTCACCTGCCCGTTTTCGATTCGCCTCCCATAGGGCTCGGGCCCCACCATGCCAAGTGGGAACCCTTTGGTCTTGATCAGATCCGGTTTGTTCCGGTCGGCTCCGAGCAGAATGAGAGGATTGTGGCCTGCCGAAGCAAACCGGAACAGGCCGCTCCCGGTATCCAGAATCCCGAAAAACATCGTGACAAACATACCTTTCTTAATGTTGCCGAGCACTTCGGTGTTCACCGCCGCCAAGAGCTTCGCCGGATCCTCAAATGATCTCGCCAAGCGTTTGACGATGTCACGGGTGAGCAGCATCACCAGCATACCGGGCAAGGACTTGCCCGACACATCGGCGATCAGGAGCCCGAGATTGCCATTGTCGAACTCGATGAAGTCGTAGTAGTCGCCTCCCACCTCGAGAGCGCTGCGATACGCGCCTGCCAGTTCGAAGGTTGAACCTTGAGGATAGGTCCTGGGAAGGATATTCGCCTGAATCTCGCGTGCGATTTCCAGGTCACGACTCATCCTCTCCTTATCGATCAGCTCCTTCTGAGCAAGGTTGAGCTTCGAGCCCATGACCCGAATTGTCTCTGCAAGAAACCCGAATTCGTTCTCGCTCCTGAACGGCACATCGAGTGAGATCCGCTCGAAGTCCACCTTCGTGAGGTGCTCGGTAATCAGGCCGATTGGGCGGAGCTTGCGCCGGAGAATGAGTATCGTGACAGGAATACCGGCCAGGATCATGATTGCGGTGATCGATGCCACGGTCGATATCGACGATGTACGCGCCTTGTTTATGGGCTCTGAGGACGCCGCGACTACCAGTCTGCCCAATGCTACACCGCTCTCTTCGATCGGGACCGAGGTGTATATGGTATCGCCGTTGACCGCGAACCCCTCACCGGCCCTCAGCATTTCGGGGAACTGCCCCGCCGTCCTGGGCGTCCAGCGGGCTCCGGCAACAACCTGTTTGATGTCGGTGTGGGCCAGGAACCTACCGTCATCTCCGGTGATCCCGGCCCAGAATACGCCGGCGTTGTCGCCGGCGATCCGCTTGCACATGTTGTTAAGCGAGAGCGCATCCGGCTCTTCCCCCGATATAATCATCTTGCCTGCCGGACCGGAGTAGGACCTGGCCTGGACCAGAGTCTTGTCAACCACGTCCACGGTGACGGTCCTGACATACTGGCTGGATATCACATATCCCGTGACCAGCATCAAGACAAGTATGATCCCCGAAACATAGAGAGTGAACTCCAGACGAATCGACCTCTTGAATTGCGAGGGCTCAGGCCAATCGGATGAAAGCATGTTGTGCTTACTGGAAGTCATATGAAATCTCCTGCAGCCGTGATATCTCTCCCCGAGTCCGCCTGATGTAGTTTGCTATCTCGCCGTTGTCGGGATCCAGCCTGGCCGCCTTTTTCCATGTCTCCACCGCGTCCTCGAGACGGTTTTGAGTGTAGCGTTCAACACCCTGAAACTTGTAGGCATCAACCAGATACTCACGCACCGACCTATAGCCCGGCGCTAATGCCTCGACCTTCTCCCACTGGGCTACTGCGTCTGTGAGTCCGCCTTTCTCGAATATCTTCTGCCCGTCCCTGTAGGCCTGTTCGACTTCCCTTCTCAGGTCGTCACTCAGTTGGCGGGGCGCCTCCTCCTTCCGGTCGGTCACCACAGCAGCCACCCGGTTCATCTCATCCTGAATTCTGCTGCTGAGCGCCAGGCCCCAAGGGTGTTTCGGGAAGCGGGCCAGGGCCGAATCGACGGCCGCTTGTGCCTCTCCGTAGTCCGATCTGG
>JALGWN010000179.1 GCA_025774115.1 bacterium
GCGGCCAGACTACACCCGATATGATCCGTAGCGTTGCCACTCCCGTGGCGACGAATAATCTTGGTAGCGTCGGGTCTCCGCGCCCGACGTTGAATGCGACTGCTGTGACACGGAATGCTCCTGTTGTTGAGCAGGAAGCGTTGGCCGCCACGGGAGTGACGACGGTACGCAGGCAGGTTATACCCGATATGATCCGTAGCGTTGCCACTCCCGTGGCGACGAACAGTCTTGGTAGCGTCGGGTCTCCGCGCCCGACGTTGACTGCGACTGCTGTGGCACGGAATGCTCCTGTTGTTGAGCAGGAAGCGTTGGCCGCCACGGGAGTGACGACGGTACGCAGGCAGGTTATACCCGATATCATCCGTAGCGTTGCCACTCGGGTGGCGACGAACAAACCGTTCGTCGCGGCGGGAGCCACGCCGCTACGCAGACCGAATGTCGTTTTGCCTGAGATAGAGCGGCAAGGCGAACCCATCAAGGCACTCCCCGCCGATGATGGTGAGGTCGCGCCCAGGCTTCAGGCCCACCTTGAGTTCGACCGGAGGCCGGTGCGAGTCCTGACGGAAAGCTACACTGCGGGCGAAAGCCGGCGGGCAGCCACCGGCAGGGCGCTCTTCAATGAGAACCAAGTGATCGTCCGAGGCAGGGGCGGGTTTGACTCTCCCGAAGTAGAAACGGTTCGGAGGTCTATCGGGACGAGGGCTCCCGGATTCGATACGGGCGCGAGACCCAAGGCATCACTGGAGATCGAGGTGGCTCAGCGGTTTGCGGCAATGAAATCTCCCGGACCCGGCACCGGCGCAAGATCGCAGCCACTACCGGAGATAGAGGTGACTCCTCGGCCTGTGGTTGTGAGATCTCCCACGATCGACACCGGACCCGAGCCGCAAACGCCGTCGGCGGCCTTGCCCCTGGCACATGGAGAGGGAACCGGTGGCGATAGGGCTCCCGGTGACCATCCGGCCGGCGGAGACACCGGGCCCGGGTATGAGGGCACGGCAGCCAAGGGCCTCGACGTTGTGGATAGGGCCGGTGTTACGGATAAGGCCACTGTCAAGAGCCCGGATTTCGACTCGGAGCTTCTCGCAAAAATCGGAGCTTCATCGGAAACGCACATCTCGCAGGGCAATAGCCCCGGACGCGCTTTTGATGTCACCGTCGACAAGGTCTTCGCCTCGGTGATGGAGCGTATTCAAGCAACCGATCTCGAAAGGGGCCGGGCCAGATTTGAGATCGAGATCGATCAGGGCCAAACGATACGCGTCCGGCTGATGTTGGACCACAACATCGTGAGCGCAAGGATAGATGCCCCCAACGAGCAGGTCAGGGACCTGCTCGCCGGTCAGGCCTGGGAGCTCAACCAGCGCTTGGAAACCGAAGGCCTCATTCCCAACGATATCACATTCTGTCTTGCCGGGGGCAGACAGGAGGCCGCCAACCATGGCGCGCGCCCGGGCATTCACAGTTCAATCGCAGATAGAACGCCGGAAGACGACACAGAGAACTTCACTATGGTAGAAACCGAAGCCTACGCCTTCGAGAGTTGGGCGTAGGAGAAAGGAGGTCGACTTGGCGGATATAAGTGGGGTAAGCAGCCTCTACGGACCGCCTCAGGGGGCACTGCGCGACCCGACGAGGGCGCTGGGCAGGGATGATTTCCTGAAGCTCTTGACTGTGCAGCTTCAGCATCAGGACCCTCTGAGCCCGGTCGAGAACGGGGATTTCATCGCCCAGCTGGCGCAGTTCAGCTCGCTGGAGCAGCTGGAGAGCATAAACACCAATCTCCAGAACAGCATAGACCTGGATCTCATCTTGACCCAGGTCTTGAACAATACGGCCGCCGCCGGCTTGATCGGGAAGACCGTAATTGCCGACGGAGGGGCAGTCTATCTCGACGAATCGGGTTCGAGCGAGATCCACTTCGACCTGGCCTCGGCAGCCGACCACGTTGTGATCCGGATAACGGATGAGAGCGGAGCGCTCGTTCAGACTCTGCGGGAAGGTAGTCTCAGCGAGGGCCGCCACCAAGTGACATGGAACGGCGAAGATGCTCAAGGTAACAGGCGCTCGGAAGGCGCCTACAAGGTCGAGATCGAAGCCTACGATCCCGAGGACAACCTGATGGATGTGACGTCCCTCTTGGTCGGTGAGATCACCGGGGTGCGCTTCGAGAACGGGGAGGCGCGTCTTCTGGTCGCAGGCCTGGAACTGGGAATCGGCGAGATACTTGAAATCCTGGCGCAAGCAGACGAGTGAGGAGGTGAGATAGTGGCAAGAATCCAGGGTGTGCTTAAGGGACCGGAAGCGGTAGGGAGAAGCGCAAGCTCTCCTCGCCGAACTTCAGGTACCGGAGAGGATTTCCGCCAGATGCTCGATGAACTGGGCAAGTCGGTGGGTATCCGCTTCTCCCGGCACGCTGCCGAGCGCATGTCCTCACGGGGTATAGCCATGGACAGCGGCAAACTCAGCAAACTGGATGCCGCCGTGAATGCAGCAGGCAGCAAAGGAGCCAGGGAGTCTCTGGTTCTCATGGACGAGCTGGCACTCGTCGTGAGTGTCAAGAATCGGACCGTGATCACCGCAATGTCGAGCGCTGAAACCAAGGGCAACGTGTTCACCTCGATCGATAGCACGGTGATCGCATGAGACTGAGTATTGAGGGCTGGACCTCTTGTAGGAGGCCCTCCGGCTGCTGAACGACTGAGGCAGCCCGGAAGGAGGAGGACGAGATGTTAGGAAGTCTTTACACAAGCGTTTCGGGAATGAAGGGCCACATGATGTCCTTGAATGTGTCCGGTAACAACATAGCCAACATAAACTCCATAGGTTTCAAGGCAGGGCGAGTGACCTTCCAGGAAACCCTGGTGCAGACCCTGCGTGGCGCGACCAAGCCGCATGACGGGATGGGTGGTGTGAGCCCGCTCCAGATCGGTCTGGGTATGGGAGTGGGGACGATAGACAATATCTTCTCCCAGGGAGTGCTCCAGAATACCGGTGTGGCGACCGACCTGGGTATCAACGGTGAAGGTTTCTTCATCCTCTCCGATGGGGAGACCGAGTACTTCACCCGGGTAGGATCCTTTGGCTACGATGCCGACGGGAATCTTGTCAACCCGGCCAATGGGCTCATCCTCCAGGGACGTCTGGGGAACAACGACGGTGTGATCAGTGCAGGATCGGCCATCCGGGACATTTCGCTCCCGTTCGGGCGGAAAGTGCCGGCCGAGGCCACGACCACCGTCGATTTCAGCTGTAACCTGGATGCGTCGGCCACAACGGCGACATCTACGCTCTTGTTATCGGGTACCACAGGCATTACCGCGGTCTTTGGTGACGCGGTAAATGGTGCCGGCGGTACGCACGTCATAACCATAACCGGTGACAACGCCATAGCCAGCAGTATGGCAGGCTCGAACCTGGTTGACCCCGCCGCGCTGGATGGCTCCGAGACCCTGGCCAGCCTGGGTATCACCGATTGCTCCGACTTCACACTGAGCGTGGACGGCGGTGATGCCATATCCATAGCGGGTCTCAGCGACAGTTCCACCATCACCGATGTCATCAACAGCATAAACGCGTCGGTCACCGGAGTCACCGCCTCATTGGAAGGCGGAGAGGTGGTGCTTGCAAGAGACTATGCGGGGGACGGTGCCATGTACAACATCACCACCTCCGACGGCGTGGCGGGCAACATAAGCCGGCAGCTCTTCGGCGCAGCCGCGGGAAGCGCTTTCGTGGTGAATAACGGCACAGCCACCACGCTGATAGTGAGCGATGTGTTCACTCCTACCGGCAAGGCAGCCATGGGCGCGGTGAGTCTCGGTCTCAAATTCAATGAGAGCACCGGGATCGTAACCGGGATCTCCGATCTCGCGGGCGGTGGCATCCGCGTAGACGCCAACGAAGGGTTGGCTGCCGGAACCGCCGAGGTCGAGACCGCGCCGACAGAGCATTTTAGCTCTATCGTGGTTTATGACACCCTGGGTGTAGAGCATAATCTCACCGTCCGCTTCACGAGGTCGGCTGAGACCGGCAAGTGGTACTGGGACGCGTCCCTTGACGGAACCGAGCAGATAAAGGGCGGCCAGGCCGGCTCGGTCAGTTTCAATGAAGACGGTTCGCTTGCCGCGTTCCTCTATGACGGCGGCACCAACTCTTTCTCATTCAGTCCGGCCAACGGAGCAAATGAGGTCAGCATAGCTTTCGAGTCGGGGACGCCTGGTAGTTTCGACGGCATAACCCAGTTCTCCTCGGCGTTCAGCACAGCCGCCAAGGGCCAGGACGGTTACGGAATGGGCGCGCTGACATCGGTGTCCATTGATACGTCGGGTATAATCACGGGCTTCTTCTCAAACGGAGTATCGAAGTCCATCGCTCAGATAATACTCGCCAAGTTCAACAACCCCGCGGGTCTGGAGAAGATCGGTGACAGTCTCTATGTCACCTCATCCAACTCCGGATTGGCCGTAAAGGGCGAACCGGGGAAGATCGTGAACGCCAGTATATCTGGAGGCGCACTTGAAATGTCAAACGTGGATCTCGCTGAGGAGTTCGTAAGCATGGTGGTGGCCCAAAGAGGTTTTCAGGCCAACGCCAGAATTCTTCAGGCGAGTGACCAGATGCTTACCGAATTGGTCCAGTTGACCAGGTAAGTGCTCTGAAAGGTGGTGGTCAGAATGGCTGAGGATTCAGCAAAGGAAGGTTCCAAGGAGAAGCTGAAGTTCTTCAAGAAGGCCAATGGCAGTTCGGATGACTCGGCAGTGACCGCGGGGGACGGCAAGGAAGACCGGAAAGAAGAAGCCCCGGTAGCGGCCGAAAAGGAGCCGAAGGTGGAGCAGAGCGCCGTCGACAAGGACGAGGTGGGTACTGAGACCAAGGGCGAGGCGAGGAAGACCCCGCTTATGCCTATGGTAGCGCCTACGCTGGCTCTGGCCGTGAGGACCTTAGTCATTCTGGCCATCATCCTCGCCGATGCCTACGCTGCATATTTCTTGGTGGTAAAGGGAATAGCACCGCGCATGGCCGAGGCTCAGGTAGCAGATGCCGTTGAGGAGCCTGCCGCGGAGACCGAGGAGGTCCACGCTGAAGAGGAATCTGCCACCGGAGTGGGATCGATCACGCCTATTGAGGACATCGTGGTCAATCCGGCCGGGAGCGGCGGCACCCGGTACCTGTGTACGACGGTTGCCCTGGAATCAACCAAGTCTATGGTGG
>JALGWN010000001.1 GCA_025774115.1 bacterium
CCCGAGATCTCCGCAGTTTCCACCGATCGACCACTGCCCAGCTTCGCTCCCGGCAGCGCCACTGCATACATTTGTCCTTCTTCCACATTGGGGGCGCCGCAGACCGATTTCAGGGTGGCATAGCCGACGTTCACGTCCACAACCTTGAGATGGCTATCCCCGGGATGCGGATCCACCTTGATTGCCCGGCCCGCAACGAAATTCTCCAGGCATTCCCACTCGTTGGGTATTATCCGGGCATCGGCAAAACCCAGCATGATGAGATAGCCGCAGACTTCCTCAGGGGAGACGTCCATCTTCACAAAGTCCTGCAGCCATCCGAACGGAACTCTCAATTCCTCCCCCCCTAAAACTGTTTCAAAAATCTCGAATCGTTTTCATACAGAAGGCGAATGTCTCCGATACCGTGTTTAAGCATGGTCAGCCGTTCAACTCCCATGCCGAATGCGAACCCCGTCACCTTGCGTTCGTCATATCCAACCTGTCTGAACACATTGGGGTGAACCATGCCCGCTCCGAGGACCTCGAGCCATCCCGTGCGTTTGCAAAGCCTACACCCCTTCCCACCACAGACCAGGCACGATATGTCCAGTTCGGCGCTGGGCTCTGTGAAAGGGAAGTAGTGGGGTCGAAATCTTACACGTGTTTCCTCGCCGAAGACCTCTCGTGCAAAAGCCGCGAGAGTACCTTTGAGGTGGGCAAGACTGACGTCATAGTCCACATAGAGTCCTTCAATCTGATAGAAGCTCATCAGATGGGATGCATCCGGAGTGTCCCTGCGGTGGCATAGGCCCGGCACAACGACCCTCACCGGAGGGGGCTGTGACTTCATCACCCTGATCTGAGCAGGCGATGTGTGGGTCCTCAGGCAAAAACCACCGTCAACATAGAATGAGTCATGCTCATCCCGGGACGGATGGCCGGGTGGAAAATTCAGGGCATCGAAGTTGTTATATTCGGTCTCGATCTCCGGTCCTTCTACCGGTGTGAAACCCATGCCCACGAAGATTTGGAGAATCTCATCCATGACCCGGAGAACAGGATTCAGCTTCCCTATCGAGAAGATCCTGCCGGGCAGGGTGACGTCTATCGACCCGGCCGACAGGTCTGAGGCGTATTTTCGCTCTCTTAACTCCTGCTTCCGGGATTCCAGAAGCGAGGCAATCGCATCCCTGGCTTCATTGAGGAGCTTCCCCGCGGACTTTCTTGCTTCAGGGTCGACCTGACCGAGTTTCCTCAGAAGAAGAGTCAAGGCCCCCTTCCTACCCAGATACCTGATCCTGATAGAGTCCAGATCCTCGAGGCTCTCACAAGAAGCGATTTCAGCGCACGCATGCTCCTTCGCCCCGGCAGCATCATCATGCAGATCCATAAGCCTTCTCCAGGGCCTCTCTGGCCTTGCCTACAATCTCCCTGAAGGCTTCCTCATCGTTGACGGCCAGATCGGCCAGCATCCTTCTGTCTATCTCTATCCCTGCCTTATGGATCCCATCCATCAGCCTGCCGTATCCGATATCGTTCAGTCTGGCCGCCGCGTTTATCCGCACGATCCAGAGAGACCTCATGTCCCGCTTCTTGACTCTCCTGTCACGATAAGCATAGGCAAGTGAGCGCCTTACACTTTCCAGCGCCGTGCGGTAAAGGCGGTGCTTGGACCCCACATACCCTTTTGCCGCTTTCAGTATTTTCTTCCTGCGTTTCCTGGACTCGACCGATTTCTTAGTCCTTGCCATCTCCCCCCTCCGTCACTTGCTCCGGCTCATGGGTTTCGCTCTTATCAGCGTCCTTCTTGATTACCTGTCTGGGACATAGAATCATGATCATACTCATCCGTTCCCTCTTGGGGGCGGATTCCACGTTGGCTATGTCCGAAAGTTCCTCCGCCGCCCTCTTCAGAATCCTCAAACCTATATCGGGATGTGTAACCTCCCGTCCCCTGAAAAGCAAGGAAAACTTGACCTTGTTACTCTGTTCCAAAAAGCGCCGGGCATGGTTCATCTTGAAGTCATAGTCGTGAGGTTCTATCTTGGGCCGCATCTTGACTTCTTTGATATGCATGATGTGCTGTTTCTTCTTGGCCCGCTTAGCCTTCTTGCTCTGTTCGTACTTGTACTTGCCGTAATCCATTATCCGGCAGACCGGGGGTTTAGCGTTGGGGGAGACCTCCACCAGATCGAACCCCTTCTCCCTCGCGATTTCCAGAGCCTCCCTGGTGCCGGTTATACCTACCATGCCGCCGTCCTCATCTACAAGCCGCACCTGGGCTACTCTAATCCTGTCATTGACCCTTACAGTCTTTGCTCCCTTTGCGATCTTACCCACCTCCTAAGAATCGGGAAGTCTCTTCGATATCTCATCCTTCAGCCCGCCAATGAATTCCTTGATCGGGACCACACCCTGATCACCTTCCTTGCGTTTCCTCACGGAGACACTCGAGCTCCCCTCCTCCTTGTCTCCAAGTACCAGGATGTATGGTATCTTTTCCATCGTCTTGGCTCTGATGCGGTAACCCAACTTTTGCTGGGACCCCACCACCTCCGCTCGAATACCGCCGGAACGGAGATCTTCCAGCACGCCGTCGGCATAGGCCTGGTTTCTTTCCAGAACAGGAAGCACAGAGACCTGTACGGGTGCCAGCCAGACCGGAAAAGCGCCTCCGTAATGCTCGATCAGCGTTCCCATGAAGCGCTCCATCGCTCCCAGCACCGTCCGGTGGATCATCACAACATGATGGTGCTGCCCATCCTGACCTACATACTCCACTCCCAGCCTGCCCGGGAGATTAAAATCGAACTGGATGGTCGGACCCTGCCATGCCCTACCAAGGGCATCCAACAGCTTTATGTCTATCTTGGGGCCATAGAAGACCGCCTCACCCACCCTGCGGCAGAAAGGTATTTCCATACGGCCCAGGGCCTCGGCAAGCGATTCCTCGGCCTGCGTCCAGTCCTCGTCGGACCCCGCGTAGTCCTGGGGGATCTTAGGGTCCCGGACACTTAAGTCCACCTCATAGGAGGCGAACCCGAAACTTGTCAGCATGTATATGGCAAGATCCACAACCCCCACTATCTCATCCACAATCTGTTCCCTGGTACAGAATATATGAGCATCATCCTGGGTGAATCCCCTCACCCGCATCAGGCCGTGCAGCGTTCCGGACCGTTCTCGTCGGTAGACCGTGCCGAGCTCCGCCATCCTCAAGGGGAGATCCCGATAACTTCGTTTCCGGGACTTGTAGATGAGTATGTGCCCCACGCAGTTCATCGGCTTAAGCACATACTCCTCGTTGTCAACATCGAACACGTACATGTTTTCCTTGTAGTAGTCGAAATGCCCCGAGGCCTTCCACAAACCCGCCCGTGCGATGTGGGGCGTATAGACCAGGCCGTAGCCCCGTTTCTCGTGTTCCTGCCTCCAGAAATCCTCAATGATCCTCCTGACGGTGGCTCCCTTCGGGTGCCAATAGGCCAAGCCCGCACCGGCTTCCTCATGAATCGAAAAGAGATCCAGATCGATCCCCAGTCTCCGGTGATCGCGCTTCTTGGCCTCTTCGATCCTCTCCAGATAGGCGCCCATCTGCTCGTCGGTCTGGAAAGCCGTGCCGTATACCCGCTGCAGCATCGGCCGTGACTCATCGCCGCGCCAGTAAGCACCCGCAAGCCCTGTCAGCTTAAACGACTTCAGAAAGCCGGTGGAAGGCAGGTGGGGACCCCGGCAGAGGTCCACGAAATCCCCCTCACGGTAAGCCGAGACAACAGGGTCTCCCATATCCTCCAGGAGCTCCACCTTGTACGGCTCCCCCAGCTCGGTGAAAAGACCGATCGCTTCCTCACGGTTCATCTCCACCCTCTCCAATGGTGTGTCGGAGCGGATTATATTCTCCATCTCCTTCTCGATCCTGGGGAGATCCTCCTCGGTGAGCTTTCCGCCAATATCGAAATCGTAGTAGAACCCGTCTTCTATGGCCGGCCCGATGCCGAACTTGGCCTCCGGGAAGAGGTGCTTTACAGCATGAGCCATGACATGAGCGGCAGTGTGCCTGTATACCTCCCGCCCTTCAGCCGAGTCAAAGGTTAGAAGCTCCACTTCGGTGTCCCCGTCCAGCACGGTCGCCAGACCGATGACATCCGTTCCCAAACGCGCCGCGATGATCAGTTGCTTTTTCTGTTTCCCTATCGACTCGGCAGCTTCGGACAGGCTGTTCCCCGCCTTGATATCGGCGACCAGACCCCGCCGATCCGGTTTGCTGTTTTCAGCCATCTTCCGTTATTCCGCCCACTGCAGTCACCCCTATTCGGGCTCACTAAGATGAATATGGAACACCCCACGGGCAAACCCGTGGTAGGTACATTTAACCGCCTTCACCAGGGCTTCGGCGGACTATCCGCTTCAGGGCGTACCCATCGAGCGACATCCGCTGAAGCACCTGCTTACGCATTCAACTATGGGTAGACCCGCGGTCTTCTGCGCAGACGGATAAATATGGTGGGCGATACTGGACTTGAACCAGTGACTTCCTGCTTGTCGAGCAGGCACTCTCACCATCTGAGCTAATCGCCCACACACCTAACTTATGACTGTTCAACCAATTATACCTTCTGCTTCAATCATTACAATAGGGGATCCCGGGTGTCAAGTGAAATCTCCCCACTCTCAAGACCCGGCCTTCGTATCCTCTTCGTCTTCCCCCTTAGGCTCCGGTTCGGCCGTATCTTCGGTATCCGACCCGGCTTCTTCCCGTGGTTCGGGCTCCTCACAATCAGCAGATGGCTCTCCGGCCGCAGGCTCCGGTTCGGCCGTATCTTTGGTATCCGACCCGGCTTCTTCCCGTGGTTCGGGCTCCTCATAATCAGCAGGTGGCTCTCCGGCCACAGGCTCCGCTTCAGGCTCGGGCTCTCCGGCCGCGTCGGCTTCGGCTTCACCACCGCTCTCGGTCTCCGGAACAGCCTCTTCGGGCTCTTGCCCAGCCTCCGGAGCATCACTCTCGGCGGCCGGTGCCTCTCCGGGAGTCTGCTCCTTGGCTGCCACAACCTCCCCCACAGTGGTCTTACGAGGGCCGTACTTCCTCATGTACTCTTCGACTTCCTCTTTATCCTGATCGGCCAGGTATTCCTTGACGCTAAGCAGGATCTTGCGGGCATCGGGATCGATACGTATCACCTTCAGAGGAATCTCGTCGCCCACCTCAAAGATATCCGAGGGTTTCTTTATGTTGTCGCGGCCCAGATGCGCGAGAGGCACAAATCCCTCAACGTCCTCCTCCAGCTCCACTACCACACCCCGATCCTGGATCTTCGTGATCTTACCCTTGGTCAGGGCCGCCATCCCGTACCTCTCGAGTAGCCGCTCCCAGGGGTTCTCATCGATCTGCTTGAGTCCGAGTGAGATTTTCCTGGCTTCCTTGTCCACATTGAGGACCATAACGTCGATTTTGTCGCTTTTCCTGAGTATCTCACTGGGATGCCTGATGCGCTTGGTCCAGGACATATCGGATATGTGTACGAGGCCCTCGATTCCCTCTTCGATCTCCACAAAGGCACCGAAGTTGGTCAGATTCCTGACTTTGCCGACGATCCTGCTTCCGACCGGGTGCCGCTGTTCGAGCGTCTCCCAGGGATCGGGCTCTACCTGCTTAAGACCCAGGGAGATCTTCTCATGCTCCTTGTCGATCTTGAGTACCACAGCCTCGATGATATCGCCTATTGCAACGAACTTGGAGGGGTGCTTAACGTGCTTCGTCCAGGACATTTCGGACTTGTGCACCAGACCCTCGACGCCTTTCTCAAGCTCGACGAAAGCACCGTAGTCGGTGATGCTGACCACCTTACCCCTGACCTTGGAGTCCACCGGATACTTCTCTTCGATACCCTCCCACGGATAAGGTGTAAGCTGCTTCAAGCCCAGGGATATACGTTCCCTCTCCAAATCGAAATCGAGCACCATGACTTTGACGGTATCCCCGATCGCAACCATCTCCGATGGATGGCTGACCCGGCCCCATGCAAGGTCGGTGATGTGCAGCAACCCATCGATGCCACCCAGGTCTATGAAAGCACCGAAGTCGGTGATGTTCTTTACCGCACCTTCCCTGATCTGACCCTTTTCCAGCTCGGCGAGGAGCGCATTCTTCTGTTTCTCCCGTTCCTCCTCCAGGACCATTCTGCGGGAGACCACCACATTCCGTCTTCGCTTATTGAGCTTGATGACCTTGACCCGCACGGCCTGGCCGATGAGGTCCCTGAGGTTCTGGATATGCCTTATTCCGACCTGAGAACCGGGGAGAAAGGCCTCCACCCCGAAAAGATCCACCACCGCACCACCCTGGATGCGCTTGAGCAGTTTACCCTCCACGACCTTCTGATTGTCGTAAGCATCCTTGATGGTCCCCCAGACCCGGAGGAAGTCCGCCCTCTGCTTGGACAGAACCACCAGACCGTCCTGATTCTCCATTTTCTCCAGATAAACGTCTATATCTTCTCCAACTCTGACAGTGGGACTCTCACCAAACTCATTGAGAGGTATGATCCCCTCAGATTTGAATCCCACATCAACAAGCACCTCGCTCTCGGAAACCTTTACAACACGGCCCTTGACAATTTCCCCCTCGCGGATTTCCCTGAAGGATTCCTCATACATCTCAAGGATCTCCCTAGGTATTTCCGGAGCGTCTTCGTCATCATCGAAAACGCGCTTGAGATGAGCGAGATTGGTGTCTTGCCCCCTTTCTTCAACAGGTTCCGTCCCCTCCGGGGACGCGCTTTCCCTAATAGGCTCTTCACTACCTGTCATTCTGCTGATTCTCCTCCCTTTTATAGATTTAGCCCCGAGGGCTATAAAAGCCTTCCTTAAAACTCCTTGAGCGTGTCGACAATGTTCTCAACAAGCCACTTGGGTGTCGATGCACCCGCCACTACTCCAACGGTCGAACCCTTCCCAAACCATCGCCCCTCCATCTCATCCGAAGTCTCCACGTGGTAGGTCTTGGGACAAATGGAACGGCAGAGGCTCTTGAGGCGAGAGGTGTTAGCACTGTTCCTGCCTCCGACTACAAGCAGAACATCGACCCGACCGGCGAGCACACTGGCTCTTTCCTGACGTCTGGCCGTCTCGCTGCAAATGGTATTAAATACCAACACCTCCCTCGCACGTTTGGATATCTCGCCGACCACGCCCGCAAACATATCTCCGGGTATAGTCGTCTGGGCTATAATACCTACTTTCAAACCAAACTTCAAATGTTTTACTTGGTCGGCACTCTCAACCACGACAGCCTTGTTACCCACATGGCTTCTTATACCTTTCACTTCCGGATGGGTCTTCTCACCGACTATCACCACTCTGTAACCCCGGCGGTGAAGTCGCTGCGCGTTTCTCTGGGCTTTCCGTACGAAAGGACACGTGGCATCGATTATCTTGTACCCCTTATCCCCGGCCCGCTTCAAGACCGCGGGGCTCGCCCCGTGCGAGCGCACCACAATCTCCCCTCCACCCTTGCCAAAACGGTCGAGCGGAGTTATCCCCACCTCACGAAGCCTCTCCACAACTTGAGGGTTATGGATCAATGGCCCCAGGCTATACACCCCGCTTGAGGAGCGCCCTGCAGCGGCAAGGGCTATCTTGATGGCCCGTTTAACACCGGAGCAAAAGCCTACTCCTTCACTCACTATGATCTTGAGGTTCTTGCCTTGCTTCTTGCGCAAGATCCGCGATCCTCCTCATTACTTCCTGCGTTATCGCGCCATAGTCCTCTTTCCCAAGGCCCCCACGCCCCACCCTCCCGGGGGGCACGATGGGCTCTCCGAAAATCACTTCCAGCCTGGATTTTCGCAGGAGAACATCCCTGAGACGATTAGTACCCTTTATATAGGCCGGCACCACCGGTGAGGAGGTTAGCGCCGCGATCATCCCGACACCGGGCTTGGGTTTCAAGAGTTTTCCGGTGAGGCTCCTGGTTCCTTCCGGAAACATGAGCACGGCCCTGCCCTGTTTCAGGAGACCTACAACCTTCTTGAGGGCGCCTACGTCGCCAACCGACCTTCTCAGCGGAATTGCGTTATATTTGCTTATGAGCCAGCCGAACATCTTGTTCCGGAAGAGCTCCTCCTTGGCAAGAAAATAAACTTCACGCGGCACACCGCTTCCGACCACCGGCGGATCGTAATACGATACATGATTGGATGCGATTATCACAGCTCCTGCCTTGGGAATTCTCTCTCTGCCTGTCACCAGAAACCCGAAAAGGACCCGCTCCACCAGGTTCAGAAACATCCAGGACAACCTGTAGTGGATTCTCAAGTCCTCGCCCCCGTCTTCTTCCTGACCTCGTCGAGGACCCCGGTCACCTGTTCTTCGATCGTGAGATCGGTGGTATCTATGACCACAGCTCCCTCGGGGACGACCAGCGGGCTGTGCTCTCTTGATGAATCGAATACATCCCGCGCCCGGATATCGTTCCTTACCCTATCCAGGTCCACCGGCATCCCGGCGGCCTCGAGCTCCTTCTTGCGCCTCTCGGCCCGGCAGCCCAGGCCGGCCTCCAGATAGACCTTCACGTCGGCGTCGGGAAATACGACCGATCCCATGTCCCTTCCCTCCGCGACGATGCCGCCGGCGGCACCGACACGCCGCTGCAGCTCCACCATCCTCTCCCTCACCGCCTTGACTGCGGATACAGGCGAAGACGCCCTGGTCACGTCCGCACCCCGCAGTCGATCGGTCACGTCTTCCCCGTCTGTAAACACCCTGGTCCCATCGGGGTGGGTCTCGACGGTGATGTCGGTCCGTCGTGCCATCTCGGCAAGAAGATGCTCATTCCCGGGATCGATACCGTTTCTAAGGGCCTTGACCGTCATCGCTCTATACATGGCTCCGGTATCAAGATAGGTGTAACCCAGCCGGGCGGCCACAAACCTTGCAGTTGTACTCTTACCGGACCCCGCAGGGCCGTCTATGGTAACAACCAGCTTCTTCAAATCAACGTTTCCTTTTTGATAAATATGCTTGTTCAACCGAGCGCCTTAAGCCCCGGACTTCATCACGGGTCATGTGGCGCCACTTGCCGGGCTCGAGATCACCGAGACCGACCGGCCCGAAGCTGATCCTCTTGAGCCGGTCCACTTCAAAACCGCACGCCGCGACCATCCTGCGAATCTCCCGTTTCTTGCCCTCGGTGAGCGTGATCTCCATAGTGGTGCTCTCACTACCTCTGTCTACCACCTCCACCCGCCTGGGCCTCACCTCCCCCTCCTCGAGCCTGACGCCTTTGCGAAGCTTCATTATCCGATCGTCGCCCATATCACCTCTGACTCCGACCCTGTATACCCGCTCTATTTCATACCTTGGATGGGACAACCTGAATCCCAACTTGCCGTCGTTGGTAAGGAGAAGGAGCCCCTCGCTGTTCATGTCCAGCCTGCCCACACTGAAAAGCCCCTCCGGAAGTCCGGTCATACCATCAAACACCGTCGTCCTTCCCTGAGGATCGCTCGCCGTGACAATCACCCCTCTGGGTTTATAGGCCGCAATGTAGATTCTCTCTTGGATCGGGCTGACGATTTCGTCCCCGACACGAACCTCATCAAGCCTGGGATCGACCATCGTGCCCAGGTCTTCTACGACCCGGCCGTTGATGCTGATCTTCCCCTGTTCTATCAGTGTCTCGCACTTGCGCCGGGAGCCGAGCCGGCAGTCACGCAAGAACTTGTTAATTCTTACAGTCTTCAACATCTGTCTCGGCCGGCCCGGAGCCATGCCTGCCCGCGGCATCATCCTCATGTGCGGGTTCCGAAGACGCTTCACACCCGCAAGAAGTCATGGGATCCCCGGGCCCGCTCCCGATCTCCTGCTTATTAATCGGATCGGCCGGTTCGGGGGCCGCGCCCGCCTCTGCGTCCGCATCTTCGCGCGAAGCCGGACCCTCACCCGGTCCCGGTTCTTCCCGACCTTCCTCGGCCGGAGGCTTCCCTCCGTCTTTGCCGCCCACCAGCTCCTCTATCTCCTTCATGCCCGGCAGATCGCTCAACTTGTTCAGGCCGAACTGAAGCAAGAACTCCCTCGTCGTCCCGAAGAGCAGGGGTCGTCCAGGGCCGTCTCCTCTTCCCACAATCCGAATCAGGTCGCGCTCCATAAGGGTCCTCAAGACACCATCCGCGTTCACACCCCTGATACCCTCGACTGCGGACCGCACCACCGGCTGCTTGTACGCGACAACCGCCAGCGTCTCCATGGCAGCCTTGGACAGTCTCTGCCTGGTTCGGCTCTCGACCAGCTTGCCCACAAAGACGGAATAGTCCGGCTTGGTAGCAAGTTGGTAGCCCCCACCGATCTCCACCATCTGAAAAGACCTCGATTCCTGGGCATAGTCGTCCTTGAGCGATTCGAGAGCCTGAGTTACTTCCTCGGTTTCAACACCTTGGAGTATCGACTTGATTCTCGCAACACTCAGCGGCTCGGGTGAGGCGAAGAGCAGCGCTTCTATGATTCGCTTAAGATCCTCCATCAACGGTCTCCTTGGCAACTCTATGAATCCAGATCCGGCCGAAAGGCCTGGTCTGCTTTATCCTGGCCAACCGTAGCCTGAGCATCTCCAGGAGCGCTAAGAACGTGGCGATCAGGTCGACAGGCCGTGAATCTTCGGAGAAAAGCTCCTCGAACTCGATGACTTCCCGGTCGGCAAGCCTCGCCTTGAGGAATTCGATCTTTTCCTCGATAGACGTTTCGTCCGCCTTGACATCGACAAAACGGACCTTCGCCTTCTCAAGCACCTTCTGGAAGGAGGCTATAAGGTCAAACAGGTTATAGTCATACTCGACTTCGACCGTTTCGACCTCGATATCCTGATCCGGCCTGGCATAGAGCAGATTCCTCTGGTATTTCATGGCGTCGAGCTTGCCGGCGGCCTCCTTGAACCTCTGGTATTCAAGGAGCTGCTGCACAAGCTGCTGACGCGGGTCCTCAATCTCATCATCCTCTTCCTCCCTGGCTGGAAGCAGCATCCTGGCCTTGATTCTCATCAGGGTGGCCGCCACAACCAGAAACTCACCCGCGAGTTCGAGATTGAGGAACTCCAGCATCTTTATGTAGTCCAGGTATTGCTTGGTTATCTTCGCGATGGGAATATCGTATATGTTGACCTCCTGCTTCTTAATAAGATAGAGCAAGAGGTCCAGCGGCCCCTCGAATCGCTCCAGTTTGACTTTGTATTCCATAATCCTATCCCGCGAAGTGCATCGCCTGTCTCACCTGTTGCATGGTTTCCCGGGCGCGTTGGCGGGCCCGCTCGGCCCCTTTGGCGAGCATATCCACTATTGCCGTCTCGTCGGCTTCCAATTCCTTCCTGCGCTCTCTGATCGGAGCAAGGTAACCTGATATGGCCGCCGCACACATGCGCTTACACTTCACACAGCCCAGTTCGCCGGACTTGCATCCTGCTTCGACGTCCTCAACGGCATCCGCGTTGAATCTGCCGTGATAGGCAAAGACATTGCAGATGTCGGGATGGCCCGGGTCCCCCATCCTTATCTTCTCAGGATCGGTCACCGCGGTCATCACCTTCTTCCCGATTGCCTCAGGCTCGTCGGAAAGCAGGATCACGTTTCCCACCGACTTGCTCATCCGTTTGCCGTCCAGGCCGGGCAGCCTGGCGAACCGTGTCAACAGGGGCTCGGGTATCGGGAACACCTCTTCATAGAGTGTATTGAACCGGCGGGCGATCTCCCGGGTTATCTCCAGATGAGGCAGCTGGTCCTCGCCGACCGGGACCGCATGAGCCTTGTATAGCATTATGTCGGCCGCCTGAAGCACAGGATAGCCGAGGTGTCCGTACATGACGTTATCACCCATGCCCAAGTCCCGAACCTGCTCCTTCACGGTCGGGTTGCGCTCCAGTCTTGCCACAGAGACCAGCATGGAGAGCAGCAGATGCAGTTCCGCATGCTCCTTCACGTCCGATTGAACGAATATGACGCTTACCTTCGGGTCTATTCCCGCCGCAAGCCAGTCCATAACGACCTCGATGCCGTCCCGGAGGATACCTGAGGTATCCTCATAGCTCGTGGTGAGGACATGCCAGTCTGCAACTTCGAAGAAACATTCATACTCGCTCTGAAGTTTGACCCAATTGGCCAGCACCCCCACATAGTTACCCAGGTGAAGCCTGCCGGTAGGCCTCATACCGCTCAGAATAGTCTTGCGTGGCATCTTATCTCCCTCAATAGAGTTGTCCCGTGAAAAGGTAGAACAGGAATCTCGCCGGGACCCCCGCGATCAAACCTATGATGCTCACCCCACCGATCCCACCGAAAGCTATGAGGCCGATCAAGACCAGCGGGCCGTAACGCGCCAGCCTGTCATACTTCCTGGCGTATTCCACCGGAAGGACGGCTGAGAGCACACCCGATCCATCCAGGGGCGGTATCGGGATCAGGTTGAAAAACGCCAGGTAGAGGTTTATCAAGGCAATGGAAACGAGAATGAGCTGGAACGAAAGGACCAGACCCTCCGCCGGCTCGGTGCCCACGATCCTCAGAAGGGTCCCGGCGATAAAGGCCAGGCATATGTTGGATGCCGGTCCCGCCAATGAGACAAGCAGGATACCCTTCCGCGGACTCCTGAAATTGTTGGGATCGACAGGGACCGGACGCGCCCACCCGAAGCCGATACGTCCACCCGAACTCACCAGCAGAACCAGCGGTACCAGAATAGTTCCGATAGGGTCTATGTGGGCTAATGGATTGAGCGTTAGCCTTCCGAAATCCCTCGCGGTGTTGTCACCTTGAAGCTGAGCAACCTTGCCATGGGCATACTCATGAATGCTCAATCCCAGAAGTATTGCGAAAACGCCGGCAACTATATTCTGTATTGATCACAGCCTCCCCGCCCACCGGATGGGCCATAGATTTTGAGGGAATATACCACCCGCGGAGCCCCGGTGTCAACCTCTTTCGCCCCACTGCACAAAGGAGGATGGAACGTTTGCGTAGTGATGCCGCTCCTGTGGCAACGAAGAGATGTTCGTCGTGACGGGAGTCACGACGCTACGGGTACGACGCAACGAGGAGCGGCGAGTGTAACGTAGCAGACGGGCGGTTTCGACCGCTTCCACAGTCCAGACCGGTCAAAAGCGTACGGATGCAAGGCTTGCGAAGGTTTGAGGAACGAGGCGTACTTGAGGTACGCCGCAGTAACGAAAATCGAGCCTAACGTAGCAGACGGGCGGTTTCGACCGGCCTGGGTTCAGAGGTCGGCCACATCCACATAGCGTGTAAACCCGTTGCCTCCATCAACCTCAATCAACACCGGATCGACACCGCCGGCAGACCATCTGAACGCCATGATATCCACGTGGTCCCCGGCGTTTATGAGGTGGGCCGCGGCCCCGTTCATACATATGACACCGGTCCCGCGTTCACCCTTTATAACGTAGGTCTCCAACCTCTTACCATTCGTGTGATCGACCACAAGGACGTTCTCGTTCTCGCTCAGATTGGCCTTCTCAATCAGGTCCTGATCGATCGTTATGCTGCCAACATAGTGGAGATCCGCCTGGGTTACAGTGGCGTCCAGTATCATAGACTTCAGGAGAAGCCGTCGCATAGAACCTCCTATCTGCCGGTATTATAACATAGTTCGGATGTGCAATGAAGAATTTTCGTAATACTGCCTAAGCCTTTTCCCCCGCGATTTCAATTAGGTACCGGACAAACCTGTTGTTCTCATCGACGAGTATGTTCTTGAATTGGGCTTCGGTCTCCTCCGACCAGGTGAAGGACATGATGATTATCTCATCCCCGGCATGAACTTGCTTCGCCGCAGCCCCTGTGATCTTGATCTCCCCCATGCCCTTCTTGCCCTTCCGGACGAAAGTCTCAACCCTGGCACCGTTATCATTGTCCACGATAAGGACCCTCTCACAGGGCGCGATGTTGGCCAGGTCGAGGAGCTCTTCATCGATAACAATCCCATCCACCTTGTCGGGTTCCTCGCCGTTGACATACGCCTTGTGGATTTTGGACTTGACGACAAGCCGTTCCTCTATCTTTGAGACTATGAATCTGAACTTGCCGGAGCGAGCCTGCGGTATGTCGTCCACAATATCGAAGTCAACCCGAAAACTCTCGCCCATGTTGGCCTTGATCTTCTGCTCGAGTGTAGCCTTGTACTCATCCTTCCATTCGGGTCCGGGAACCAGCCGGAAGACTATACCGCTCCGGTCACGCTGCTCTATCTGGAAACGTGCTATGCCCGGTACGGCCCTGGAAAGGAACGTCCAGAAGAAACCGCCGGCCGATTTTCCCTCAGGTGAAACGACAACATCGAACGTTCGCCCTTCGATGCGGTCGAGCAGTGGGAAGGTCCTGCCGCAGGGGCACGTCCTGTCGGAAGGTACCGCCAGATCACCCGTACGGTACCTCAGGAACGGCATATAGAGATTGGTGAGATCGGTCACGACTATCTCACCGATTTCCCCGGGCTCCGCGGGCCGCCCGCTTTCGTGGAGCACTTCCAGATAGAAGAGGTCGGTACACATGTGGAGTCCGTTGCGCTCTTCGCACTCATGGGCTATGTTCCCGAACTCATTGGTTCCGTAGCCCTCATACACTTTGGATTTGAAGACATCTTCGAGGAGCTCTTCCTGGTGGTCATAGATCTTCTCGCCACTCGCCAGGATGCTCCCGGGTCTTATATCCGTGATCCTGCGGCTCTTGCAGAATTCAGCAAAAAGCGTGAGGGCGGACGGAAATCCGATAAGCAGGTGCGGCTTGAAAAACCTGAGTCTGGCGACGTAATCTTGCATTATCTCATCTGACATCTTGAACGCCGAGAGCTGGAGAATATTGGCGGCATAGTCCCGCAAGGCTTCGGTCATGCGGGCCCTGAAGGACACTCCGAAGTAAGTGCCCCAGATTCTCGCCTGCCTGTCGCCTATGTCTATCCCCATCCATCGGAAACTCCTGATGGCGCAGGCTCGCCGTGGCGGCCCCGCCGCCGTGTCCACATCGAAGTAGAGGGGTTCGCCCGTCGAACCGCTCGTGCTCAGGGGGACGCCCCTTCTGCCGGGTTCTTCGGTCACGATTTGCCTCCCGGCAGCCCTTATTCTCTCTTTCGTAAGAAGCGGTATATTGAGGAAATCGACCGGACTCCGAATCTCCTCGACGCGAAGCCCCGTCTGCTTAAAGAGATCCTTGTAATAGGGTACATTTGTCTCTACGTGCTTGAGGAACCGCTCGAGACGGCTCCATTGGAGGTTGCCGAGCTCCTCCTGAGACAACCGCTCGTGACTCTGAAGTTCCTCCACACAGGCTTGGAGCCCGTCACCCTTCAGACGCCTTAAGAAAGGATATATGACTTTCCTGACAGCCCAGGGCGGAAGCGGCGGTAGCATTTACGTCAACTCCTTCAGTTAGGTTCTCCCCATCAGATAGTAGCGCAATAAGTATCTTAGTTTATAGCTTCGGATTGTCCAAAGTGATTTTCGCTCTCCGGCAAACAGATCGAGCGCCGCCACGAAGAATTCCGGATCGGTATTGCGTACGGTCACCTTGCCTCGCCAGATCCATGGTGAAGCACACCCGATCCTGTTTATCTCACCGGCGTCCTGGCCGAACGTGTTGCGTCTGGCAGGATCTTCGTAATGAGTGGTTGATGCGAGATAACCGGCCTCCGAGGCGATCCGTAAGGTTGCCGGGCTGCGGGCCCCACCCGGCCAGCAGAGAAAATCGACCCGTGTTCCGAGGGCCTCCTCTATCAGCCGTTTCGATTCCGAAAGCTCGTATCTCACACGCTCCAGATATTCGGTTTCGGTCTCGACCCTGTCCTGTCTATTGCCGTATTCACCGACAACCTTTTGAAGTTCCTGCCTCCAGCCTTCTTCGCGGAAGAACGAAGGTCCTCCGCGCTCAACCACGGTATCGACCAACCGCCTCGTGAGACCTGTATTTTCGAAGTACCGCGGCCCACCCAACGATTTCGCGTGCTCATATATCGGCACACCGTACGGGATATCGTCTTCAAGCCGGGCTGTGAGGCTTTCGTGCTTCCTCTCCGGGAAGATGTTCCATCCCAGCCAGGGAGGAGGGCTGTAACCGTCCACACCCGTCGGACGGTGAAAATCAACCACCCTGGGGCCGCTCGGGTACCACGTGTGCGTCATCGCATGACTCTGAATCTCGACGTGGCCCCCCACCGCCATCCGACGCATTTCTGCCCAGGACAGATAACCTCTGTCGACAAGATCCGTGGCTCTCAGTCGCCCCGACCGGACATCGTCGAGTGTCGGCCTCGGATCCGTTAACGGATCGACAAAGTCGGTGGTCATCCAGACCACGGCGTGCAGGCCGTATTGCTTGATTATGGGATACACATATACCCAGTTGTCCAGATAGCCGTCATCGAAAGTCAGAACGACGGGCTTCGGCGGGAGCTTCGCACCTTTCGACATATGAGCATGGAGATCGGCAAGGCTTATCGCCGTCCAGCCTCGCTCCGCGAGCAACCTCATCTGGGCTTCGAAGACATCGACAGAAGTGGTGAGATAGTTCCATATCCAGTCGGGCCGCGGCGGCCCGACGGAGTGGTACATGACGACCGGAACTCCCCGGGGTGTCATTCAGCCTCCTGTCTTCGCTTCTCCTACCGGTCTCAACCTAGGATTATTCACAAGCCCTCTGCTGCGGCGTCGTGCTTGTGACGTCACAGCTCAAGCGGTGACGCATCTGCCGGTGTTGACGGCGTCATCCTTGCTCGCCGACTCCTATTACATCGGCCCGACTCCGTGCCGGCTCAAGACTTCGGTCTATGCGGTCTTTCGCCTGTGGAGGTCAAAATAGAGATCCTTGATTCTCTGTGCTATGTGTTGCAGGCCGAACTTCTCGGCGGCGGTCCTGAGAGCGGCCCTTCCCAACCTCTCGGCCAGATCCTTGTCGGTAAGCAGTTTCTCGACCGCCTCGGCCAGCGCGAGGGTGTCACCGGGCGAAACCAGTATTCCGTTTTCCCCGCCGGTAATCGCATCGGGTATGCCCCCGACGTCGGTGGCAACGATCGCCTTGCCGCAAGCCATGGCCTCAATCAGGGAAACCGGGAAGCCTTCCCTTACCGAAGGCAAAACAAACACATCCGCAGCGTGCAGGAGGTCGGATATGTCACTGCGGGCCCCCGCGAGCTTGACGTTCTCCCCGACACCCACAACCCCTATCCGCGCATCTATCTCTCCTCTAAGCTTGCCTTCACCGGCGATCAGACACCTCACCGTCGGGATACGATCCCTTATGGAGCCGATCGAATCCGCCAGAAGCGGATAGTTCTTCTCTCTCACCAGCCGGCCGACCGACACAACCAGTGGGTCGGCGGCATCCCAACCGAACTCCGTCATGATCTCATGCTTTCCGCGAGTGGGGGTCTTGAAAAGATTCAGATCCACACCATTGGGCAAGTATTCCAGCTTGCCGCGCGGCGTGCCCTCCCGGCGGGCGCGGATCTCGAGAATATCATGACTCACGCAAATCCTGAGATCGGTTACTCCGTTCAGCATCTTCTCGAACAAGACACGGCCCCGGGATTTCCACAGACCCCGGCCGTGTTCGGTGGTAATCCTGACAGGTACACCGCCCAGCCAACCCGCAAGCCTACCCACCCAGTCCGCCGGCGGCAGGTGGCAGTGTATCACATCAATTTCCTGGTCCCTCAGATAGCGCGCCAGCCTGAGCAGTGCAAATGGCAAGAATCTCCATCGAAAACCTAGGTTGAAAAAGGAGTCCGCATATCGCCGAGCTTGTCTTTCCATCCGGCGGTCGCCTGAGGTTAGACAACAGACCGAGACTCGCATACCCGATCGGTCCAGAACACGAAGCTGGTCGAGCACTTGCACCTCGGCTCCGCCGAGATCGAAGATCGGGATCAGGATGCAGACGCGAAGCGGCATATGGCTCTTCATCTCCTGAGACGCACTCTCCTTCTTACATAGGCGATCTCATCCTCGGGAGAGGTCAGCTTGCCCTGAAGCCTGAGCTCGAGAAGCCGCTCCAGTACACGACCCACCAATGGCCCTTTCTCTATTCCAAGAGCCACGACTCGACGCCCGTTGAGGCTCGGCGACACATCGCGCCATGCTTTTAGATAAGCCGCAATCAGATTCCGCTCCCTACGCCCGGAGGCCGCAAAGAGATGGACTATCCCCTCCGGTGCTACCGGTCGAAGCAGCTTGACCACGCGATAAGCACTGCCCGCATCCAGACGCGACAGCTTCACCAGTGTTCTTGGGACCTCGGCCGAAACCCAGAGGCAGGCCTCCCTCTCCCTCCCGGGAAGATCGAGGCGATCGGCGAGGTGCGCGGCTTGCCGCCGCTTCAGTCCGAAGAAGAGGCCTGCAAGCCAGCAAAGCCGCTTTTCTGCAAATACCTCTCCGGCCGATAAGTCTACCCGGGCTATGGCCGGAGCCAGGCGTCTCATGTGTCGGGACCTTACGGTCTTCCGGCCCAACACCGGGTCGATGCTCTCCGGAATCCGGTACTTGCCGAGCAGTCCGAGGGCCCTCCGGGCCTTATCTTCCATACAGATAAGATTGAGTTCGGTATAGATCCGTTTGCCTGAAACCGAGCCGACGCAACCCTCCCGCAGACACGCTCTCAACCGGGCAAGAGTCCCACTCTCGAAAGTGAAACCGAATCTGGCGGCAAAACGCACACCTCTCAGGATCCGGGTCGGATCGTCCCGGAAACCGGCCGGATGTAGGATTCTGAGTCTACCCCCGGAGATGTCGGCAAAACCTCCGAAAGGGTCCAGCAGCCGGCCGTACCGGTGGGGATCGAGGGAGATTGCCATCGCATTTACGGTGAAATCGCGGCGCGCCAGGTCCGCCTTCAGGTTCGATGCTTCAACATCCGGCAAGGCACCCGGGTGGCGGTATGATTCGCTCCTGGCCGTGGCCAGGTCGATGGTGCCGAAAGCTCTACTCTCTATCTTGCATGTGCCGAACTTGGTACGGCCCTTGACCGAAGAACCGGTGGCCCGCGCAAAAACGCCGGCCAGATCGAGAGCGTCACCTTCGATCACGATATCCAGATCGATATTGCGGCAGCCGATTGCGAGGTCTCGCACCATGCCGCCGACCAAATAGGCCGTCTGTCCCATGTCACGCGCAAGCACACCTATGGCCTGCAAGACCTCATGGACCTGCGGTGGAACGGTTTTCTCGAACTCGGCCTCTATTTTTCCGTGGCTCGCGGATGGTATTTTCGATGCACCTCCTTCAGATATTCCATGTCCACCTTGGTGTAAATCTGGGTGGTGGATATATCCTTGTGTCCCAGCATCTGTTGAACATCCCGCAGACTTGCGCCGCCTTCCATGATATGTGTAGCAAAGGAATGCCTCAGAACATGGGGTGTTACCTTGCTCTTTATGCCTGACCGGCGGACATAACCTCTCAGGATTTTCCAGAAGCCATTGCGGCTGAGCGGCCCACCTCTCCAGTTAAGAAAGAACACCCCTTGGTCCTTGCCCCTTAGAAGACCGGGTCTAACCTCATCCCTGTACCGCACCGCCCACCTGATGGCTATTCCTCCCACGGGTATTACACGCTCACGCGATCCTTTACCCATGCATCGGGCCGTCCCTACATTCAGGTTGAGGCCCCGCATCCTGAAAGTGATCACCTCCGATACGCGCATACCGGTCGCATAGGTGAACTCCAACATCGCCTTGTCCCGAAGCCCTAGCGGCTTGCCGGTATCGGGCTGGGCCAGCAGTCTCTCCACTTCGGGCACCGTCAGGGCGGCCGGCAGCCGCCGCCAGACCTTGGGGGGAGGAATGTCCCCGGTGGGATCCTCCGATGCCATGGATTCAGAAACCAAAAATCTGTGGAACGCCCGTATCGAGGAGAGCTCTCTTCTCATGCTCGAAGGTGACATGCCGCACTCGCTCAGAAAAGCCAGGTACGAATAGACGTCGTCGGATTGCGCGCAGGCCGGGTCACTCTTCCCCGCCGACGCCAGAAACTCGACATACTTCTTGATGTCGCTGTGATAGGCCAGAGCGGTATTCGAAGCTACACCGCGTTCACTGACAAGCCAGTAGGAAAATTCTTCAAGCACCGTAGCCATCATGTCTGCAAGAATGGGTTGTGCATCTTCTCATACCCAATCGTTGTCTCGGGACCGTGTCCCGGATAGATTCGAACCCCCGGATCAAGGACCGCGATCCTACTCTTGAGGGTCTCCGCCATATCACAATCGGATCCCCCGGGCAAATCGGTTCGGCCGATAGAACCCCTGAAGATCACATCGCCGCTGAAGAGGGCGGAATCCAGCATATAACAGACGCTGCCCCTGGTATGGCCGGGGCTGTGAATGACTCTAATCCGAGAGTCGCCGATAGGAATCAGATCGTCGTCTTGGACTTCCTGATCGACCCTGCAGGGTTCTCTCTGGAGCCCCCAAAGGCTGAGGACCTCTCCATTCTCGACCATCGCTCTATCAGCGGCATGGCATATCACCCTCGAACGAAAGCGACGTCTGAGAGCCCCGGCCGCGTTAGCATGGTCGATGTGGCCGTGCGTTAGGAGGATCGCCTCGGGATCAAGCCCCATGGCCTTCGCCTCCGCAGCGATTCGGTCACCTTCGTCCCCCGGGTCTATGATCACTCCCTGACCCCCGGGATCACATTTCACCAGATAGCAATTGCCTTCCAACATGCCGACCACTACAGCCTCTATCTGCACCGTGCTAGCCATCTCTACTATGCTCCTTCGGTGCCCAGGCCTAAACTGGGCTGGCCGGATTCAAGCGCAAGAAGCCACCTCTTCAGCGGCAGTCCCCCCCCGAAACCTCCAAGGCCGCCGTGCGAGTCCAAAACCCTGTGGCAGGGGATGAAGATCGGGACGGGATTCCTTCCCAGGGCTCCGCCCACGGCCCTCGCGGCGTTCGGATCGCCCAGTTTCTCGGCCACCCAGGCATAGGAACGCACCTGGCCGTAAGGTATCTTCGACGCCACTCTCCAGACCTTCCTAGAGAAAGGGGTGGAGCTCCTGAGATCGAGCTTCACCGAAAACCTCCTCAGCTTCCCTTCCAGGTAGAGGAGAAGCTCCCTCGCTGCGTGTTCCACGTGTTGCCCGCCCTTTTCGAAAACGATGCCCGGGGTCTTCTCATAAAGAGACTTCACCGCTTCCACGTCAAGCGGCCCGAGGTTCACCCAAAAGAGGCCCCTCTGAGAGGTCGCAAGCCAGATGTCCCCCAGGCGCGACTTAAGACTCAGATGGTTCACAATGAGCACCGATTCTCTCTTCCCGGCCACTATCCCCCCCCCTCCTCAGACTGCCCTTTGAGTGTCTCAAGCAACATCTCGACCTTTTTTCCGCTCATACCCGCAACACAGGCCAGCGCATCCGGCCCGGCTTTTCCGATGCCGTCCAATGAGCCGAACTCGGACAACAGCCGCTTACTCAATACCGGTCCTATGCCTTTCACATCCTCCAGCCGTGACCTCAGGCTCCGCCGCCTCCGCAGTTTGCGGTGGTAGGTAATGGCGAACCTGTGCGCCTCGTCCCGGATCCGCTGGAGCAGACGAAGCGCCGGCGAATCATGGGGTATCTGTAACGGTTCTCCGCGGCCCGGACGAAACAGCTCATCCAACCTCTTGGCGATCCCGGCAACCTCGGGAAGCGTATCCTCACTGCAGGCGGCTTCCAGCATCCCCTTGATCGCGCTCGACACCTGTCCTTTACCGCCGTCAATCAACACCAGGTCGGGTCTCTCCTCCTCCCCTTCCTCAACGTGGGCCCAGGCCCGGCGGAGGACCTCCTTTATCATAGCAAAATCATCCTGGCCTTGAACATCCTTAATGGCATATCGCCGGTAAAGGCTTTTTACCGGACGCCCGTTTCTGAAGTATACCCTCGAACCCACCGGCTCGGCACCTTGTATCGTGGATATGTCAAAAGCCGCTATCGCGATCGGGGGACCGGCAAGATGAAGCCACCTGGCAAGTTCCCTCACGGCCGCCGGTATTCTCGCCCCACCCTTCTCGGCATCTGCAATCTGCGAGAGGACGAGACTCGCATTCTCACCGGCCATCTTGAGGAGTTCCGCGCCCTTGCCTGTCCTGGGGCTCAATACCCTGATTTCCCTGCCCGTCCTTTCACGAAGCCAACGCTTGATCACCGGCATGCCTTCAGGGACCTGCTCGATCAGAATCTCATCGGGCAGCTGGGTGGTGGCGGCAAGATACTGCTCGAGAAAAGCCTCCTCGATCTCAGCCTGCCCGGCATCGCCCTCATAGGCCATCCGGTAGACCTCTTTGCCGACGAGTTTGCCTTCACGCACCTTGAGCGTCAAGCCTATGGCACAGCCGTTTCTGAAGCGAACGGCGGCGACATCCCGGTCCTTCGACCTCGATGAGACCACTATCTGTTTCCGGCTCACTTTCTCGAGGGCCTCGAGAGTGTCCCTTAAGTTGGCGGCCTCTTCAAACCTCAGCTTGCCTGCCTCGTCTTCCATGCGGCTCCTGATGTCCCTTATCAGGTCAGTCATTCTGCCTGAAAGATACTGGCAAACCTGGTGGACAAGTCGCTTATAGGTGCCGGGACTTACATCTCCACGGCAAGGTCCCATGCACTTCCCGATGTGGTAATTCAGGCAGCCCCTGTCCGGCTTCTTAAGAGGCAAGTTTCTTCTGCAAGTTCGAAGGGCAAAGATATCGTTCAGGAATTTCAGCGTCCTTCGCATAGCCTTAGCGTCGGTGTAAGGTCCGAAATATCTTGATCCATCCTGTTTGAGGGTTCGCGTCGCAAAGACGGACGGAAAAGGCTCTCGTGACGTGACCTTTATGTAGGGGAATTTCTTGTCGTCCTTCAGGCTGACATTGTAGCGTGGCCTGAAGTGCTTGATGAGATTGCACTCCAGTATCAGGGCTTCGACCTCCGACCGCGTGACCATGAAATCCAGATCATGGGTCTTGCTTACCAGCACCGCAGTACGCGGGGGAAGCGGTTCGCCCTCCCTAGAGTACGATCGCACCCTGGATCTGAGAGACTTGGCTTTGCCTACGTAAATGACCTTGTCTTTCCTATCCTTGAAGAGGTAAACCCCCGGAGACGACGGCAACCCATCGATCTTGGCTCTTAGATCGTCTCTCATCGTCGCACCCTAACTCTAAGCATGGTCCTCAATAAGAAGATAATCTCTTCGGCTTTGATGGCCAAACCGGCCACCACTAAAACCGCCAAACCGGCCACGGCTGAGACCGTAACCTGCAGGAGCTTACCCCAGATGTTCAGGGCCCATGGCTCGAGGGCGCCCGCGACAAGATAGAGCGCGATCCCTACAAAAGCCGACACGACGATCATCTTGACCACAGTCGTCCAGATCTCCCGGCCGCGGATATCACCCAGCCTCCGCCGGAGCAGCCAGCAGAGTATCGCGAAGCCTATGACCGATGAGATCGCCGTGGCCAGTGCCAGGCCTCCGAGGCCGAGGTACCTGACAAGCACTATATCGAGAACTATGTTGAGCCCGACACTGAATATGGCCACCTTCATGGGGGTTAATGTGTCCTTGAGCGAATAGAAGGCCTGGACCACCGCCTTTACCCCACCGTAGGCAAAGAGACCGGAGGCATAAAAGAGAAGTGCATTCACCGTCATGGGTGTCGATCGTGCCGCGGTGAACTCACCACGCTCGAAGAGAAGCCTGACTACGGGTTTCGCAAGCACGATCAGCCCCACAGTCGAAGGGATAAGCAGGGCAAGCATGAGTCTTAAGGAGAAGGTGAAATCCTCGACCAGTTTCCGCTTATCGTTCCCGGCCGCGTGTGCCGCAAGGGTCGGAAGGACCGCGGTGGTTATGGCCACACCGAAGATGCCCAGGGGCTGAATGGCGATGCGGTTTCCCAGTCTCAGAGCTGTGACGCTCCCCTCCGGAAGCGTCGTCGCCAGCAGTGTATCCACCAGGACATTGATCTGTGTCACGGCAAACGCCAGCATACCCGGCAACATCAGGCGGCCTATCCACTTGACCCCGGGATGGCTGAAATCGGGATCGAACTTCAACCTGTGACCTGTCTTGCGAAGAAGAGGCACCTGTGATGCTATCTGCAACACACCGCCCACAAGGGCACCCACGGAGAAAATCGTTATAGCCCGCTCGCCGGCGCCCCAGGAGCTCCGGAGCAGTATCAATGCCGCCCCTATCAGAGAGATATTGAGGAAAGCCGGAGCAAAGGCGGGCAGACCGAAATATCCTCTGCTATTGAGCGTCCCCCCGGCAAGGGCGGCCAGGGCGACAAAGAAGATGTATGGAAAGAGCAACCGGGTAAGTTTCACCGTCAGAGCCATGGTCTCCGGCGAACCTCTCCAGCCGAAAGCGTAAACACTTACGATGGGGCTTGCCAGGACTGCCCCCAGAACAACTACAGCCCCCAAGACAACAATCATCACAGAGAAAACCTTGCCTGCAAGCTGGACAGCCGGGCCTTCTCCATCCCGGCGCAGATAGTGGGTGTATACGGGCACATAGGAGGCATTGAGTGTCCCCTCCCCGAGAACCCGACGCAGGAAATTTGGGATCAGAAAGGCGATGTTGAAAGCGTCTGCATAGAAGGTGGTACCGAATATGGCCGCGAAGAAGATGTCTCTTGCAAGCCCCAGAATGCGGCTTATGCTCGTCGCACCGCTTATCCGGCCGGCGGACTTCGCAATATTCTCTTTCGAGCCACTTTCCATGTACAGACCTCGGCGGTGGAATACCCTACGGGTAAACCCATGGTCCTCTGCGTAGACGGATAGAATATACCAGAACATATATGACGCTTCAAAGGAAAAGGCCCCGACAACCTGCGCAAAAACGCTTGCTCGGGGCCTTGACACGCCGGATGCCCACTGCTATATTGCTGCGCACAAGGGGCATGCTCTATGAAAGACAGCGTCAAGGCCAGCGTGATCATCCCCACTTACAAGCGGGCCCATCTTCTCAGAAAAACACTGGAGTCGCTGACCGCTCAGAAAAGCGATTACCCATTCGAAGTCGTGGTGGTCAACGATGCTCCGGATGAGGATCTATCCCGTCTGGAAACCGAATTCAGCGATATCGGGATCAATCTGATCAACCCGCCCCGAAACGTGGGGCGCGGGATAGCCAGGAACATCGGAGTCAGGAATTCGTCCGGAGAGATAATCATCTTCCTGGATGACGACATGACGGTCCCCCCACAGTTCATAAACGCTCACGTCCGCGCCCACACCGGGCCGGGCCTCGCAGTTGCCGGCAACATAGTCAGCGCACCGGAATATGCCTCTCACCCCTTGGCCCGATATATCGAACGGCAGGGGGCCAAGAAACGGAAAGGCGCCGCGAAGCTGCCCCCCAGGGTCTTCCGCACCGGCAATGGATCCCTTCTCAGGAAGCTCTTCATGGAGGCCGGGATGTTTGACGAGTCCTTCAGCACGTACGGTGAGGATCTCGATCTTGCCATGCGCCTGGATTACAGTGGCGCCAGGTTCGTGTTTGCCGAGGATGCGGTATCCTATAACCATCATCCTCCTGACCTCGACGATATGCTGGAGAAAGTGCGTGAATGGGGTAGGTACACGATGCCGGTACTCGCAGAGAAGCACCCCGAATTGGAAAGGGCCGTCCTTGCCCACTTGGCTCATCCCGTAAGGCTGGGCCGGGAAAGCCTGGGACTGAGCCTGCACAAGATCGCCGTCAGGTTCGCCCTCCTTCCTCCTTTCTACCGGCTGGCCCGCCTGATCTACAACCTGACATTCCTGGGCGGTCTCCTGTTTCCGCTCATAGACTATCTGCGTCTTTACAACTACCTTGGCGCCTACCGCCTGGCCCTCAGGGAAAAGAACCAAGGGTAGCAGCCCAATTGACTACACGGTTTTCGTGGCAGTGACAAGCCGCAAGCATAACGCCGCAGACGGGTATTCTAATCCAGCCTGGGTCGTTTGGGTTGACTTTATCTGCCCATTAATGTTATATTGACCCAAAATCGATAAGGAGGTAATCAGGTTGCCGAATCACAAGTCCCCAAAGAAAAGACTGCGACAGGACGCGAAGCGTAGAGCCAGGAACAAGGCGGTCAAATCCGAGGTGCGGAGCGCATCCAAGAAAGTCACCGTCGCATCGTCTCCCGAGGAGGCGGGCAAGGCTCTGTCCCAAGCCGCTTCGGTGATAGACAGGGCGGCCAAGAAGGGCATAATACACTGGAAAACCGCGGGGCGCAAGAAGTCCAAATTGGCCAAAAAGGCCAACGCCTCAGCCGCCTAGCCCGGCTTATTCATAAACCTCGTCGCGAGGTGACGGAGATGCCAGTGGTGGCAAGGAAAACGAGTGAGCCGACCGGAGCCGTATCTTAGTGATACGTCGAGGATCGGCGAGCGAGGATGACGCCGTCAACACCGGCAGATACGCCGCCGCAGCAGAGGGCTTGTGAATAATCCGGGCTAAACCGCCAGCTTCCGCTTCTCGTCCTTGACAGTATCAACGATTATCCGCACCGCCTCCCGGCGGTCCAGCTTTATGGTCTCACCGGTCTTACGGTGGCGGAGTTCCACCTTGCCTTCCTTGGCGGCACGCTCGCCCACCGTGACCCTCAGAGGTGTCCCGACCAGATCCGCGTCCTTGAACTTGTTGCCGGCCCGCTCATCGCGGTCATCCAGGATAACTTCGATCCCGGCGTCGGTGAGCCCGGTGTAAATGGCCTCAGCTGTCTCTCGGAGATCCTCATCCGACACGTTGGTCGGCAGTATGTGAACCTCGAATGGGGCTATGCTTATCGGCCAGACGATCCCATCCTTGTCATTGTGCTGCTCGATCGCAGCAGCCACCGTCCTGGTGACGCCTATACCGTAGCAGCCCATGACGAATGGATGCTCCTCGCCCTGCTCGTCCAGGAAGCGGGCCTTCATCACCTCTGAGTACTTTGTGCCAAGTTTGAAGATCTGCCCTACCTCAATCCCCCTCCAGGTCGACAGGGGCTTACCGCAGCACTTACAGGGATCCCCTTCGATCGCCACGATGACGTCGTGGAACTCGCGGACATCAAAATCCCGGCCGAGATTGACATTCACGTAATGGGCATCCGCCTCATTCGCCCCCGTCACCATGTTCGCCATTCCCGCCACGCGGTGGTCGGCTATGAGCCTCACTCCCTTGAGACCCACGGGGCCTGAGAAACCCAGGGGTCCACCGGTCACCTTCTCGATTTCCTCGGCTGCGGCCATCACAAAGTCGGTGGTTCCGAGGGCGCGCCCAAGCTTGATCTCGTTAACCTCACGGTCTCCCCGGACCAGAACCGCCGCATACTCATCGCCCACTTTGTATATTATGGTCTTCAAGAGTTCGCTGGGCTTCTTCTTAAGGAACTGCGTGACCTCCTCCACGGTGGTGGTACCGGGCGTGCTCACCTTCTCCAGGGCTGCCTGTCCTGCCTCAGCCGCCGCCTGTACCGGTTCGCATTCGGCCGTGTCTATCGTGGCCGCGTATCCGCAATCACAAGCGAATACCTGCGACTCACCCGTCTCGGCAAAAACCATGAACTCGTGCGTCACGTCTCCCCCAATAGCGCCCGAGTCCGCTTCCACCGGACCGAACCTGAGGCCGCACCGCTTGAATATCCTGGTATAGGCCTCGAACATCCGGTCGTAGGTCTTGGCCAGACAAGCCTCATCCCTGTGAAAGCTGTATGCGTCTTTCATCAGGAACTCACGGGCCCGGACCACCCCGAATCTCGGCCTTACTTCATCCCGGAACTTGGTCTGGATCTGAAAGAGAATAAGCGGCAGTTGACGGTAGGAGCGCACGTCGCGCCTCACTATATCGGTCACGACCTCTTCATGCGTGGGACCCAGGGCGAAGAAACGGTCATGCCTGTCCTTGACACGCATCAGTTCTTTTCCGTAAACGTTCCATCTTCCGCTTTCGGTCCAGAGCTCCGACGGGCTCAGAACCGGCATGAGGATTTCCGATCCCCCGGCACGGTTCATCTCTTCCCGGACTATGTTCTCCACCTTCTTGACGGCCCGGAGCCCCAACGGCAGCAGACTGTAGATCCCCGATGAGAGCTTCCTGACAAGACCCGCCCTTACCATCAACCGATGGCTTATTATCTCCGCTTCCGCAGGAGTCTCCTTGAGTGTCGGCAACAGATACTCAGTCCAGCGCATGTTTTCCTTCCCTTAAGGTCTTGACTACCTCTTCAACAATCATCTTGACCAGCCGGCTCTCGTCGACCGAATCCCCGACCGAGCAAGTTCCCGATTCCACACAACCCGGATAAGGCCCCTTTATACCTAGGTGTTCGCGGAGATTCACAAGCTTATCGACCTCTTCACGGGCGAGAGGCTTCACCCTGCCCAACTGCCCCGCAATGAAACTTATATGTGCGAAATGTTCCACGGTTTCCATCTTATGATAGGCGCCGAGGACGTCGGGCCCGACGGTCATCACACCATGGTTCTTAAGCAGGAACGCATCACTCCGCATGACCACTCCCTCTATGGACTCGGGTACCTCCTCGGTCGACGGCGTGCCGTAGCGGGCCAGAGGCACCGACCCTAGAGTGAGAATTACCTCCGGGAGTATGCATTCCTCGAGCGGGATGCCGGCCACCGCATAAGCGGTCGCATAGGGTGGGTGGGCGTGAGCCACCGCGTTCACATCGTCCCTCAGCTCATATGCACGCACATGCATCTTGACTTCGGATGTCGGTTCACGCTTGCCGCTTACCTTCCGGCCGGCCATATCGACTACCACAAGATCGCTACGAGCCATGAAGCCTTTGCTCATACCCGTCGGAGTGACGAGCACACGGTCCTGTGAGATCCGCACACTGACGTTGCCGTCGTTGGCGGCAACATAGCCGCGTTCATACATCCTGCGGCCCACGTGTATGATGGCCTCACCTGCTTCCTCGACGGAGATCATGCGACTCATGTGTCGTCGCCCCGCTTGAAATCGATCCGGTCCACCACACCCAGAATCAGCGTTCTTATGGTCGGATACTTCACATCCATCACGGTACGCGTCGCCGTTCCCTGGTCGATGATCAGGACAACATCGCCGACACCCGAGTCCACCATGTCTATGGCAATAAGCGGCTTGCCGTACTCGGCCCCGTCGGGCTCCAGCGGCTGCACCAGCAGGAGCTTCCGTGCATTCAGAGTCTCGTACTTTACGGACGAGACCACATCACCTATCACCTTGGCTATGTACATGGCCTATAGATCCACCCGGTCTACAATCCCCATGATAGCCGCATCCGCCGGATTGAACTTGTCCTCAAGCGTATGCGCGGCCTCCCGGCCCTTGACGAAATAGACGATATCCCCGGGCCCCACCCTGACCGTGTCGATTGCCACTACGGGACGACCGTCAGGTTTGCCTTGGGGATCGAGGGGTTGGACTACCAGGAGCTTTGAGCCCTTGAGCGGCTCGACCTTCATGGTGGCCACCACAGTCCCTATAACCTTCGCAATGTGCATATCCTAACCCAGCTTCCCTTTGAGATCGCCGTGCGGACGCGGGATGACGACTGACTTGACCAGCATTCCCGTAGGCTTAATCAGACCCACGCCGACATCCACACCGGCAGTTACATCACTGACATCGCCTGTCATAGTTACAAATGACTTCCCGGCCAGCCCTTGCGCAAGCCTAAGGTCCTTGAGTCTCACCTTCGCAGCCTTAGCCGCCCCGTCACCGGCGATGATGGATGCCGCGACGGAGAAAGTCTCGATCACGCCCAGGGCCTTGATCTCTCCCACGTCGGCGGTCCCCATGATCGCAGGGAAGACGTCCACGTGGATGTTGGGGATAAACAGGCTATCGACCATGAACTCCGATCCCACCTCTTTGCCCCGCCTTACCGAGGACTCCACCGCCGACACCTCACCGCCTACCAGGGAGATGTACTTGCCTGGACATATGGTCATCGCCGCAATGAGTGTGACCGGCGCGACCTTCACCATCTCATCCGCCGTCATTATGCCTGCGGCGATGCTATTGAGCTCCACCATCCCTATGGCTTCGATGTCGCGCTTCATTGCTTCTCCACAACCACCACATTGTCGAGTTCGACCACCATACCGTCTATGCTGGCGTGCACCCTGGCTCCCACGGCCTCGCGATCCATCTCTCCGACAACCTGTCCGCGGCGCACGATATTCCCTTCCTTGACAACCGGAGTCGCCGGCACGCCCACATGCTGCGTGAGCGGGATCCTCACTTGCCGAGGCTCCACGCGGCCGGCGAACTCGAGATCATGCTCGTGGGGGCGGAGTCCGGTCCGTTCCACTATTCTCGCATGAGGCACCAGCCTGCCGGCTCGGACCGGCAATACGTCACCGGCGGGTTCCCCCTCCTGTCTTACCCCACGCTCCCCCATTTGCGCCCGAACCATGAAGCTTATTCTATCCGGCGAGAGAAGCATAGGGCAAACATAAACACCGCAGAGACCGCAACCCGAGCAGAAGAGAGCGCCTGCAAGATCGGGAACATACTCCCTTCCCCATGAAATTGCCCTCATGATCTTGTGAGGGCTGATATCATGCCCCATCAGATGCCTCGGGCAAAGCTCCGTACACTGGGTGCATTGGCAGCAAACCGAGGCGGCCCGTCTCACCATGACATCAACAGGCAGCGACTTTCTCACCATGATCTCGCTGTCCCGGGGCAATACCGCAATCGACCCGACGCGCTTGTCTATAGGGGTCGTGAGATCCTCACAATACTGCCCCATCATGATTCCTGAAAGGAGCATCCCCTTATCATCCAGGCCCGAGCGGTTACCGGTAAGATCGAGGGCTTCCCCGACCGTCGTCCCTACCGGCACCTCCACAACACATGGATGGATGACATCACCGCAGATAGAGATCACGCGGTCGGTCACAGGCTCTCCGTCAACGGCCCGCTTGACATTCACCAGGGTGTTGGCATTTGAGACCACCACACCCACATCCGGGGGAATACCGCCCCCGGGGATAACCCGCTCGGTTGCCTCGTAAACCAGTATGTGCTCATCCCCCGCAGGATACATATCCGCCACCGTCACGACCTCGACACCCCTCGCTCCTTTCACCCCATCGCCCACCCGACCAAGGACGTCGGCCTGCCCTTCACGCAGGGCCACATATCCACGGCCCGCACCCGTCGCAAGCATCATTATGAGAAGCCCGTCGATCATTTCATCGAGGCGTGAGGTGAGGACGTGCCTGTCGGTCCCGAGCAGAGGCTCGCACTCGCAAGCGTTGGCAATCACCGTATCGGCCGCCGCTGCGGCCTTTATGTGGGTCGGGAAGCCCGCCCCTCCGGCACCCACTACCCCGGCCTTGAAAATCCTGTCCCTTATTTCCTGCTTAGAGGTTGGGAAATCCCTTGCCAATGGAAGAGACCTCAAACGATACGGAAATAGTCAACAAGCACGCAGCGTCGCATTCTGGTGAAGGTGCGCGCGGAAGTAAGCCCCTCCCCGGTCGGGCTTGCTATCGTGAAACTCGTGAAGCCCTCACCCCCAAAACCCAATCCGGCGTATGACGGCCCGTTCTTGACGAAGATGGTGGTGTTTATGAATCTCGCCATCTTGGAGAGCATAGTGATGTCGGTCGAATGCATCACGGCCGAATGCCCGAAGCCGTGCTCGACCCGCTTTGCGAGCACGATACCCTGGTCGGCATCTCGGACTCTCACGATGGGCAGAACCGGCATCAAGAGCTCCGTCCATACGAAAGGATGGGACTCGGGGGTCTCACATATTATGAGTCTGGGGTCCCCCCCGCTCTTGATCCCGATCTCGGAAAGAAGCAGGGCCGCGTCTTTGCCGACAAACTCCCTCTTGGTGACCGCGTGTTTCGACGGACCACGGTCCTCCTTGATGATGAGATCTCTGAGTCTGTCGATGTCCCGCCCTTTGATTTCTATGGCACCATTGTCGGCCATTTTGCTCTTGAGCCGGTCGACCACGCTGTCGACCGCCAGCACCTCTTTTTCACAGATGCATACGATGTTGTTGTCAAGCGAGGCCCCGCTTACAAGGTGCTTGGCCGCACTATCAAGATCGGCGGTCTCATCCACCACGGCAGGCGGGTTGCCGGGGCCGGCCGCTATCACCTTCTTGTGGGAGTTCATCGCCTCTCTTACCACCGCACCGCCACCGGTCACAACAACCAGCTTGACCTTCGGGTGTTTCATCAGGGCCTGGGCCGTCTCGATCGTCGGCTCGGTCACACATGCAAGCACATCGGGCGGCCCCCCCTCCGCAGTAATCGCGGAGTTGAGGAGCTCGATGGTCCTCAGAGTGGTCCGGGTTGCCCCCGGATGCGGATTGAAGACGACGGAGTTGCCCCCTGCTACCATACCGATTGCATTGTTTATGACCGTTTCCGATGGATTGGTGGAAGGCGTGATCGAACAGATGACGCCGTAGGGTGCCCTTTCCACAATCGTGACACCGTGATCTCCGGACACCGCATCGGGTTCGAGATCTTCGACACCCGGGGTCCGGGTCGCCGCGAGCAGGTTTTTGTTTACCTTGTCCTCGTACCTGCCAAGCCCCGTCTCCTCCAGGGCAAGGCGCGAGAGCTCCTCGGCATGCTCGCAGGAGATCTTCCTCATCGCGGCGATTATCTTGCGGCGTGTTTCCAATGGGACATCGCGGAGTCCCTCGAACGCGCGCCCCACAGCGTCCAGGGCCCCATCGACCGAAGCAAAAGCCCCCCCGACACCTGAGGTCGGCGGAGCCGGTGAAACACCCATACCTTCGGTCTTTAGCTTCTTCAGGACCTCCCCGACAATCGCACTTATGGTTTTCTCATCAAGCATACTTCTGGAAGATAAGGTCGCCCTCTATTTCTATGGTATCGACTATGCCGATTATCACAGCATCTATGGGGCAATCACGGGTCTTGTCGGTCAGGCGCGCCGAACTGCCCTGGGCACAGAGAACCGTCTCCCCCTGCCCGGCCCCCACCGCATCCGCCACTATAAGGAACTGGCCCGTAGGCTTAAGATCCATATCGATAATCTTAACGATCTGTAACTTGAGCCCGGACAGCCGCTCTTCTTTCCTGGTCGCCACAACGGTGCCGACAACTTCACCGATAAGCAAAGCTACCTCCCGAACCGATTCAGGCTACTTCTTCTTTGCCTTGAAGAGCTTCCCTATAGGCAGCACGTCCTCAAGATTCGCGTGAGGTCTCGGTATCACATGAACCGATACAAGTTCGCCAACCTTGCTTGCAGCTGCGCTGCCGGCATCGGTCGCAGCCTTTACGGCTGCCACGTCCCCACGCACTATCGCGGTGTTGTAACCCCCGCCGATCTTCTCGTAGCCCACCAGTGTTACCTTCGCCGCCTTGACCATGGCATCCGATGCTTCGACCATAGCAACAAAGCCTCTGGTCTCGATCAGCCCCAAAGCCTCTCTGTAGATTCCCTCAACTCCATCGGCCACCTTATCCAACCTCCTTCTTGTATCCGCTTTTTTGTGTTATACCTTCATCAATCAAGCATTATGTCTTCAAGTGACTCGTCCGGGGCAGGAATGACATGCGCGCTCACCAGCTCGCCGACCTTCTGGGCCGCAGCCTGTCCGGCATCGACTGCCGCGAGGACAGCCCCGACATCCCCCCGCACCAGGACTGTAACCATCCCACCACCCGTCCGCTCGTACCTTGTGAGTGTTACCTGTGCCGCCTTGACCATGGCGTCCGCCGCTTCCACGGCGGCAACAAAACCCTTGGTCTCTATCTTACCAAGTGCTCCCGGCAAACCGGATCACCTCCTCCCCATTCAGGGAATGATCTCAACCAGGCTTTCGTTCTCAAGCCCGGCAGCGTTAGCATCGTCTGTATCAACATGGAAGTCAAGCGCAAATCTATCGCTTACCCTAACAAGTACGTTATCAAACACAAGGCCTCTTTCGCCGGTGACCCGGACCCTGACGATCTGACCGTCCCGGAGACCGAAGCGCTCTGCATCCCCGGGCGTCATGTGGATGTGACGCGTTGCACCGACAGCACCTTCCCTGAGGTTCACGGTCCCCCGGGAGCCCACAACCGTAAGTCCGGGGGTTCCCGAGAGGTCACCGGTTCGTCGGATCGGAAGGTCGATTCCCAGCCTTAGACCATCACTTCGTGAGAGCTCGACCTGGGTGAATTTGCGGGTTGGCCCCAGAATGCGGACGTTCTCAATGGCCCTGCCGCTCGGGCCGATTATGGTGACACGCTCCTTGGCCGCGAACTCTCCGGGCTGGCTGAGCTTCTTGTCGACCGTAAGCTGGTATCCCTTGCCGAAGAGGCTTTCGAGCACTTCCGGGGTGAGGTGAATGTGGCGGCCGGAGATGCCCACCGGTATCAGGCTCTTGCCACGAGGAGAGGTCTGGGTCAGGCGGTCCCGTACCCTTCTTGTTACCTCCTCGCTGATCCTTCCGATGTCCAGGCTCTCAGTCAACGACGGCCCTCCGGATTTGTGGGAGCGTGCATGCCTACACTTACCCGATCCGATTCACCGGAGCGTAACAGAAGAGAGGGCCGAGTGTCAATCCGAATGCGGCGAGCTCACGCCTCTTACCATATCCACAATCTCAGGTGTACTTATGAAGCCTCCCCGCTCCTTCTTCGAGAATATGACATCCCCGTCCACGGCGACCTCGAACACCCCGTGGTCTCCCTCAATGAGGTCGGCCGTGATACCCAGGTTGTTTTCCAGAGCTGCCGCCACCCGGGCAGCGCGTACGTAGTAGTCTCAAGGTGCACAATAGGTGATCGTGACTCTCATCCACATATCTCCTTAACGGGCCGGAAAAGCATGCATTCCGCGCTTGAGCCATTCGTGCAGTTGCTTTGCCTCAGGGGAATCATTCGTCAGCCTCTCTTCACAAACTCGACAGCACCCTCAGTCGGCCGCGAACACTTTCAGCCGGTCGACCAACATCGCACTTCCCGTGTAGCCCCCGGAAATCATGTAGACAGTGAGTGTACTGTCTGCCGGCCAGCGAATCGCACTCTCACAGGTGTAATGGGTCCATGTGGTATCGGTAGCTGTGAAACTGACGCTTTGAGAGAAAACCGCTCCGATATAGAGGCCCACCGATCCCCCGTAGAGCAGGTTCTTGCAGTAGCACTCCACAGACACAACCCTGCCCTTCCCCGGAGGGGAGAAGGTCAGTGATGCATGCGGGACCAGACAGCCGCCTGAAACGAAAAGCGACCTCTTGTCCCCGTGCGGAGCATGGTCGTCTCTGAGATCGTCGACCGTGATGCCCTGCCACCCGACAAGATCCTGCTCACTCTCAAAGGAGGTCCGGTAGACTGTGACCCCTCCCGACCCGTCACAATCAAGCGGGCCTTCGCAGGAAACGACAAGTAGCAAAAGCGGAAGCAACAAGAAACCGAAATCACTGTGCCTTAGACTCATGCTTCCTCCTCCCGGGCACGGTCATTCCCGCCCGGATCAGAGCATTCATGCGCCGGCCGTTCAGCCGGATCGGGCTAGGGCGACACCGATCGGCGGCGGGCACATCGCTGCAACTCACCAGCCTACACAGTTTCAATACCCCAATTCCCAAGCCCTGTCAATATGGAATACTTGCGGTGTTGACAGATACATTGGTTTGGGCTAATTAGACACTGTAAGTCGTTGCTTCTTGTCAGGGTCTGACTCACGCCGGTGAGATGGGAGTGCTTCAAAGCCAATGAAAATCTTATCTGTTGCAGTCACGCTCTTCCTGATAAATAAGACCTTACAGGGATCTTACATGGCTCGGCAGACTGCGCCGGTGGTTTCCATATTGAGATGTCAGGCGGTTGGGGATGCGTGTGCCGCTTTGGCGGGGTATGCACAGAATCGGGAAAAAGAAAATGGAGTTCCCCACTGCAATGCCGTGCGCGAGGTATCCGTGAAACTCGAGGTTCAGTTTTCCCAGGAGATCAGCCCACGACCTGGCGAATCACGAACAAAGCAGGGAACTCCATTCGGCTTCTTCTCTATTCAGTTGTGCTTAACTGGTACTGCAACCGACATGCCAGGAAGACCTCAACGCGAGGAAAAGTGGGGTTTTAAAGCTAAGTAGATTCGCCGAACCTGTAAGGGGCAATACTCAAAGCGGTTAGGGCGGCACTTCTTGAAGGTACGCAGAAGAAAGACACACGCGGCAGCAGGCCCGCCACGGTCCCGGCGGCCGGAAACACCCATAGTATTGGGCCATACCACCCAACGCGGTGGGTGAATTCCCTCAGCGGCGCCGAGGGAATGCCATGCTACTATAGAATTCCTCCTTGAAGTCGGGCTTCGAGAAAAGCTCCACATGCTCGGCCTCTGATGCTACTCGTTCGGCCTCCCGGCGGGCCGCTCTCGATGCGAGGAATATCTTTGCCCCTTCGATCGCAGAATTCCCGATGATTTTGATTCTACCCTTGAATTCCGCAGGCACGAGGCCGATCCTCCGGATGTTGGAGCTGCGAAGAGCCGAGCCGAAGCTGCCGGCTATGAGAATCTGCCGGATGTCTCCGATATCGACGCCCGCTGCACGGGCCAGACTTCCCATGCCCGCGCACATGGCCGCCTTGCCCAGCTGCACTTCCCTTATATCGCCTTGTCTCAATCTCACGGAGGGTTTGCGGCTCAGTATAAACTCCCGGCCCCTGTCTCCGGACACTACCCTGCCGGCCAGCAAGCGGGACCTTATCTCTTCCGGTGTCTTGATTCTTCCGCTCGGCTCAATCACTTTCGCCCGGAGGAGTTCTGCCACCGAGGCGATCAGGCCTGAGCCGCAAAGACCCGCCGGCCTGCCCCCACCTATGGTCTTGAGATTGACTCCGTTACTGTCTATGCGCACATCCTCCACCGCCCCCGTGATGGCCCTTACCCCGTTGCTTATCCGTTCACCCTCGAAGGCCGGCCCGGCCGCCGTCGAACAGACGACGAGCCGGCCGTCGGCAGCCAGCGCAATCTCGCCGTTGGTGCCGAGATCGATCGCCATAATGGGGACCTTACGCTTGTGCAGCGACTGGGAGATTATCAGGGCCACCAAGTCTCCCCCAACAAAACCTCCAAGCGAAGGAGGCATGATCAGTCTGCAATCGCCATGAACATCGAGTCCGCTCCTCGAGGCGAGGGTCTCCACCGAGCTCATGAGCCGCGCACGATAGGGAGCCCGGCCCAGGTCGGCTGGGGACACGCCGACCAGAATGTGCTGCATCGCCGTGTTGCCCACCGCACTGCACAGATATATGCGCCTGGGATCCACATCCATGGTTTTGGTGAGCTCCCGGCATAGGCCGTTAATAAGATGCACGATCTCACGTTGAAGCATGTCTACACCACCCGATACCTTGGCAAACCGTATCCGTGATATTACGTCGTCGCCGTGGATTATCTGAGGATTGATGGTCGAGGTCGTCCCCAATTCCTTCCCCGTGATGAGGTCAACCAGCGAGCAGACAACCGTATTCGTGCCCACATCCACGGCCAAGCCGTAGCATTCGGATGAGGTATCGCCGGCTTCGAAACCGATGATGCCGTCATGCGCGGCCACAACCGTTGCATTCGTATGAAGGCCGAGTCGCCACTCATGGTCCATCCTGAGATCACGGTCCATCAGGTCCGCATCGGCCATACGCAGGGCGATGTCATCTATCCCGATGTGGAAGCCCTCGGCAAGCTTACGCATACTGCGCGCATCTCGTACACCGAGGAAGACCTTGATGATGCCCGGATCGAACCTGTAGGACCGCGACGTGCGGCCGCGCGTTGTGATCTTCTGTATGGTGATCCGGGAGGTTTCCGGAATTGTGACCTCGGCATCGCCTTCAAGCCTCGCCATACATGCAAGCCTGGCGTGCTTTACCCCCTTGGGCAGTATGGCTTTCTCCTCCGGCTCGATGGCAGAGACCTTCCCTTTTACCTTCACGATACACTTCCCACACCTTCCATGCCCTCCGCACGGCATGGACACCGGAATGGCCGCTGCGAAGAGCGCTTCCTTCACTGTGGAACCCGACACCACCCACACCTCTTTGGCGTCCGGCTCAAACAGCACCCGAACCGATTGCTTATTCACCATCACTCTCCGGTCATTGGCCCGGCACGTAAGGGGTCGGATCTTAGATCCGACCCCTTTACCCGACTTTCACCAACCTGCATCTTACATCGTAGTAGGTTGCACTCTCACCCATATCACTCAATTCATCCGATGTCAATCGGTTGACGGATCCTCCGAGGCTGTCCCACCACCCTTCGTATATCAGCACGGTCTCGGGTCCAAGCGTGTCGGTGATGACTGCTCTACACGTCAACGACCCATGCAGCGATTCCACAACCACCGTGTCCCCGTCGGCGAGGCCGTGCCGCTTTCCAACGGCGGCAGCCATACGGACCTCCGGCGGAGTGGGTTCTTCCGAGCCTGTAAGCTGCGAGTGGGTCCTTGCGTGGGGGTGTGATGAAATCAGGGTATAGGGGTAGGCCTGCCGGTCGTCTTCCGGTGGCCTTACGATGTCGGTCACGAATCGGAATCTGCCCGAAGGGGTGGGAAACGATCTCTCCTTAAAGGGCACATCCACAGCCCCGGGCGACCGGATGGGGCCTGCCATGATTTCATCTATGCTGACGCCCCGGGCGGCAAGCGGGGCGGCCAGCCGCTCAAGGTAGTAGTCCGGATCGGCGGGAAACTCCTGTCCCACACCGAGGGCGCGGGCCAGGAGCGAAAAGATCTCCAGATCGGTCTTCTCCTCTCCGAGCCTTGCCTGGGCCACATTTACAGGCATCACGAAATTATGCCAGTAGCTTCCCAGCATGTCGCGCTCCTGAAGGAAATGGGTGGTGGGAAGCACCACGTCGGCCAGGAGCGCCGTATCGGTCATGAACATATCCAGCACAACGACGAATTCGACACTCCGGAAGGCTTCACGCACCAGGTCGGTTGAAGGACATTGAGCTACCGGGTTGGAGCCCGAGACAACGGCCACCTTTATGGGCGGATCGGCAGCCTCCATGAGCCCCCTCCCTACCCGGGGCTTCCGGATGTATCGGCGCGCCCGGCCTCGCTCTCTGAGTAAAACCCGCTTGTCGAACCACCTGGTCTCGTCCATACCGTGGCTGACACCACCTCCGGGGATACCTATGTTCCCGGTAAGCGCACCCAGGGCATCGATAAGACGGTAGGTGTTCGCCCCGTTACGCCGCCTTTGTACGCCCCATCCCCCCAGGATGGCGGCCGGCTTTGTTGTACCGTACCGAAGCGCTAACTCTCTTATAGTGTTTGGACTTACGTTGGTCATCTCACCTATTGTATCAAGCGAAAATCTCCTTACCAGTTCCAGAAACCCCTCATACCCGTCCGTATGCCGGGTGAGGAAATCCATGTCGATGAGATTCTCATCCAGAAGTGCTCGCGCTATCCCAAGCGCGAGATACCCGTCGCTGCCCGGCCTGGGTTGGACATGCGCATCACAGAGACGTGCACTTGCAGTTGCTACAGGATCGATGAGCACTACAAAGACCCCCCGCCTCCGGGCCTCGTGAAGCAGTGGGACCAGGTGTACATTTGTCCAGGCCGGGTTTCTTCCCCATACTATTATCATCCGGGCGTTGGCAAGGTCCGCCGGATCGTGGCTTGTCCGCACGCCGAAGTCGGCGGTCTGCCCGGCTATCCCCGCACCCCCACACAGCGAGCCGCTCGTGAAGGTCCCTCCTCCCAGGAGATTGAAGAAGCGCTCATTCACATGTTTGAGCGCAGCTATCGAACCCGCATCCTTGTAATAGAAGACCGATTGCGGGCCGAATTCCCGGACAGCTTTCTCGATCCGCGAGCCTACAAGCCCGGCGGCCTCCTCCCAGCTTGCCCGCTCCCAACCCGAGCCGCTTCGCCTCAGTGGATGGAGCACCCTCTGAGGGCTCAAGATCCGCTTCAGGAAGTTATGCGACTTCCGGCATAGAAACCCGCGGGTAATCTCGAAATCAGGATTTCCTCTTATGCCTGTGACCCTGCCGCCATCAACCGTTGCCACAATCGAGCATGTATCGGGACAATCACAGGTGCATGAGGTTATTACGTGCTTCAAACCCACTGTGTTCTCCTCACCGAGCTTCTCCAATCATCGACCATGCGAAATCGACAGTCAAGCTCAAGCCTCGCACCCTAAGGTGCTCCGCGCCCGGCCGGTCTTGCTCCCCTTGCCACTCGGTTGCTGTTCATGTCGACACTCGTCGTGACGGGAGTCGCGACGCTACGAGGCGGGAGGCTTCACTCCGCCCTCTCCCACGTAGCGTTGCCACTCCCGTGGCAACGAATAGGTCTTGTGTCCCCTGTAGCGTCGGGGTTCCATCCCCGACGGCCGTAAAGCAGCATCCGGATGTTCTTCAACAGTCCCTACATACCCTTACGAATCTGGTGGAAATCGCAATAGAGAAGTTGTAGGCTTTGCCCAACAATAGAAGGACGCAAGCACCCAGACTGCAATCCAAGGACTGAGAACGGGAATGGTCGGGAGAGAGCCTTGGCCGCCAACGAGCTCTTGAGCGCGGCCGTAACGCTCTCGGCAAGTCAGGGAGGACCATGATGAGCAGGCGAAAAAGCGGAATCCTGATGCACATAACTTCCCTCGCCTCCCCATTCGGTATAGGGGATCTGGGGCCCGGGGCATACAGGTTCGCAGATTTCCTGGCCGCCTCCGGCCAGAGGCTCTGGCAGGTCCTGCCGCTCAGTCCGACCGACCCTATCGAAGGCAATTCACCCTATAGCAGCCCATCGGCCTTTGCGGGTAACCCCTTGCTCATAAGCCCTGAACACCTTATCCACGATGGTTTCTTATCCGAAGCCGATCTGGATTCGGTTCCGCCCTTTCCGACCGATCGTGTGGACTACCCGGCAGTCATTGCGTATAAGAGCAAGCTCGTAGACATTGCGTTCGAGAGATTCTCTCAAGCCGGAGACCGGCAGGAATTCGAAGGCTTCTGTTTCAAGAACAGCCACTGGCTTGAGGACTTCGTGCTTTTCACGGCTCTTAAGGCCCACTTCTCAGGGCAGGTCTGGAGTGACTGGCAGGCCGAGACAAGAGACAGAAGTCCCGCTACGCTGGCCTCCATGAGGAGCCAGCTTGCCCGTGAACTTGAGCAACACAGATTCACCCAGTTCCTCTTCTTCAGACAATGGCATGCTCTCAAAGCCTATTGTAACGAAAGAGGAATCGAGATCATAGGCGACATCCCGATCTATGTGAGTTATGACAGCGCCGACGTATGGGCGGACGCCCGGATTTTCAAGCTCGAGGATAACAAGAAACCCACCCATGTCGCGGGTGTGCCGCCGGACTACTTCAGCTCGACCGGACAGCTCTGGGGCAGTCCTGTCTACGATTGGGAGGTATGCAAAGAGAGTGGCTTCAAGTGGTGGCTTCGTCGCATGGATCATGTCCTGAGTCTTTATGATATTGTGAGGATCGATCATCTGCGGGGTCTCGTGGCCTATTGGGAGGTACCGGCCGGGCATAAGACCGCCGTCCATGGTGCCTGGATCGAAGCACCGGCCAGGGACTTCTTCGACGCAATGCTCAAGCACTTCCCCGACTTCCCGATTATCGCCGAGGACCTGGGGCACATAACTCCCGATGTCAGAGAGATAATGGATCATTATGGTTTCCCGGGAATGAAAGTGCTGCTCTTTGCCTTCGGCACCGACGAACCCGATCATCCGTATCTGCCTCATAACTACCAGCCCAACTTCGCCGTGTATACCGGAACCCATGACAACAATACCGCCCGGGGCTGGTTCGAGAACGTGGCGGCCCCTGCGGACAGGAAGCGTCTCAGCCGTTACGTGGGGCGCGAAGTCACTGCTGAGAGTGTGCACTGGGAGCTCCTGCGGCTTGCCATGGCTTCGGTAGCCCACACAACGATCACCCCTATGCAGGACATCCTGGGACTCGGTGATGAAGCGCGAATGAACAGGCCCGGCGAGCTCGGGGGCCATTGGGAGTGGCGCCTTGTTGCCGAGCAGCTGACGCCGGAACTGGCCACCGCCCTCCGCGATCTCCTGCAAACCTACGGCCGCATTTAGCACTGCCGCGGCCGCGATGATCTGCAGGCATTACGGTAAGCGCAACACACGGTAAGCGGATGAAGCCTACGGGTATCTTTGAAGCACATATTTGCCTTCAGCCGAGTCCGTTCGGTCCGGTGGCCTTAGTCTGGTCTCACTATGGATCAAAGTCCCGGGTGCTTCGCATCTATCTCTCGAAACCCGGTCCCGCCGCCAAACGGCAGGCATCGGCTTCTTATCTGGAGGCAACGAGTGCCTCATGCCCGGAGATTGACGCGCTTGCCAAAGACATCGTTGCCTTTCTCCAGGGCCAGGACATAAGATTCGAGCTGGAGCATATCCGCATGGACCTCTGCTCACCTTTCCAGCGCAGGGTGCTACGGGCCGAACATGCCATACCGCGGGGCCGGGTGGGCACCTACGGGCGGCTTGCTAGGCATCTTGGAAGTCCTGGGGCGGCGCGTGCGGTGGGTAACTGCCTGGCCACCAATCCCTTCCCCATCGTAATCCCCTGCCACAGGGCTATCCGTTCCAACAGGACATTGGGCGGATATCAAGGTGGGGTAGAGATGAAACGCGCCCTCCTCGAAACGGAAGGCATCCGGTTCGACAAGTTCGGACGGGCCGTGGTCAGGGAGTTCTTCTACTGAAAGCCTGCGGGTGACAATCGCCCGTCTTTGCCCAGGGGCTTCGACGTGACACCACGCCGTAGCCTTCGGCGTAGGCGGGTGGTGGAGCTGACGGGGATCGAACCCGTGACCCCTTGTCTGCCAGACAAGTGCTCTCCCAGCTGAGCTACAGCCCCAACCGTGCATTAATATAGCAGACACGACCCCCATGTCAATAGCTATCGCCGGCATCAGGGGTGGACCCCGGGCCAACGTCGCGCACGGAGACGCGACGCTACAGAAACCTGCGTTGCCGTAGCGTCGTGACTCCTGTCGCGACGAACCATACCACAGCACACATTCGTTGCCACGGGAGCGGCAACGCTTCGAACACTGGAATGACGCTACGCTTGACACCGCCAGGTGCCATGAATATTATTGGGAGGGTGCCGGAGTGGTGAAACTGGTAGACACAGTGGACTCAAAATCCACCGGGCCTCACAGTCCGTGTCGGTTCAAATCCGACCTCCGGCATATTTCATTATAGGAGGGCAATATGGCCAAGGTCGCAGTAGTGAAGACCAAACCCGAGACCGTGCTGGAAGACATAGCCAGGGCCATGAGAATGGCCGGCTATCGTGAGGCCCTGCCTCAGGACAAGGAGCTGGCACTCAAGATAAACATCTCCTGGCACCACTGGTACCCGGCTTGCTCGACCACACCGTGGCAGCTCGAGGGTGTCATAAAGGCACTCGTTGAGGACGGCTACCCCAAGGAGAAGATCTACGGGGCCCACAACCGCACCGTGGTGGTGAGCGCGAAGACGGGCGAGGTCGCAAACAAGCACAAGCAGGTCCTGGAAAGGCACGGGATACGGAACATCCACCTCTATGAGGGTGAGGAATGGGTGCGGTACGAACCCAAAACGAAGATGCTCGTCCTGGACTCCATATATCCGGAAGGTATTCACATACCCAAACGCCTCGTCGGTTCGAACATCATACATCTGCCCACCATGAAGACCCATGTGTTTACCACGATAACCGGAGCCATGAAGAACGCCTTCGGCGGTCTGCTCCATGAACGTAGACACTGGACCCACTCGGTCATACATGAGACCCTGGTGGACCTCCTCAGCATCCAGAAGGAAATCCATCCGGGCGTCTTCGCGGTCACCGACGGGACCTTCGCCGGCGACGGGCCGGGCCCACGCTGCATGGTGCCCCATGAAAAGGATTTCATTCTGGCCTCCGCCGATCAGGTGGCCATAGACGCCATATCCGCCAAGCTGATGGGCTTCGATCCTCTCAAGCTGGACTTCATTCGCCTGGCCTACGAGCACGGCCTGGGAGTGGGCGACCCCAGGGAGATCGATATCGTAGGTGAGGACATCTCACAGGTGAACTTCCACTTCAGGGGCGCCCAGAACACCTTTGCAAGCCGAGGCCAGAAAGCCATCTATTTGGGGCCTCTTAAACCTTTGGAGAGACTGCTCCTCAGGACCGTTATAACCCCATGGTCCTATGCCGCGTCGAGATTATACCATGATGTCTACTGGTATAACCTAATCGGCAAGAAAAGGGTCAGGCAGGCGCTCGGCACAAAGTGGGGGAAGCTCTTCCTGGAATACTGATGGGGTCAGGTCGACTTGACCCCATTTGCTCTAAGATAGAGCACCAGGGCGTCCATGCCGAAAAGGATGAT
>JALGWN010000350.1 GCA_025774115.1 bacterium
AAGGTCTTATCGAGCTGCGCCATCACACCGCCTATGCTCGGGCTTTTCTCGATGAGATAGGTATGAATACCCATCCCGGCGAGTTCGAGCGCAGCCTGGATACCGCCGATCCCTCCACCTATGACCGCAACCTTAGGCTCCACGCTTTCCACCTCCCGCGGATTCAGCCAGAAGCGTTATCATGTCCTTGATCTCTATATCTCCCGAGGTGTCCTGGTCACGCATGGCACACCTCAGGTGTATATTACACTTGGGGCACGCGGTAAGGAGCATATCCGCCCCCGTCCCGATGGCCTCGTTGAGCCGCTCCACCTGGATAAGTTTGTTGGCACGCGAGCAGCTCACGAAGTTGCTCGAGCCGCAGCAGAGCGCATCCTTGCCCCTTCGTTCCATCTCCACCAGCTCAAGCCCGGGGACAGCGCCCAGCAGGAAACGGGGCTCGTCTATTATGTCATCCATCCGGGCCAGCCTGCAGGGGTCGTGATAGGTGACCTTGCTCTCCAGGGGCCCCAAGTCCAGCGCCTCCGAACGGGCGGCCAGCAGATTGAAGAGAAAGACGGGCTCGAAGCCTAAGTCCCCGATAAGATCCGGATAGACGTGCTTAAACATATAGTAGCATTCCGGGCAGGAGAAGATGACCTCCGTGGCTCCGGTCTTGCGTATGGCTTCGACATTCTGGGCCGCGAACCTATGGGTGATTTCAGGCCGCCCCGTCCAGTAGGCATCATGGCCGCAGCAGACCTCGTGCTCGTTTACCGCGGGGACGATGCCCAAGCGGTTAAGGAGCGCCACAGCCGACCGGGCGATGGTCTTGCCCTCGAAGCCTATGTCTCTGAAAACCACATCTAGAAATGGCAGGCAGCCTGCGAAGAAATAGGTTTTGGAACGTTTCCTGGTCTTTAGACCCTTGCCCAACCAGGTAGGCGAACGATTGAAATCGGGGCTCGTCATGAGCTCCATGAGGGCCGTCAGGGTGTCGCCATGGGTGCAGACCCCGTCCTCCCCGAGCTCCCTGGCCCTTCCTCTCAGGGCCCGCATGAAGCCTGTGAAATCGACCTTCGAAGGACATCTCTGGTCGCATGTGCCGCAGGTGAGACAGCTCCAGAGCTCCGGATCGCACACGGTCTCGGTCTCACCGAATAGGAGTGCCCGCTCCACGGTAAGCCTCGGCGAATACTCCGCATGAACCCTTGAGACCGGGCAGCTTCCCGTACAGATGCCGCACTCGAGACATAGATATGCTTTGGTTCTATTTATGTCTGCGCGAAGACCCACGCTTTGTCCCCTTCCTTGTTTTCACAGTCCGCGTGCCTCCGTCCGCGTGCCTCCGGTAGGCTTCCTGGTGGCTGCGCTCTTCTTGCTCACCTTGGGCTTGGCCGCTCGCTTGGCCTTGGGCTTCGGTTTGGCCGCCTTTGCACCCTTGCCGTTACGCTTCCGCTTGGCACGGGCCGGGGTCACCTTCCCGAATTGCTTAAGGAACCCCTTGAGCACCCGTTTGACCTCACGTCCCCCGCTATCGGCTATGAGGTGCATCTGAAGCCGAGGTGCATCTGAAGCCGGTCGCGGGCAACCCCTGCAAGGTCCAAAATCTCGCGGGTCTCATCCACGATCTCGGCGCAACGGGCGCTCCCGTTATAGTAGCGGCAATCATCCTCCCTGCAGCCAAGCACCAACACGCCGGCCATTCCTTTGGCGAAGAGCTTAAGGAGATAAGATACCTTCACAAGCCCCGTGCACTTGACCGGCATAACGACGGTATCGCCCTTGCATTCAAAGCCGTCCCGGGCGGCGTTTTCCAACGCCGTAAGTGGGTGCCACTTGCACGGCACTATGGCAACCTTGGAGTTGATACCGCTTACCTCCTATTCGCTCCCCACCGCTTCGACCATGATATCTACCTGCTCCGACGACATGTCCCCCAGGGTCACAGCCCCTGAAGGACAGACCGCGGTGCAAACCCCGCAGCCGGTGCACTGAATACTCTTCACACAGGCCTCTTTGAGCCCGTCTTCGCCCAGGGTAAGCTCCACCGCTCCATGCTCGCATGCCTCCTCGCACCGCCCGCACCCCCTGCAAAGATGCGGATCGATCCGGGCGACATGGGAATACCGCTCTATCGTACCCGCACTTATAAGATCATGGGCACGCGAGGCCGCCCCGTAACCCTGGAGTATGGCTTCGGTCATAGTGGAAGGCCAGTGAGCGCATCCGGCGACAAAGATCCCGCGCGGTGCGAACTCCTCCGGCCTCACCCTGAGGTGCGGCTCCACCACGAACCCGTACTGATCCGTAGGTATCTTGACTATCCGGGCCAGCCCCTGCGTCGATTCCGAGGGCACCATGGGGACTGCGAGCACCACTCTGTCAAAAGGTATATGGGCCTCCATGTCGGAGATTTCATCATATACGGTGACCGTATCCTCACCCACAACCGGCGGGCGATCGGGCGAATACCTTATGATCTCGACCCCCATCTCGCGGGCCCGGTCGAGATCCCCCGCGTATTCGGCGAAACCTCTGGACAAGATGGTGATCCTGGCCACAGGATATTTCTCCTTTATCACGATGGTGTTCTTGATAGACGCCGTACAGCATATGCGCGAGCAGTAAGGCCGCTCGGCATTCCGGGAGCCCGCACACTGGATCATCACTATGTTGGACCCCGGATCCTCGCCCTCGGCGAGCAGGTGCTCGAGCTCCATCTGGGTCACCACACCCTTGCGCTGCCCATAACCGAAGAGCCCCTCAGGTATAAGGAGATCTGCGCCTGTGGCAACGATGATGGTGCCCGCTTCCAGGGTACTGCCATCGGAGAGTGTAAGCCTGTAATCCCCTACCTGTCCCGAAA
>JALGWN010000180.1 GCA_025774115.1 bacterium
TAAAGGTGGGCACCCGTACCGACAAGGGGCAGACGATGGCGGACAAGATAAAGAGTGTTGAGGCAAAATTGGACCGGGAGAAGCCTTGACCGCCAGGGGAGGCGCGCGATCCAATGGCGAATAAGAAGGTGAGCCATGAAAGTATCATAAAGGTGCTTGTGGATGCTATCGAGCCCCTGGAATTTGTTCATGCTCTGTGGGAAGGCGGCGCTGTCGCTTTCGACCGCCTCGACAAGTGGTCGGATATAGATATATGCGTGGATGCGGCGGATGAAAGGGTCGAAGATGTGTTCCCGGTGGCTGAGGCCGCCCTGGAGGCCCTGGCGCCCATAGAGCTCGAATTTGATGTGCCGCCCGCCTCGACCCACGGTTACGTCCAGGCATTCTACAGGCTAAAAGGCACCTCCAGGTTCATGCTTGTCGATTTCGCCGTATTCAAGCATAGCGAGCCCAACAAGCTCCTCGAACCTGAGATCCATGGTAACTCCAGGTTTCATTTCAACAAACAGGGCGCCGTCCGCATACCGGCCCTGGACCGTGCCTCGTTTCTTAAGCGTATGAAGGCACGGATGGAGAGGCTGGTATTGCGCTTCGACACTTTCTCCTGCTTTGTCGAGAAAGAGATCAACCGGGAGAACTGGATCGAGGCGATGGATCTTTACCACAGGGTCATCCTGGGCTCTCTGATCGAGAGCCTGCGTATGCTATATCATCCGGTCCACTACGATTTCGGAGCGCGGTACATCCATTACGAGTTGCCCGTGGATGTGGTTCAGAGGTTGGTGGATCTCCACTTCGTAGGTGACCGGTGCGATCTACCCGGCAAGGTCAAAGAGGCCGAGCGGTGGTTCCGCCGGACAATGCGCGAGATCGACCCGGGTCTGCCGGCCCAGCAACTTTAGCCGCTTCGTCGCCGCGGGAGCGAATCCCGGCGGCAAGCCGCATGATCGGAGGGGAGAGATGAGCGTACCGTTCCGTCAGCACCTGAGGTTGATTTGGGGGCTTTGCGCCCTGGCTGTTCTGGTATTGCTGAACCCGGCCCTTTGCGAGGAGGGCATGTGGCTGCCGCACTCTCTGCCCGATCAGCTGATGGCGGAGATGCAAGCGCTCGGGCTTGAGCTCGGAAAGGCCGAGATCTTCAATGCCGGCGGCACGGGAATCGCCAATGCGGTTGTCGGCCTTGGCGCAACCGGGTCTTTCGTATCTCCCGAGGGCCTTATCCTCACCAATCACCATGTTGCCTACGGCGCCGTGCAGCGCATAAGCACTTCGGACAGGAACTATATAGAGGAAGGTTTCCTGGCCCGGTCGAGGGACGAGGAGGTTCCCGCCCACGGCTACAGGGCTTACATACTCCTGTCGAGCGAAGATGTTACCGCCAGGGTCCTCTCGGCCCTCGAGCCGGCGATGTCTCCCCTCGAACGCTACGGGGTGGTCGAGAAGGCGACCAAAGAGATCGTCAGAGACGCAGAGGAGGGCAGGGACGTTTACTGTGAGGTGAATGAGTTCTATGGCGGCTCGAAGTACCTTCTCGATACCTTTCTCCAGCTAACCGATGTCCGGGTCGTCTATGTGCCGTCGCGCTCCATCGGAGAGTATGGCGGTGACACAGACAACTGGATGTGGCCACGGCATACGGGCGACTTCTCATTCCTCAGGGCCTACATCGGATCTGACGGCAAGCCGGCGCAATTCTCGAAGGATAATATACCCTATAGACCGACCTCTTATCTTAAGGTGTCGAAGGAAGGGCTGCACGACGGCGAGTTCGCCATGATAATAGGTTATCCGCGTAGGACGCATAGATATCTCACATCCTACGGTCTGGCATATAAGGAGGATTTCGACTATCCGGAGCGCATACGTCTCTACCGGAGGATGCTGGAGATCCTCTATCGGGAATCGGAGGCCGACCTGGAAGCCGCTGTGCGTGTCGCCGGCCGGGTAAAGGGCATAAACAACCGGCTCAAGAACAACCTGGGCATGCTGGAAGGCTTTGAGAATTTTGATCTCGTCAAGCGCCAGGTCGAACGCGAGAAGGTCTTCAAGGCCGGGCTTGAGGCCGACCCGCAGATGATGGACAAGTACGGGGATCTTCTGGATGGGTTCCGGTCCCTCCACGGGGCCCGTCTCGGGCATGCGAAGCCGGATCTGATCCTGGAATACTTGGTGGGCAGAGGCACCCTGCTGAGCCAGGCAATGCTTCTTTATAAGTGGTCGCTTGAAAAAGAAAAGAATGACATGGCCAGGCATCCTGACTTCATGGATCGGGAGGTGCCGGACCTTAAGACGAAGCTCCGGATTTTCCAGATGGGTTTCCACGAGCGAAGCGACCGGGAGATCCTGCGAATGTTCATTAATGAGATACTTGCCCTCCCTCCGGGACAGCGGATTGAGGGAATCAGCGGGGTCTTTACAGGAGCGGCCGGAGGTGAGCTCGCCGATGCCGTGGATTCGTTTCTGGATAGGCTCTACTCCGATACCCGCCTCGACGAGGCCGGGGAGCGCATGAGCATGTTCGGCCTCTCGCATGAGGACCTCCTGGCCGAAAACGACGCTTTTATAGGCTTGGCGGCGATGCTATACGATGACAACGAAGCCAGGCTCGAGAGAGACAGGAGTTTCGGGGGTGCTATGACGCTTCTGATGCCTCGCTGGATCGAGGCCCGGGCGGCACAGGCCGGGCGCACACTCTATCCCGACGCCAACGGCACCATGAGACTCAACTACGGTGTAGTGAAGGGTTACTCACCCCGCGAGGATGTGTACTACGCACCCTTGAGTACCTTGACGGGTGTCGCCGAAAAACATACAGGCATAGCCCCCTTCGACTGCCCCGAGCGGCTGCTCGAACTCGCGGGCCTTCCGGAGCATGGGAAATACGACGACCCGGCGCTGGGTGATGTTCCGGTGGATATCCTCACCACGCACGACTCCACCGGGGGCAACTCAGGGAGCCCTGTTATCAATGGCAAGGGGGAGCTGGTCGGCTGCCTCTTCGACGGAAACTACGAAGCGATGACCAGTGACTTCCTTTTCATGGACGATCTTACGAGATCGATAAGCGTGGACATCCGCTATGTGCTCTTCATAGCCGATCGTGTGGACGGCGCCCGGAATGTGCTCGAAGAGCTTGGGGTCGAGTGACGGGGCTCACTGCGGACGAAAGACAACATAGTCCAGGCGCGCCGTGCCGAGTCCCGAAGCGTAGTCGCACTCCGTCACCATCAGCTTCAGGCTGCAACTACCGCCTCTCAGTTTGAAAGTGCTGCTCCCGGCAGCAAAGAGGAACTTAGAGCTTCACCTCACACCATCACCCAGGTCTATTACGAAGCCGGCCTCAACCGCCTGATCCGAATTGGGGCATCCCATCTCGGCAACGACTACTCTCAGGAAATCTTCATCGTTGGATTTGTAGCGGATTTCGGCCGAATACTCTCCACCGGCCCTGACTTCGTATGGTACAACGATCCACTCATTAGGTTGATCAAGACCGTCGACGGCCAAATCCGATCCACCGCATGAGACGTTTCTTTGTATTGCGACGCCGGAGCTATCCGAGAAAGTCTCAAACTGAACGACGAACATCTCGGGCTTCCTTACCACCGCCTTTGCTATGCCCTTCTTGCCGGGGCAATCCGGGCTTTCGACGGTGACCATGAGTGTAAGATCGTCCGGGATCGCAGTTGGGGCGGCGTAGGTGCCGTTTGATCTTACCTCCCCGGCGGGATCCGAGTTCGAGGAGACAGCCACGATCGACCACGAGGGATCGGCCAAGGGGCATCCGGACGCGGCTGCCGAGAATGAGGTGGAATCGCCCAGGATAACGGTAACAGAGTCCGGGCTTATCTGTACGAAGGGTGTGCCGTATCCACTCTGGATAACGGCCTTGGCGGTGTCCCGGACGGTGCTGTCCAGCTCGGCCCGGGCCGTAATGGTTACATATCCGCCGGGTGGGGCCTCATGTGGGGCGATGAAAAGACCGTCAGGTGTTATCATGCCGGTTGTAGGGGAACCGCCACGGGTGCCATCGACATACCATGTCGCTTCCCCTGGTATGTTATAGAGCTCGACCACGAACTGTTGGGTGGAGCTCACCTCCACGGTAACCGAATCCGGTGTTACACCATACACGGGTGCATCGGGGTCTGTTGCCCTCTCCGTGCCGCACCGAAGTCCGATCATAGCGACAATAAAGATAGCAGCTATGAGGATATAGTGTGACCTGCGCATTCTCACCACCTTGGACATCACTTTATGAAGTTACCGGATGCGGCGGCGCCCGCCAAGGGTTTTGTATGTATCATCCGCCACTCCCGCGGCAACGAATGTCTATGTAGTGTCGGGTCTCCGTGCCCGACGGCTCTCATCGTGGGTGGAACCACGACGCTACAGCACGCCTTGCATCCGGATGTCTTTGAACAGCCTGAGATAGACCACGTTTCGGACAGCCCCAGATAGGCCGATCAAGGGTCTGGTGGGCCCGATCTCTCACTGGCTTGAGGGGCAGAGCCTTAACCCGGATTATTCACAAGCCCTCTGCTGCGGCGTCGTACTTGTGACGTCATAGCTTAAGCGGCGGCGTATCTGCCGGCACTGGCGGCGTCATCCTCGCTTGCCGATCCTCGATGTATCGCTAAGATACGCCTCCGGTCGGCTCACTCGTCTTCCTTGCCACAGCTGGCATCTCCGTCACCTCGCGACGAGGTTCATGAATAGTCCGGGTTAAAGGTAACTAGAGCAGGAACCTTTTTGACATGATGCATGAATTCTGGTATTATAGAGGTATTCTGCCAGCCTAATCGGGTGACGTGGTCAACCGCAGCGAAGGGGGTACGGTGTGAGGCGCAGCTTAGGTCTATCAATAGTTGTAACGACGGCTCTTCTTGTAGCAATACAGGTGTGGGCCTTTAATCCTGTCGAGGAGAATGCCAAGTGGGAGATCCCGAGGCTGGGAGCACC
>JALGWN010000351.1 GCA_025774115.1 bacterium
TGTCCACCAGCGTCACCGCGACCCCTCTCCCGGCCAGGGCAGCCGCAGCCGATATCCCCGCGATCCCACCGCCTATAACCGCACAGGTGGGTTTCACCTCGGCCACGATCCGCTCCCTGGGCACAGCCCCCGATACCCTGGCTAACGCATAGTTGATGAGATCAAGCGAGCATGCCGCGGCATCCTTCCCGGAAGCGTGCACATTAAGACAATGGTCCACGATGTCGGCAAACTCAACGAGGGCGGAGTCTATCCCGAAGGGCCGGAGGGCATCCCGGTAGAGCTTGCCATAGAGCCGCTCGCTCACGCCCGCAACGACAACCCGCTTAAGGCCCCGCTTGCCTATGAGACTTGCGGTTTCCTCGATATTCGTGCGGGAACATGGATAAGCCTGGACCCGGACCATGCCGGTCCCGGGATTGCGTTTAAGACGCTTGGTGAGGGCGGCCAGATCGAGCCGTTTCCCCAGATCGGCCTCGCACTGGGAAATTATGACCGCCACCTTCTCAGGCTTAGGTCTCGCTTTACACGTTCTTCTTCCCATCAGCATCTCACTTCCGGGCGTAGTAGGTTTCGCAGACTCCGCACCGGCCCACACCCTCACGCTCTTCCATCTTGTGCATACCGCGTCTTGCGAAGACCTTGTCCAAATCGAATTTCCCGGCAGGGCATATGGTCGTACACGTCCCGCATCCTATACACAGATCGGACTCCACACCGAAGGGCGGGGCGATCTCGCTTTCGTGCCCGCGGTTGACAAAGCCAATGGCGCCTATGCCCACTATTTCCTCACATGCCCTCACGCACATGCCGCAGAGATAGCAGTCCTCCTTCTGCCTCGGGAAAGCCACCTTCTTGACCCCCAGGTCGCGTGCCTTCTCCCTTATCACCCCGACATCCGGACAGCGCGCAAGCAGCAGCATCATAAGCATCTTACGTATCGCACGGATTTTCTCGGTATTGGTCTTCACCACCATGCCTTCGGCCGCCGGCGTGACACATGAAGCCATGGTCCTCGTGCGCCCGCCCTGAGAGACTTCCACAACACAGAGCCGGCAGGAACCCAGGGGGGTCAGGGCCTCATGATAGCAGAGTGTGGGGATCTCGATCCCGTGCTCGCGGGCAACCTCCAGCACAGTCTGCCCGGGCTTGGCCTTCCGCTTCCGGCCGTCGATCTTAAGCGAAATCGTATCCCCGGCTCTGGATCCGGCCCCCTTGCCGGGCGGCGCCACACCTTTGCGGCCTGGCTTCCTCCGTGTCACACCCTTTGCCTTCCTGTTTGCTCTTACCATCCCCTCGTCCTTACTCCACATATATGGCGTCACCGGCTATGGCATCGAACTTACACACATCGTAGCAGGCACCGCACTTTATGCATTGGACAAGCCCTCACGCATCTCTGGCAGCCCGTACACCTATCAACCACGACCCGGTAGACGATAAGGGCCTTACACACCTTGGCCGGGCAGCGTTTCTTATAGACATGCGCCTCGTATTCATCCCGGAAGTACCTCAGGGTAGAAAGCACCGGGTTTGGCGCCGTAGCACCCAGACCACAGAGAGACGCCTCCTGGATCGTTATAGCCAGGGCTTCCAGGAGCTCGATATCACCATGCTTGCCCTTACCCTCCACTATCCGGTCGAGGATCTGACGCATCCGGGTAATACCCTCCCGGCAGGGCGCGCACTTGCCGCAGGACTCGTCCTCGAGAAAGTCCACGAAATAGCGGGCGACATCAACCATGCAGGTCTCGTCATCCATCACGATGAGTCCACCCGAGCCCATGATGGAACCGGCACGGGCGAGCTCCTCATAGTCCACGGGAAGATCGATGAGTGATACCGGTATACACCCTCCCGAGGGCCCACCCGTCTGCACGGCTTTTAGCTCCCGGTCCTTAAGCACCCCGCCGCCTATATCGAAGATGATCTCTCTCATGGTGGTCCCCATGGGGACCTCGATGAGACCCGTGTTCTTGACCTTGCCTACAAGCGAAAAGACCTTGGTACCCTTGCTCCTTGCCGTCCCGAGGGTGGCGTACCAGGCCCCACCCCTTAAGACGATGGGAGCTACATTGGCCCAGGTCTCGACATTGTTTCCGTCTCCTCACCGCATACGAAGGCACCTGCGCCGCGCACCACGGCAAGATCGAAGTCAAAGCCCGTCCCGAGAATATCCTCGCCCAGAAAGCCGTATTCCCGTGCCGCCTCGATGGCACCGATGACACGTGTGAGGGCCAGCGGATACTCTTCCCTCACATATATGTAGCCTTTGTCGGCACCGATACCGCGGGCCCCGATGATCATACCCTCAAGCACCGCATGCGGATCGGATTCCAGCAGACTCCGGTCCATAAAGGCACCCGGATCGCCCTCATCGGCATTACAGATTATGTACTTCTCATCAGCCGACGGCGCCTTCCTGCATATCTCCCACTTAAGACCCGTGGGAAAACCCGCTCCACCCCGACCTCTCAGACCCGCGCGCTTCACTTCCTCGATGATCTCCCCGGGCCGCATCTCGGCAAGCGCTTTGGCGAGGCCGAGATAGCCGTCATTGGCCATGTAGTCCTCTATGCTGTCGGGATCTATCCGCCCGCGGTTTCGCATCGCAACGAGCACCTGGCCCTTGAAAAACCCCGACTCGGTTAGCACGGGGAGGGGCTTAAGTCCCGGGGGCTCGGTCGTAGCGAGCTTCTTTACCACACGTCCCCCCACAAGATGGGACTTCACAATCTCTTCCGCCGCCTGGGGTGTGACGTGCCCGTAAACGGTGTGCCCGGGCTCCACGATTACCACAGGCCCCAGATCGCAGTAACCACTACAGCTTCCCCGTTCCGCCTTTATCGCGGCCTTGACCTTGTGCCGCTTGAGTGCGGTCCTGAATGCCTCAAGCACCTCGCGCGCGCCGTTACCTACGCAGCAGGTCCCGAAGCATACCCGCACGGTCCTGCCCGCGGTCTTGGTCCTGCCGGAGCCCTGCTTCGTAACCTTTGCTTTCGCGACACCCTGCTTAGCGGCTGAGACCCCCTTCTTGGGAGGCTTGGCCTTCGACACCGCGCGCCTGCCGGCCCCCGCGCGACGTGCGCTCTTTGCTTTCTCCGGTTTCTTCTTCACAGGCTTC
>JALGWN010000181.1 GCA_025774115.1 bacterium
GCTTCATAACCGGAATGATCTTTCTTTTCAAAGAACAACATCGAGTGAAGTGAACATAATGAGCGATGATGTGCTTCTGTCACTGATGCACCATTCTAGTATTGGCGAGGGACAGCGCCCCTTGCATCCGGGTATTCAAGGCCACCCCTTAGCGCCCGTATTCGGTCTTGAGATGCCCCCACGAAAGCGTTCTGCAGGCTGCGGAGCAGCCGACCTCTACGACATCCGTCGCGGCGCGGGGAGCAATGCACCAGGATGAGGAGGTCACGGAACCGGAGGGCATCACGATGCCCATCACGACACCTGTGACCATGTAACACCGGCCTGTCACGATCGGGCAGGACACGTTCCCGTCAATATATACAATCAGGGAGTCCCCGCCACACGGAGCCCAGGCGAACTCATCTCCACCGGCCATCAGGGTCCGTGTCACCTGTACGGGCCGGGTGAGTGTCACAAGATTTCCGCCGTAATCACCTGGCCTCGCAGCATAATCCCTGGGGGGAATCGGCAGCGAACTCTGGTCGCCCGTGCCGTAGCGCACCGTGGTCCCGCCTTTTGCCAGTGCTATATCATACGGGCCAGCGGGCCCTGCCTCCGGGAAAAGGCAGCCACCGCCTGAGAGCCGCACTCGCCCCCGAACCATCACGGAGTCTCCCAGGCGGAGGTTCTCCGGTTCGCCGCAGACCAGGATGCCGCACCTGCCCTCGCGTATCCAGAAAAGCCGGCCGCCGGTTTCGAACGTCGAGGGCTCCACTATGACAGATCCCAAGACGGTTACATAGTCTCCTAGCCTATCCGGTTTTCCGTCGGCGTTGCTGTCTCCTCTGAGGTCGCAGATGTGATCGCCGCCAGAATGATCAGTGTCGTTCGCACGGAAGGGTCTGTACTGCCAGAGGTGAGATTGAGCGAAGGAAACTGGAGGAAGAAGAAACAGCAACGCCAGACAAGAAAACCAGAGCCATGACATACTTCTGCTGGACCGATCTCTCCATCTATGATTAGTAGTGCTTATCTCTTTCACGTTTTGATCGCCTCCTGATTCGCCGGACGTTCAACCCAATGTTGGTGGCTTAAACTGGGAACGGGAACCGGCGTCCCACACAACCCGTCACATTCACCTGTCGATGGTGCCGCCGCCCTCAGGTTCGCACGGCCCCCGTTCGCCCCCCTAAGAGCCTCCGGGCATATGGAAAGCAAGTGGGATGCCAGCAACCGGGGAGGATCTGCTTCTTAGCCTATGTGGTTGGAAACAAAAGAAGTAGCGGGGGTCAAAGTGCGCCTTGTCTGATGTTCTGTTGCCGCCTTAGTGTCATTTCCTTGACACCATGGAAGGTGGGGATGGGACGCATGTCCTTGAACCCCAACCGGATAGAGCACTGTAAACAAAAGCTACGCCCATCAACGGGAATTTACGGTGTCTTCGAGCGTAGCCGGGGCTCATCCATCCTGAATGACATGAGAAGTGCGAGGACCGCGGTGCCCATCACTGCAAAGAAGAGGGCCTCGAATGATGTTCTCTCGATTATGTAACCCCCCAGCATCGAAAGCAGCAGGACAGGGGCAAGAAGTGTGTTCATGAATCCCAGGTAGGTCGGTCTCTCGGCATCGGGGGAGACATCCAGCATATAATTGGTTTGCCCCAGGCGTATGCCGCTCAGGGTGAAACCCAGGAAGAAGAAGACGATGCCGAAGCACCACGCGTTTCCAAGCCACAAGCATCGGCCGCTCAAGACGGCAAGCAACGGGGATATGACCGCAATCCCGGACACCAGGAGCAACACTATCTTGTTCCCGACCCGATTGCTCAAGGATCCCCAAAGGATGTTCGAGATTACAAATCCAAGCATCTGTATGGCAAGAAAAACACCGGCCGCACCCGGATCCAGCCTCAACTCGTCACGGGCGTATAGAATATAGAAGGGGAGTGCCATGCTCCATACACTGAGAAGGACCCTTACTATGAAAAAAGTCCTATAGCTGCGATTGGTCTTGAGGAGTCTTGGGCCCCGGCGAAGGAACTTTTTGAATGGTATTCTCTTCTCGTTCACCGCGGCCTCCGGCTCGCTCACCAGACTGAAGCTGATAATGGCGGCGGTGACGACAACTGCGGCTGCAATGAAGAGGATGGCAAAGCTGTCCGGAAATGGTTTCGAGTTGAGGACGCTCCTTACGAAGAATCCGGCAAGCACGCTCAGTAGGCCACCGATGGACAGCCGAGCTCCAAAGAACGTGCCGCGCCTGGTTGCGGGTATGGCCTTGGCAACGATATCCATGAAGGAGATGCCCGCGACTCCGGCACCCAGCGTGTATATGGAATAAAGGACGAAGAAGGCCACCAGGAAGAGCCCTGCATGGGATCCGGCAAGTACCGGAACCAGGATCGCTATTGTCCAGATCGCGATGCACCTGACCAATCCGGCCCAGACATAGACGGGTTTCTTGCGTCTGACGTGTTCGATGAAACCGGCCACCACGTACTGGGGCATATACCAACCTGCCTGACTCATGGTCCCCGCCAGCCCCACCAGGACCTTGGAACCGGTCAGCGTGCTTACGAAGAGCGGAAGGACCGCGGTGCCGCCTATCAGTGCCTCGGCAAGGTTAAAGAGGACACCGTTCAGAACTCCCAGTATGAACGTCCGGCTGTATTTCAATACCATCCTCCCCCGCCGGCGCCGGCTGGCGGCGTCACCGGGCGGCCCAAGCCCTCAGTGCCGCTGTAACTGTAACGAATATAATTCAAACCTCCCGGCAAGTCATCTGAGATAACGGAACACCCGCGAGTTAGGTCCGCATGTAGTCGGGGTGGATGTTCTCAGCTGTAACCTCGCGGCTACTCCATGTCACCCGGTTGTGACTACTTTGGTAAGTCTGGGGAGATCTATGTTTCCTGTGCTGCCGAGATCTGTCTGACTAACAGATGTATAAACAATCACATACCTGGATTCGGGTTGAGATATCCCCACTGGCACGGTGTGTGCGAGTAGAGGGAATGGACGATCGGCATCAAACGGCGCGGGCTGATGTTCTATCCGCCTACGCAGAGGACCATGGGTTTAGCCATGGTTGAATGCGTAGAGAGGTGCGTCGGTGGATGTCACCTAATGGACACGCCCTGTGGCGGATAACCCGCCGAAGGTTTGGCGAAGGCGGTTAAATGCAGCTACCACGGGCTTGCCCGTGGGGTATTTCACGAGACGGTTGTGGTTAGGTCTCAGGGTTTTGTGTGCGATCGGAGAGGACCCCGAGAAGAGGCGACCAGTCCGGTCACCTCAAGGCTGTGGGCAGGGCGATTTCTGAAAAGGAGGTGAGAACATGACCATTGACTCGGTCTGTCCCTGGTGGTGGCCTTAGCGGGTTCGTGAGCTTGGTTGCGCGAATCTCATGCACATCAGGCTATAGATTCCGCGCAAGCCCGCCTACAGGTTCGGCGCATTGGGTGGACGATGAAGTTCCTACACGTGCACAGGGTGTGTGGGGAGGAGGTTGGGAGACATGAACAGGCCGAAAGCAATCCTGGCTTTGGTTCTTAGCATGTTTGTAGTGGCTCTTTTCCTGGGATGTGACAGTGAGACGGCAGGCCCCAAGCCGACCGAGCAAACCCATGTTGATCCTATTGACTGGGATGGTGATAAGGAGAGCCGGGTTGGGGGCGGTGCCGGGCAGACGGTGTCGGATGCGCCTTCGTTGGGTTCTATAAGTCCCGGCTTCGACGCTCGCGACTATGCACTGGGTTCCGACCTAAACCCCCATGATCATACGATCATCATGGAGGCGATCATGGGGAATGTGCGAGAGATAGCGGCCCGGCTGCCTCAAAACCAGGTGTCATCGGGAATGGAAGTACTCCAGGCGACCTTGATGGTGCCGGCGATTGATAGATACACCAAGAGCCGCATCCACTTGGTCTTGGACGAACTTGCCCGTCTGGAACAAGCACGAGACCAGATTCCGAATGAGACACTTCAGGCTATGTCTGAAGTACTGGACCGGGTTGACGCGTATCCGACTATTACGGAAAAGGCCGAGGTTCTCCAGCATATGATCGACTCGGGACAATACGACGCGCACGCGGGCTTGTCTCAAGGAATGGCAACCGGGATTGAGATTCTCCGTGACGGGGAGAAGACCATCTATGCTCCTCGTTGTCTCATCAATCTGACGCGATTGGCCCAGCAGGATTTGGCAGGCACCATAGGTGGTGCAATCGGTGGGGGGATCATCGGAGGCCTCCCCGGAGCGGGATTAGGCGCTCTTGCCGGAGCTGCGGGCGCATCTGGATCTGATATCGTCGGCCAACTCACTGGATGGTGGTAGTCAAACCTCAAGGGATGGACGGGGAAGTCTCAGGCCCTGTGTGAGAAGCGGGAAATGGGACTTCGCCGTTCCCCCTTTGCCCTATGTCGGAGATTCTTCCCGAGAACAGAAAGGACTGGGAAATGAAAAAGGCTAGTACGAAACTCATCTTGGCAACCGGGATCTATGGAGTGTTCATGGTGGTGTTCCTCCTGTTGCGACATGGATTCCCTGGAGGAGTAGCCCCTGCGGTTATAGCAAGTGTCATCTATGTTGCTGTGATGTCCATTTTCTTACGGAGATAGACAACTTAGCTTCCGGGCGCGTTCGGAGTATCATCCCGTGGCCCGGCCTGTGGTATACCGACCTGTGGCCCACCCTCTGCCTCCGGGGACGTGATCCATCTCTGAGAAGGCCCCATTGCGCCAAACTTGCATTTCGCAACGAAGATTGCGTTCTGCAATTGCCCAGTGGCCTAATCTGCAAATAAACGCAAAAATAGCTTGACAATCCTCTATCCTATTGGTACGATCCCCCCAGAGTGTAGTGGAATGCAACGAAGGGAGGACCCAGTATGTTAGGGTTCATGGGTTACATAATATGGTGGCTTGGCTTCTGGGAC
>JALGWN010000352.1 GCA_025774115.1 bacterium
GTAGAAGCCCGGCGCAAAGCCAAGGCGAGCGGACAGACATAGCATCCAACCATAGCCCCGGTACCGTCAGCGTAGCGTCGGGTCTCTGTGCCCGACGGTCTTTCCTCGCGGGTGAAACCACGACGCTACTCAATACTCTGCATCCGGGCGTTCTTGCCCCGTACCCGTAGCGTCGGGTCTCTGTGCCCGACGGTCTTTCGTCGTGGGTGGAACCACGACGCTACTCAATACTCCGCATCCGGGCGTTCTTGATCGGTCCCGGTAGCGCCGGATCAGCCGGCCTTGTTCTCCTGGTACATGTGCACATCTTGCTGCGGGAACGGGATGCTGAGCCCGGCCTTCTCCATCTCGCCCTTGCCCTTCTCCATCATGTCGAAAAAATGCCCCAGTAATCATCCGGCTTGCACCAGGGTCTCACTACCAGGTTCACACTGCTGTCACCGAGTTCTGAGACTGCGACGAGCGGCGCAGGGTCCTTAAGTACGCGAGGATCGGACTTCATAAGTCCCATGAGGATGTCTTTGGCCTTCCTGATATCATCATCGTAGGAGATACCGAAGGTCATATCCACTCGCCGCTTGTCGATGGCGGTGAAGTTGGTAATCTTGGCCGAAGTGACCTGAGCATTGGGGACTATTATGCGCCGGTTATCAGGATGGTTAAGAACGGTGTTGAATATGCCGACCTCCCGAACCGAGCCCAGGGTACCTGCGACTTCGACGAAATCACCCGCCTTGAACGGTTTGAATATGAGTATCATCACTCCGGCAGCGAAATTGGAAAGCGACCCCTGAAGTGCAAAACCGATGGCCAGGCCGGCTGCTCCAATGACGGCCACGAGGGACGTAGTCTGAATACCCACCTTGTCGACCGCGGCGATTATGACGAACGCGAGGATCAGGAAGAAGCAGAGCTTCCTTAGGAACCCGGACAGCGCCGCCTCCACATTCGCCTTGATCAACACCTTCTCTACCAGACGGGATACCAGACGGGCCACCCATCTTCCGACTACGAAGATCACAACCGCCGCTATGATCCTGAGCCCGTAGCTTACAAGGTAGTCCGGAAGTTTCACCATGAACTCTTCCATGCTGTTGCTCCTTTCTTACGCACAGCCTCATAACAGAAACCCTGTGTGTGATAGAACCTCCAAACCATTTTCCTCACTCCACCAAGCTTGGTCAACGTTAAATGCGGTGCATTAAGCGGACCCTGCAATATCTGTGTTGTCACCGGGACCGGTGGGCGTGTCATGATGAGAATTCTGTTCGTCATAGTGCTGGTGGTTTTTTGCTGCTGTTCGGCTGAAAGAGATCAAGACCGGGGCGCGAGCCTGCCCGATTTTGATGCTATGTGGGACTATAACCATCCGGACACCACCGAGGCGAGGTTCACGGAGCTGGTTCCGCTCGCGGAGGAATCCGGCGACAAGTCCTACCTGGCCCAGCTGATGACCCAAGTCGCCAGGGCCCGGGGACTCCAGATGAAATTCGATGATGCCCATAGGACACTTGACGGTGTTGAGGCTATGCTTACCGAAGATCTGGTCCTCGCAAGGATCAGGTACCTGCTCGAACGCGGCCGGGTCTATAACTCCGCAGACCGGGCCGACAGCGCGAGGCCGCTATTCCTGGAGGCCTGGAAGACGGGACTTGGGGCCAAGGAGGACTTTTATGCCGTCGATGCCGCCCATATGATGGCCATAATAGAGCCCCCGGAGGAGCAGCTGGTATGGGCGGGCAAAGCCATGCAGGTTGCCGAGCAGAGCTCCGACGAGCGGGCCGGCCGTTGGCTTGGTTCTCTGTATAACAACACCGGCTGGGCGTACCACGACATGGGGGATTACGAGAAAGCCCTTGAGCTCTTCGAAAAGGCTCTCGCCTGGAACAGGGAGCAGGGAGGCGAAGAACGAGTGAGGATCGCTCGATGGACCGTCGCCCGGGTGTATCGTTCGCTTGGGCGGGTTGAGGAAGCCCTCACGATTCAGGAGGACCTGGAAAGTGAAATCCGGGAAAAGGGCCTCGAGACAGGCGGCTATGTCTTTGAGGAAATCGCCGAGTGTCTCCTCCTCCTGGGAAGAGACGACGAGGCCAAGGGCTACTTCGCCAAGGCCTATGAGCGTCTCTCGCAGGACCAATGGCTGGCGGCCAATCAAGCCGATAGACTGAAGCGCCTCAAGCAACTTGGTGAGTAGGCCGTGCTGGTCATAAGGTGTGCAAAATGCAGGGCAAGACTCGTCACACCCTCCACACCGGTGTAGCTTCGGGATACACAACTGAAACAACGAAGGAGCTTTACACGTCTTCTATGTATGGATATCATCTTGGGAAGCAGTTGCCGCCAGGGTCATAGGTCGGAGTAACTCAACTCTCGGAGGGGAAGATGAAGCCTTTAGCGCTATTGGGTCTGCTGGTTGTTGT
>JALGWN010000040.1 GCA_025774115.1 bacterium
TGTGCTGCCTAATCTCATCTTCACCAAGATCAGGTACATCTATCACTTCTACGGTGTGGTCCGCGGCCGGGGGGCGGCCGGAAGATCGGTCTCAGAGCACTCCTTCTGGGATCTAACCCACAGTGTGTACAGGGCCTACTGGGATGCATTCAAAGGTTTTCCTCGCGTATGGCGGGAGCGCAAGCGCATGATGAAACTAAAGAAGGTGTCCAACCGGGAGATAGACCGCTGGTTCCGCGACTATGGGATATCGGCCAGGGAGATTGCGCTCCGCGAATAGCCCCCAGGCTGGTGAAAACCGTCCGTCTCCGGTGTTACACTCGGCACTCGTCGCTGCGGCGTATGCAACTATACGCCTCGCTCCTCATACCTTCGCGTGCCTTGGATCCGAACGCTTTTGACCCGCCTGGCCAGAGGTAAGCGTGCTTAGCTGGTGAAAACCATCCGTCTCCGGTGTTACACTCGGCACTCGTCGCTGCGGCGTACACGTAGCGACGAATAGATGAGCACAGAACCCCAAGACCACTGACAGTTCTACGCAAGCATCTGGATGTTTCTGACCAGCCTGGATTGGATGGGTTTTTCAGTGGGTCGGAACTGATTCAGAAGAGATTCTTAAGGCGTAGAACGAAATAGCTTGACTACTGCACAAATGTGCAGTAGTCTGAAACCATGGGTAAGAAAGAGCGCATATACGAGTACATCCGGCAGGAGGTCGCGCTGAGGGGTCTGCCGCCTACCATTAGGGAAATAGGCGGGCGATTCGATATCGCCTCCACAAACGGGGTAAGATACTTCCTGGGCAAACTGGAAAAAGACGGTCTAATCAAGCGCCAGTCCAGGACCGCCAGGGGCATTGAGATAGTCGGAAGGGAGATGGTGGGTCAGGGCAAGCCCGTACCCATCTTGGGAAGGGTGTCTGCCGGAGAGCCCACTTTCTCTGAGGAATATATAGAGGACATGCTGCTCCTTGATGACAGCATCGCAAAGGGGGAAGGTGTTTTTGCGGTCAGGGTCAAAGGGGATAGCATGATCGGCGCGGGCATTAACGATGGCGATCTTGCGATTGTAAAAAAGAACCCTACCCCTCAGAACGGAGAGATAGTGGTAGCCCTCATAGAGGATGAAGTAACCCTCAAGAGATTTATCCTTAAGAGAGGCAAGGCGATCCTAAGACCGGAAAACGATGCCTATACCGATATCGATTTATCGAGCCTCGGCCACGACAGGATAAGCATAATAGGAACGGTTCAAGCATTGGTAAGAAGGTATTAGAAATGGACCGGGTTATCTTCCACATCGACATGGACGCCTTTTTTTCATCGATAGAGCAGCTGTCCAACCCAAACCTAAGGGGTAAGCCGGTTATCGTGTGTGGCGACCCAAACAGCAGAAGTGTTGTAGCCACGGCATCCTACGAGGCAAGGCTGTTCGGCCTCAAATCGGGCATGCCCATAGGCAGGGCTCGCCAGCTTTGTCCCCACGGCATATACATCTCCGGTAACCCGAAGAAGTATGTTTACACGTCCGTTCAGATCCTGGGCATCCTTAGGCAATATACATCCAGGGTCGAACCCTTCAGTGTCGATGAGGCGTTCCTTGAGTTCGAAAATCTCGGGTTTTCCGGTGCACCCAAGGTTGCAAGAAAGATCATGCAAAGGATTCATAAGGAATTCGGTCTGACATGCTCGATAGGGATCGGTCCCAATAAGATCATTGCTAAGATGGCATCGGAACTCAATAAACCCAACGGGCTAACGGTTATTGAAGAGGGTAGGTTCCTTGATTTCTTGGGCGAGAAGGATGTAACAGCTCTCTGGGGAATAGGTGAGAAAACTACCGTTAAGCTCAAAAACCTGGGAATTAGAAAGGTAAGAGACCTGGCCCTTTTCCCCGAGCCCACCCTGCGGAAGCTCTTCGGGGAATACGGTACTTATCTCAAGATGACCGCAAGCGGCATGGATGACTCGCCCGTGATTCCATACTACCAGGGCATCGAGCCCAAATCCATAGGACACGAACGCACTCTCCCCTTTGACACCGATGATCGTGATTGCCTTATGTCCACGCTTCTAAGACTGTGCGAGCAGGTTTCGAGGCGTATGCGTAAGGACGGGTATGTGAGTGATACCGTAACGGTGAAAATAAGGTACCGTGACTTCAATACCTTCACTAGGCAAAAGAAACTGGCTAATTGTTTCGAGAGGGATGATATTCTTTTTTATACCGCAAAGAAACTGTTTCTTTCAAACTTCAATGGGGATGAAATTAGGCTTCTCGGGGTCAGTGCTTCCGGGTTGGTAAAAAAGACGGAGATTCTCTCCGAGCCTTTGTTCCCGGCCGATAGAGTACATCGCGAATGTCTCAGGGTAGTCGATTCGATCAGGGATAGATTCGGAGAAGATTCGATCAAGCGTGGAGGTTCTATAGGGACAGGAGGATTATAGGGAAGATGCGTCGGGTGTGGAACCCCGACGCTACACTACAATCGTTGCCACAGGAGTGGCAACGCTACGGGATATGTTGAGTGCCCGGCGTGGAGTGACAGAACCTTCCTGAGATCCTCTTTCAAGTATACTGAGGTTATGCAGAAAAGCACTCGTATATCCGATTTCCTTACCAATATCCAGACATCCGACGGCTATCGGGGTCAGATCGTACATATCCAACACCTCCCGCCCAGGGAACCTGTTTATAGAGATCCCGTGACCCCCATCTCGCCCACCATCAGAAACGCGCTGGAGTCGATGGGCATCACCTCGCTTTATTCCCACCAGGCGGAAGCCATCGATCTTATCTCCGGGGGGCGGAACACCGCCATAGTCACATCCACCGCCAGCGGCAAGACCATCTGCTACAACATACCCGTGCTGGAAGCCCTGCTCGATGATCCCGAGGCTACCGCCCTTTTTCTGTTTCCAACCAAAGCCCTTGCCCAGGACCAGCTTCGTGTACTGGGTCATTTCTGTTCGGCGGACCCCGCGCTCATGGATCTTGTGCGCGCCGGCACCTACGACGGTGACACACCGAGGGAAACCAGGCGGAAACTCAGAAACAACGCCAACGTGATCCTCACCAATCCGGACATGTTGCACCAGGGCATACTTCCCTATCACTCGCGGTGGAGCCGTTTCTTCGGGCGGCTCCGCTACGTTGTGATCGATGAGATGCACACCTACAGAGGCATATTCGGGTCCAACGTGGCCAATGTCCTCCGAAGGCTGAGGCGCATCCTCAACCACTATGGAGTCGATCCCACCCTGGTCCTGTGCTCGGCCACCATAGCGAACCCCGGGGAGCTTGCCGAAGCGCTTTTGGGGGACGCCTGTGCGGTCGTCTCCGATGACGGTTCCCCAAGGGGGCCTAAGATGTTTGTGCTCTGGAATCCCAACTTCATCGACTCCCACCGCATGGAGCGGAAGAGCTCCAATGTGGAAGCCCATAGTCTGATGGTGGGATTGATAGAGGCGGGCATTCAGACCATAACCTTTACAAAGGCGAGGGTGGTTGCGGAGCTCATTCTCCGATATGTGAGGGATGCGCTCTCGCGTAGGAACCCTCATCTTGTGAAGAAAGTGAGTGCCTACCGGGCCGGATATCTTCCGGAGGAGAGACGGCAGATCGAAAAGGCGCTCTTCTCAGGCGAACTGCTGGGGGTGGCCAGCACCAATGCTCTGGAGCTCGGTATAGATGTGGGGAGCCTCGACGCTTCGATAATAGTCGGTTTCCCGGGCACAATAGCCTCGACCTGGCAGCAGGCGGGGCGGGCCGGAAGAAAGACCGATGAGGCCCTTGTAGTTTTCATAGGCTATAACGATCCCATAGACCAGTACCTTATGAGATACCCCGACTACTTCTTCGGCCAGAGTCCCGAGAATGCGGTAATCGATCCGGCCAACCCTTACATACTGGCCGGGCATCTGAGCTGCGCGGCCTTCGAGCTCCCAATGTCGGAGGAAGACGAGACCATATTCGGCAGTCTCACAAAGCCTGTGTTGACGGTGCTGGAGGATGTGAAGCGGGTGAAGACCATAGACGACCGCACCTACTGGGCTACGACCGAATTCCCCGCAGCCGGCGTCGGCCTCAGGACTATCTCAGACGACACCTTTACCATCGTGGACGCCACCGCCGCCGAAAAAGTGATAGGCAACGTGGATGCCATAAGCGCACCGGAATTGGTTTATCCCCAGGGTATCTACATCCATGACGGGCATACCTATCAGGTTAGAGATCTGGACCTGGAGGGAAAGGTCGCATATGTCGAGAGGAAGGAGGTGGACTACTATACCCAGCCCATTCTCGAATCCTCCATCAGGGTGAAGAACGAGAAGAAGGACGGCGCCCGGGGTGATCTCCTTGTCTTCTTCGGGGACGCCACCGTCAGCTGGAAGACTACCTCTTTCAAGAAAATCAAGTTCTACAGCCTCGATTCCATCGGTTACGGGTCCGTCGACATCCCGACACAGCATCTTGAAACCGTCGCATTATGGATGTATCCGGATGCAGAGATTGTTTCGCTTATAAGGAAAAAGGGAATGAACCCGATCGAGGGCCTGGTGGGACTCAAGAATGTGCTCATTAACATCCTGCCGCTCTTCGTGATGTGCGATCGGCAGGATATCGGCGGCCTGGTCGAATCCAGCAATGTGGGAAAACCGGCCATCTTCCTTTATGACCGGTACAAGGGGGGTTTGGGATTCTGCGAGAAGGCGTATGATCTTCTCCCGCGGATTATGGAGGGTGTGCTCCAGGTAATAGAGGAGTGCCCCTGTGAGAGCGGGTGCCCGTCGTGTGTGGGGCTTCCGGTTCTCAGGCCGCCTCAGCACCAGGACCCCGATCCCGGCCATGGCTATCCCATCCCCGATAAGGAAACGGCCAAGCTTCTGGTACGGAGAATCCTGGAACGTGCTTGAGGAAGACATAAGACAACGCATAGCAAACCTCAGGCTCATGCTGCTCGAGAACTCCCCGCAGCCGGGTTTCGCGCGTCCGGCGGCGAGGCCGCTGGCGATAGATGACATCGAGGGTGTAACCGAGGCGGAGAACCGTTTCGGAACCTATGTCTTGATCGAGAAACCCGCCGAGGACTATGTCCGGACCGGCGCCCTCGAGGATGCGGCCCGGATCCACCTGGGCGAAGGCAGGACCGTACCTTCGTTCGTCTTTATGGATCTTGAGACCACCGGGTTTTCATCCACTCCCCTCTTTCTTGCAGGGACGGCTTTCGTGCATGATGGAGTAGTAAGATGCACCCAGATCCTTGCCCGCGACTACTCCGAAGAGAGGGCGGTCATATGGGCACTGGATGAGGTACTTGCCCGACATGAGTTCTGCGTTACCTTCAACGGCAAGTCCTTCGATATGCCATACCTTAGAGAGAGGGCCAAGTACCACAAAGTGGAACTTGCCTCCGCGCCGGAGCAGTTCGATCTCCTGCATGCGGCCAGACGCAGGTGGAAGCACAGCCTTCCCAATTGCAAGCTCGTAACCCTGGAGAGGCATATCCTGGGGAGACGAAGGATTGGAGACGTTCCCGGTTGGGAAGTTCCTTGCATTTACCATGAGTTTGTGCATACTAAGGACGCGAGAAGGATAAGAGGTGTCTTGAGGCATAACCTTGTGGATATACTGTCTATGGCAGAACTCTTTGTCAGCCTGGCGGAGGCTACCATATGCTGATGTTCTTGGTAAGACATGCCGAGTCGACTTGGAATCCCATGAAGAAGATCCAGGGGCAGCGTGACCCCCAGCTCAGCAAGTACGGGAAAAAGGAAGCCGGGCTGCTGGCTAAAAGGTTCAAGGAGCTTTCCTTCGATGCTGTATATGCGAGCCCCCTCAAGCGCGCATACCAGACCGCCGAGATCGTCGTGGGCAAGAAGACACCGGTGATACGTGAGGCCGGGCTCAATGAGATCTCGTTGGGCGAATGGGAAGGCAAGACACTTCGCAGCATAAGGAAGGAATACGGGGAAACGTTCGACCGTTGGGCGGTTAGACCCACGCGAATCCGCGTTCCCGGCGGCGAGGATTTCAAGGCATTCGTGAAAAGGGTCAAGCACACCCTGCGCGCGATAGAGGCCTCGCATAAGGGGGGTAATGTGCTGGTCGTCTGCCACGGAGGCGTGATCTCGACCTACGCCACCCTGGTTCTCAACCTTCCCCCGGATGATGTTTGGTGTCTTACGGTGAAGCATGCCTCGCTGACAATTGTAGAGGTGGGAGCCGATCTCCATAAATTGATTACTTTCAATGATATAGGCCATCTCATGGGTCTTGGGGGGTTCAAGGCCACCGAAGTCACGCATGTGGACTAAAGACAGATCATCATATTCGCATATCTTTATGCGACTACCGCTGCTTGCCTGCGGTGTCGTTCTCGCTCTGTGCTTATCATGCCAGACCGGTAGCCGGGGGCCGGCCGAATCCTACGACGCCGCCCGCAAGCGCATGGTGGAAGATCAGATAGAAGGGCGGGGCGTAGAGGATGACCGCGTTATAGCGGCGATGCTTGCGGTTCCTCGGCACGAGTTCATCCCGGAGCAGTACAGGCATTATGCCTACCATGATTCGCCTGTCCCCATCGGCAACGGCCAAACCATAAGTCAGCCGTACATCGTCGCCCTTATGACCGAGGAGCTGAGCCTGAGCACGGCAGACCGCGTGCTCGAAGTGGGTACCGGGTCGGGTTACCAGGCCGCGGTCCTTGCGGAGATCGTACAGGAGGTCTATACAATCGAGATCGTCGAACCGCTGGCCAGAGAAGCCGAGGAGCGCCTGAAGCATCTGGGGTATGATAACGTGAAGATCAAGGTGGGGGACGGTTATGAAGGTTGGGAGGAGCATGCGCCCTACGATCGTGTGATAGTCACCTGTGCTCCGACGGCGATCCCACAGCCCCTGATCGATCAGATGAAAGAAGGCGGGATAATGGTCATACCGGTGGGGAGCGCGGGATTTCAATATCTTTACCGGGTCAAGAAATACATGGGAGAGGCCCAGACTGAGAAAGTGATACCGGTCAGTTTTGTGCCGCTTACCGGTCCGCATGCTGAGTGAGGGAGCGTATGAGCGACAGGATCAAAGGCGAGGCCCTGACCTTCGATGACGTGATGTTGGTGCCCCTGGGCTCGGAGGTATTGCCGTCCGAGGTCGATATTCGGAGCCGAATCACGAGGAACGTGAGCCTCAACATCCCGATAGTAAGCGCGGCAATGGATACCGTTACGGAATCGGGATTGGCCATCGCTCTGGCAAGGGAGGGTGGTATCGGCATCATTCACAAGAACATGTCCGTGGACGAGCAGGCTATGGAGGTTGACCGGGTCAAACGATCCGAAAGCGGTATGATTTCAAACCCGTTTACGCTGGGCCCCGACGCGAGCGTGGCGGAAGCCCTGGAGTTGATGACCAGGTTTAGAATCTCCGGTGTGCCGATTACCGACAAGACCGGAAAGCTCGTCGGTATTCTTACGAACCGCGATCTGCGCTTTATAGACCGCACCGACATGCCTATCAAGGAGGTCATGACGACCGGGAACCTTATCACCGTCCCGGTGGGGACCACGCTTGAGGATGCCAAGCGGGTGCTTCATAAGAACCGGATTGAGAAGTTGCCGGTGGTTGGGGATGACTTCAAGCTTAGGGGGCTCATAACAGTCAAGGACATCCAGAAAAAGATGGAGTGTCCTAATGCCTGCGCTGACGGTAAAGGCCGCCTGAGGGTTGGTGCTGCGGTTGGGGTTGCGAAGGACACCCATGACCGGGTGCGCGCTCTGGCTGATGCTCATGTGGACGTGATAGTGGTGGACAGTGCCCATGGTCACGCGAAGGCCGTCCTCAAGACCATTGAAGCCGTGAAGTCCGGATATGCCGATGTCGATGTTGTGGGCGGTAATGTTGTGACCGCGGCGGGCGCAAGCGATCTCATGAAGGCGGGTGCGGACGGAGTCAAGGTGGGTGTTGGGCCGGGGTCGATATGCACCACGCGTGTCGTGGCCGGTGTAGGTGTTCCTCAGGTGACGGCAATCATGAATTGCATGGAGGTTTGTGACCGGGGCGGGGTACCCATAATCGCCGACGGCGGGATCAAGTATTCCGGGGATATAGCCAAGGCAGTCGCCTCCGGGGCGCATAGTGTTATGGTCGGGAGCCTCTTCGCAGGGACCGAAGAGAGTCCGGGCGAGCATGTGCTCTACGAAGGAAGGAGCTACAAGGTCTACCGGGCGATGGGTTCGATAGGGGCTATGAAAAGAGGAAGCGGTGACAGATACTTCCAGGAAGATACCGAACCCGGCAAGCTCGTGCCCGAAGGCATAGAAGGCAGGGTGCCGTTCCATGGCCCTCTTGCCGCCACTGTCTTCCAGCTGGTGGGCGGTCTCCGAGCGGGCATGGGTTATTCCGGAGCCAAGAGTTTGGAAGAGATGCGGACCAGGGCCCAGTTTGTTCGTATAACGCACGCAGGCTTGATTGAGAGCCATCCTCACGACGTCAACATCACCAAGGAAGCTCCCAACTACAGGCCGCCAGGCGTACGGTGAATCAACCGGCAGCCTCTATCCGCCTACGCAGAGGACCATGGGTTTACCCATGGTTGAATGCACCTACCACGGGCTTGCCCGTGGGGTATTCCATGGAGTTGTGTCCATGACCCCGGAAGAAACCAGGAAAGCCCTCGAGCATATCGCGCGCCTGGGTGGGGCCATACTCTTTGGTGTGGCCGACCTCTCGGATGTTGAGGATGTGTCGGGGGAGGTGCGGCTCACGGGTCTTACGACCGGCATAAGCTTCGGCTACAGGCTCAGCGACATTGTGCTTGACGGCATTGTCGATCATCCCACTCGGACCTATCAGTATCACTACCGGCAAGTGAATATCCTGCTCGATCAGATAGGACTCCGCATGTCAGGCCACATTCAGGAGACCGGCTGCCGGGCGTTTCCTGTGCCCTCATCCCAGGTGGTTGACTGGGACAGGTTCACCGGTCATATCTCCCACAGGGCGGTTGGCCGCCTTGCGGGTCTGGGGTGGATTGGCAGAAACAATCTGCTCGTCAGTCCCGATTACGGTTCCAGGGTCCGGTATGCCAGTGTCCTGACAGACCTGGCGCTGCCCTATGACCGGCCGATCGAGTGGGGTTGTGGGACCTGCCGGGAGTGCATATCAGCGTGTCCTGGAGGAGCTATTGGTGAGAGTCTCGCGCAGTTCGATCTTCAGAAATGCATCGAGACCATGGACCGGATCAAGAAACCCGCCAACATAGGAAGTCGAATCTGCGGCCTCTGCGTCAAGGCCTGTTCCGGCAAAGGACAGGGTTGATAGATTAGTTGTAATCAAGATCTCAGATGCACATAGATGTGAACCCCGTAGCGTTGCCACTCCCGTGGCAACGAATGTCGTGCAGATCTGGTTCGTCGTCACAGGAGTGACGACGCTACGGTTACGTAGCAGTGACAGGGGCCAAGCGTAACACAGCGGATGGGTGTTCTTCATCACCCTCGGGTGCCCTTTATTAGCGGCACCAGTTTCTTCCTCGTCAGCATCACATTGAGTCCGAGCACTGCCATCGCCGGTAAGGCTAGCCAGATCGGTGAGACATCCAAGATCCAGGCGAGGGTCTCGGGTTCGCCGCCGAGGCGGAGAAGGGGGATCACGGCATAGTATATGGGATCGAGGATGAGACTGATGTAAGAGGTCAGACAGAGAAAAAGCCGAAGCGGCGGGGGCAAGCGCTTTCCCCGGGAACCTATGAGCACCAACAGGAGATACCCGGCCAGCAAAGCACAAGCAGGGCCTGCGAGGATGAGGGTGGTGAGCCGTGACGGCGCGATATCCCAGGCATTTGAGAAGACATCAAAGCCCGGCAGCACCTTATAGATCATGACGCGGCTGACCGGCAGTCCCATGATGACTGCCGCCAGCGCGCGCCCCAGGCCCCTCAAACCGTAAAATACGTAGAATGCCACCAGGACCGATACGATCGCCAGAGGGTTTCTTCGCATCCCGTTAGAATGACCAGTTCACGATCACGAAGACCGGCAGGGTTTCTTTTCGCTGGATGATGTTAACCAGGCCGACCTGAAGGCCATACATGGTCTCGGTGTAGTTAACCAGACCGAGCTGGAAGCCCCGCATATCGGTAGCCCGGTTCACGAATCCCATCTGAAAGCCCTCGCCCTGGCCGCAATGATTGTAAAGGCCGGACTGGTATCCGGTGAATTTCCCCTCTGTGATGCTGATGGCGTTGTCCTGCCAGCCCATGAAGTCCCCTTCGACCAAGCCTACGAGACCGTATTGGAGGCCCACCGATTGACCGCCCGTGCAGTGATTGGCAATGCCGATATCCAACCCGGCTACCGAGACGTTCTTGCCGTAAATGAGATTGAGCCGAAGGGCAGTTATACTTGCAGTTTCCTCCCGGATCTGAAGCGGATGAAAAAGTGCGAGCTGGAATGGCTCCCCGGCTTGGTCTGCGAAGGCCTCCTGGTTTCCAGGCGAACACACAACCAACAAAGCGAAGACGGACGCGACGGCAAACCTGTTCATGTCCTGACTCCTTTCGTTCCCTGGCCGGTGACTGAAATGTGACTGTAGGGTTTCTCTGAACGGTAGGCCACGGTGGCTATGGTGTCAATCTATTCATCATCGGTTCCAGGGGAAGCACCGGACCCCGGTCACGATGGATCGGTCTGTTCCTCCTCTGGAAAGAGGATAGCGGGGCTGTTGAAGAGGGCGCCTGTCTCAGGCGGCTTGACTTCGCTCCGGGCCGGGTATATCCTCTTGTCGACCTTTACTTTAGGGTAGGAGGCAGGCAGTGGCGCATAGACCTTGCTATGAAGACGGCCATCTCATTGTAGCAGCGGTGAGGGTGCTGTCCCATAGTGCCGACAAACCACCCACGCCGGAGGATATCGCCGATCTGCTGGGGCTGGCCCCGGATTTCGTAAGGAACCTGGTCGTCATGCTCGGTGGTGAGGGTATCCTGAAGGTAGTCGAGAATCCATTTGAGATAAGGACGGAAGTCAAGAATCATATCAAACTCGAGGAACTCCCCAAAGAGGCGCAGGGTCCGTCGATTCAGGACGAATTGGATGAGTTCGTAAAGAAAAAGAAGAAGGAAGTTGAAGATACCAAGAAGATGTTCACGATGGATGAGATAGAGAAGAAGAAGCAAGAGAATATGTCCAAGTTGGACGAAGAGATGAAGAAAATGAAGGGGAAGGGCCACCCACCCTTCGCTTAGCGCGGCTTCCGTGCCGTCGATGCCGTACCGGGCGGAGTGCCATCTCATTGCGGACCGGTTTGCACCCTCTTACCGCTGCCGGTCACGACAAGACACAGGTTACGGCTCCCGCTTCTTCGCGAGCACCAGGCAAACCACAATACCGCCATAAAGTATGACAGCCGTCACGATACCCATGGCAATGGCCGATGCTGGGAGTTTTGTCAGTATGCCTGTGAGCAACTTAGACGGTCCTCCTTCCCTTTGATCTCATCAGAAGAAAAGCGATTATGGGCAGGGCTATTACTATGGCCCAACCGGCAGTGAATTCCGCCCATCTTGGATAGCCCTCGTACGAAGAGAAAATACGGTCCTTGATCTCCAGTGCGACCGAAATACCCAGGACAGCGGGGGTCACAAACATTATCATCACGTCCCACCACCGCCCGATGGCGAATTCAGATTTCGAATTGACGTAATCGCGCAGTATCCGGGTTCCGTAGAAGTACCCTATGACAAGGCACTCCAACAATCCCACTATGGCGAGGCCGAAACTGTTCATGAAGTGGTCTACTATGTCCACCCAGTAGTATCCTGCCCGCGTGGTAAAGGTCAGTGCCAGAATGCAGCCCACTATTGCAACGCTGAAATTCACCTTGAGCCGTTTGGCGTTGTACTTGTCCATGAACGCTGCCGCGACGGCTTCGACAAGCGAGAACGCCGAGTCGATAGCAAGGGTCAAAAGCATGATGAAGAAGATAACCCCGAAGAACACCGCGGCCTTGCCAAGCGTGCTTATGATGCTTGGGTATGCGATGAAGGCCAGGCCGAAACCCACCGCTTGGCTTGATCCCAGCACTTCCTTGACGTCAACGCCGGTTTGGTTTGCGTAGTAACCAAGGGCACCGAAGACCGCGAAGCCGCCGAGAAAGGAAGTCCCGCAGTTGGCGAGCGATATGATAAAAGCGTTGTTTACGATGTCCGAACGTTTCGGCAGGAAACTGGCATAGGCAATCATCACGCCGAAGCCGATGGAAAGGGAGAAGAAGACCTGGGTGTAGGCTGCCAGCCAGACCGCGCTGTCCTTGAGGGCCTCAAAGTTCGGTGTGAGATAGTATGCTATGCCGGCCTCAGCGCCGGGCAGTGAGACACCGCGGATTACGAAAATCACCAGGCAGATCCAGGGCAGGGGAACGGTGAAATAGACCACCTTTCCGACGGTTTTCGCCCCTTTCCATATGCAGAGGATTATAAGCGTCCATGAAATGGCCAATCCCAGCAGGATTTTGGGGCTTATCGAGAAAATGTCCTTGAAGTTCGTGGTCCTGTTGAGGAATTCATTGTGGAAGAAGCTCTGCGCGTCGGTCCCCCAGGAGAGGTTGAATGAGAACCCCAGGTAATTCACGCACCAGGACATTATGACGCCGTAGTAAGTGACAATTATGAAACCCACGCCTACGGCCATCCACCCCAACCATTCCTTTCGGCGGCCCGTTCCTGCAAATGCCATGGGTGCCGAGGCACCCATCTTGTGGCCTATACCCATCTCAAGGATCATGAGAGGTATCCCTGCGGTGAATAGAGCCACCAGGAAGGGAATCAGGAAGGCGCCACCTCCGTACTTGAAACAGATATAGGGAAAGCGCCAGACATTTCCCAATCCGATCGCGGAGCCGATCGCGGCGAAGACGAAGGATGTCCTTGAAGGCCAATACTCTTTTTCCAATTCGGCTGGACCCCCCTTCGGCCCTGGAGTTGTCAAAGTAATAATCGGTTACCACGACATATGGCATGCTGTCAATCGAAAATGGGAAGGGGTCTTGACCCCTTACTTACAGAAGGCGTAGTGAATAACCCCGCCGCCGGCCCCGCCTCCGCCTCCGGCGATGCTCCGGGCGGCGCTCTCTATGAGGCTTAGTATGGTCTTGAGGTCGAACGGCTTGGAGATCTTGGCAACAGCCCCGCAGCTGATGGCGTCGTCCATCAGCCGGTCCTCGGAATAACCACTCATCATGACCACTTTTATGGCGGGATCGAGATTGAGTATGATCCTGCATGCGTCGAGGCCGTTCATGTGAGGCATGCGCATGTCGAGGAATACCATGTCGTAGTGATTGCTGCGGCACTTCTCCACAGCGACATCACCGTCTTCGGCGGTCTCGACATTGCCCCCCAGTGACCGGGCAACATCCAGGAAAAAGTCACGGACTATCTTCTCATCGTCAACAACCAGGATATTCCCACTCATAGTACGGCTGTCTCCTCAAGGTTGCAGCATTCGGGAAGAGGGGTTATGGACTTACGCTTGTATACGCTACAGTTCCTGCAATTAGGCGGAAGTGGATCGCCTTTCCTTCGATGTCTCTTGGCGATCTCCTCCCAACATGTGTGGCCTTTCTGGTTCTTGTAGGCCGGGCAGTTCTCTTTCTCGAACCCACAGGTCTCGAGACAATCGATCAGCTCCCAGCAGGTTGGGGCGTTGATGACAGGGAGGCATATCCTGAATACGGTTCCCCGGTCCTTGACGCTATGGACTTCGATCCTGCCCGCGTGATCCTCGATTATCCCGAGGCTGATGGAAAGTCCCAGGCCGGTCCCCTTGCCGACATCTTTGGTTGTGAAGAAGGGATTGAAAATGTCGTTGACAGTGGAGTTGTCCATCCCCGTGCCGCTATCTATAACAAGAACCTCAACGAAGTCTGTCTTTTCACCCTGTCTCGATGTGATTGTTATATTGCCGCTGCCCTTGGGGTCTATTGCGTCTTTGGCATTTGATATGAGGTTGAGGAACACTTGCTCCAGCTGGTTGGCATCGGCGAGTACCTTAGGCAGGTTGGAGACCAGATCGCGTCTGACCTTGATGCTGTGGGACCTGAGCTGCTCACCGAGAAGCATCAGAGCGTCGTCTATAGGCTGGTTAATGTCGGTCTCGGCATATTCGAACTTGGACTGACGTGCGAAAGTCCTGAGGTTGTTTACTATCTTGGTCATGCGCACGCATTGGTCCTCGATCTTCTTGGCGTATCTCCATTCAGGGGTCTCTCTTTCCATTTTGAGCAGAAGAAGATCGGTATAACCACTTATGCCGGCCAGTGGCTGGTTAAGCTCATGGGCGACTCCGGCGCCGAATTGGCCCATGGCCGCCATCTTGCTTGCCTGTATCAGCTGTGCTTGGGTTTCTGTCAGTGTTTTGTTGGTCTCTTCCAGGTCGACGGTTCGCTCGTGGACCTTCTCCTCGAGCGTGCGGTTGTAGTTCTCTACTTCCTCATGATATCTTCTGAGATCCACAACCATATGGTTGAAGGACCTCGCCAGTTCCGCAACCTCATCCCTACCCTTCGCCTCGACCATATGACTGAGATCACCGGAGGCTATCTTCTCCGTCGCGCGAACCAATCGTTTTATCGGGATAACCACAGCCCGGGTCATACCGTAGACGGCTACAACCGAGGCACATCCGATGCCCATCGCGAGAATAGCGACAATCAACTTGACCCGGGCCATCGTCTGTTCTATTCCCAGGAGTGATACACCAACGACGGCTCTTCCAATTTCCTCCACCTTTGCATCTTTCCTGTTGGAGTATGGGTTTGATATGTTCGCGACATCGTCGTCCGGCAGCAATAGCTCTTCCCGGGAAAGATCCTGCTTTATCGTCTCGACGGATGTTATGAAATGAATTAGGTCCTCATTTGCGCCCCGGCCGCGCCCGATGAAATCTGAATCTGCCACAAAGCCGTTCAGACCGTCCTGGATATGTACCTTCTGGTCCACCCGGGACGACAGGCTGTGTCCCAGGACCGTGCCGTCCTTGTCAACAACCATTGCATAGACTATGTCTTCTTCCATGGCTATACCCGACGCCAGCTCGCTCAGTCCCCGGGTGTCCCGCGCAAGCACACCCAGCTTGCTGTTGTGGGCGAGGTTTGTGCCCAGGCTCCGGGCCCTTTTGAAGAGAGCCTCCTTGATGAGACTTCGTTCATGATGGATGAAGAACCAGGAGAAACCCAGCACGGCCGCGACGATAACAGCGGTCACGAGGAGCTGAAACTTGCCCTGGATCCCCAGACCGGATTTGGCCAGAAGAGAAAGGCAGAAAGACAGTCGGCTGTCGGCTGTTGTTTTTTCTGAGGTTTTAACCATGGTAAGCTAGCCCATGGAGCACGGATCTCGTGATAACATACTCCTATCCCCAGCCCGGATTATTCACAAGCCCTCTGCTGCTGCGGCGTATCTGCCAATGTTGACGGCGTCATCCTCGCTCGCCGATCCTCGACGTATCGCTAAGATACGCCTCCGGTCGGCTCACTCGTCTTCCTTGCCACCGCCGGCATCTCCATAGGCTTTGTATCGGCAGGCCGATGGGGCCGCTTGAGTTATCCGCCTACGCAGAAGGCCGCGGGTTTACCCATGGTTAAGTGCAGGTAGCACGAGCTTGGCCGTGGTGTGTTCCATCTACAGGTAGAAATAGAACCTCACGCGTGTTGTGGTCAGCACATGGGTCGGATCGGTACTGAAGCTGAAGTTCAACTCGCCGCTCAGGCCGATCCTCTTCATGATTACGTACTCGACACCACTCGCTGCTTCTACAGTGCCGGCTGTCTTAGACTCACCATTACCGATCATGGAGAGTATGAAGCGGCCGCCTACATACGGGGTTATCTGACTGGCCGGTGCGAAATCGTATATGAAACCGGCGCCGACGTCGAGTTGTGTAACATCACAGTCGCCGTCGCCATGTTCGCAATCCTTGGAGGTGTGCTCCATCCCGAAAATGATTTCCGCTCCGAGATTTTGGGTTACACCGAGGCGACCGAACCAGTGATGGGGATCGTTCAGATCTCCGCCTACCCCATACCACTTGATGTGCTCAGCGTCTTGGGCCGGAGCCACCCGTGCCACAGCCAGTACCAACAAGAACATTATCACAATAATCTTGGCCGTCGAGAAAGACCTCATCTCCTCAACCTTCCTTTCAGGGGCGGGTTTTCACTTCTCTTCGCCAGGCCTCGATAGTGGATATCGACAGCGACAGGCCATAGACTGTCTCACTGAGATCGCTCCGGTCCTCGGCTTCCCGCCGCCCGAATTCAAGAGCGAGTGAGACGACCGCCCGATCCTTGGCTAGTGGTATAGACGTTCCGACCGAGAAGATCCGTTCGACGATCTCTCCGGTCAAGGGGCTCTGCCAGTCCAAAGGCTGGCTGTAGTATCCGGCAAAGACAGGGTATTGCTCGGCATCCCAAGGGATGCGCCCCCTATACTCTATCCCGGCGGACCAGCGGTAAACATCGTTGTCGGCAATCGGCTCGCCATCAAGCTGCAACTTGGACCAGGGGCTTTTCTCATAATCCACCTCGACAGCGAAGTATCTGTGCGGTCTCACACGTAGCCCAATCTTGTATGATTCCTCTGATGTAAGGCTCACATCTTCGGTGTCCCACACACCGGCATACCGGCTCTCCCTTTCCAAGGACCCGTCGAGATCGGTTTTGCTTCTGAACAAGGCCGCCACACGTACTATGTCCAGATCGACCATGAGACCGGCCGCGAATGCCCGCCCGCTGGCCGAGACATCCGATGCATCCACCGCGTCTATTCTGTCGCCGGAGGTGAAATCTATGGTGTATGTCTCCCTCGTATCAAGAGCGGAGAAAAGAATGCCCGCTGAGACCGAGAGCCGCCGGTGCAAACTTGACGACAGGAAAATGGGGACGGTGTGAATGGAGGTCTCCCGCCTGTAATCGAGGTCATAGACATCGTCATCATTGTCATCATCGCCGCCGTAAGCGTTATCGGTGAGGGTGAGGGTCAGTCTTCCTTCCTTTTCCAGATAGAGTCCCGCCATCAAGGAGACCCTCTTATAGGGTATGATCGCAGACACTGTCGGGAAGAGTGTAGTAAGGCTGCGTTTCTCCTCTCCAAGGTTATCGGTTCGTGTGTTCATATGGGCAAAGCCGGCCGTTATGATGACCCTATCGGCCAGGGCAGAGGCAAAGGGACTCATGACCGCACAGTCCAGAGGATCACGGCTTGCCGCAACCGCCCCCCCCATGGCCCGGCTCGCCCCGGCCACCGGGATCACGTCCTTGCCCGTACCCCGCACGTCGAATATGGAATCTCCGTATGCGGTGGATACCAAAAACACGGTGATAAGGGCGGTCCCAATAAGCCACCTCATGGCTGCTGAACCTCCGAATAGGGGGGTGCCGGTGGGACGATATAGTCCACAACGAGCCTCGGCCTGAGGCCCGAGTCGGGCTGGGCGTGCGACCAGAATCTCATGAAATCCAGATCGAAGACCTCGTTGGATGCCTTTATGGCGAAGCCGGAGTTCGCTTCCCGCCTTGCCACGAGGGGTTGTACCAGGGCTGTGATGTCCATGTTCACAGTGTCCGCCCCCACGTCTTCGGCCTTGATGGTGATGGTCTCTATTCCGGTGGCGCCGAGCGCGGTGTCAAAGCCCTCCCACGGCTCTTCCAGAACCGCGTGACACGTAACACCCATGGAGTCGAACGACGATGTCAGGGTGTCTATGGCAAGGCTCATTATGGACCTGGTGACGGTGCACCCTTCGGGTATCTGCAGCACAT
>JALGWN010000182.1 GCA_025774115.1 bacterium
GCGGAGGTTGTCGCGCAGCCGCCGGCGTATGAATACCGCGTTCAAGGGGTAGAAGATGCCGGCCAGCACTGCACCCCAGATTATGGATGCGAGGAAGGGTTTGAAGATGGAATAGAAGAGAAAGAAGGTTATTGCTATGAGTGCCACGAAAATCACAAGTGCAATGTGCTCGCGGTTCATGTCTCCAGTCCTTCCCGGGCAAAGCCTAAAGCTTCTTCGCGGGGTTTTCAAGCTGAAGGCGTGCCCAAAGATCATCCCCCAGGCAGACCAACCTCTCCACCAGTCCAGGGGGGTTATGATGTCTCTTCCTAACCTCAGGGTAGAGGCCGAACGTGCTTGAATCCCGCCGGTGCCTGTGTTATACTGCATCCGGTAAATCCCATGCATCTTGGCGATTACACAGCACCCGAAAGAAGCCCCGGTCCGTCCGGGATGGTCTGTTGCTTTCCGTGGGAATTCCTATCCTACGATGCCTTTCACCCCGTGAATCCGATTTGCGAACGGTTCATTCAGCAATCCTCGAACCTTTGAAAGGAGGTTCTTCGTGATGAGAAGCAGCGCATACATACCCCTGTTGGCCCTGGCACTTGCGGTCCTGGCGGTCGCCTCCACAGGCCTTGCCATAGAGCAGCCTGCGGAACACAGCGCTTCGGATGCGGAAGACCGCAGCGAAGTCCCATGTACGGTTGATATCGAAGCACTGAGGCAGCGGGCCGAGACCGAGGGCTGGACCTATACCGTCGGAGAGAACCCTGCCACTCAATATACGCTCGACCAGCTCTGCGGGCTGGTTGTGCCTGAGAACTGGCGGGAGGGCGCGCGGTTCGTGAAGATGCCTCCTCGGCTGAGCCTTCCCTCATATTATGACTGGCGTGATACCGGCGGCTGTACCTCGGTCAAGAACCAGAGCTCCTGCGGGAGCTGCTGGGCCTTCGCTACCGTCGGGCCCCTGGAGTGCAACATCCTCATAAAGGACGGCGTGGAGGTGGATCTCTCCGAGCAGTGGCTCGTAAGCTGTAACTCTGACGGCTGGGGTTGTGACGGAGGTTGGTGGGCCCACGATTATCATGAATGGAAGACCGATCCATGCGGGCATGAAGGTGCCGTTCTGGAGGAGTATTTTCCGTATACGGCAACCGACGCTCCGTGCGATTGCCCGTATCCCCATGACTACTGGATCGACACCTGGGCCTATATCGGCACGGGTGACATACCGGCGGTGGATGACATCAAGCAGGCGATACTGGATTACGGCCCTGTCTGCGTGGCGATCTGTGTGAACGATGAATTCCAGGCCTATACCGACGGCATATTCAGCGGTCCTACCTGCTCCGATATAAACCATGGGGTGGTACTGGTTGGTTGGGACGACAGCCAGGGTACCAGCGGTGTGTGGTTCCTGAAGAACTCATGGGGCCCCGGTTGGGGAGAAAGCGGCTACATGCGCATCGAGTACGGGGTGTGTGATGTGGGGTACGCAGCATCCTTCGTAGATTATGCCGGGACAGCGACCCTGAGGGTAACGCTCCCCAGTGGGACTCCCGATGTTATTCCCCCCGCCCAATCGGTGTCTATAGATGTCCGGATCGAGGAGATCTCCGATACCTATGTGGCCGGTACGGGCACCCTCCATTACCGCTACGACGGCGGCACCTGGCTGACCTCTTCCCTGGTCCAGGTGAGCGGCGATCTCTATGAGGCTACGCTGCCGCCCGCCGCCTGCGGCGATACGCCCGAATACTATTTCAGTGCTCAGGGTGTCGAAAGCGGCACGGTCTATAATCCCAGCGATGCACCTGCTACCGTTTATACCTCGCTTGTGGGTACGACGACCACGTTCTTCACCGACGACTTCGAAACCGATAAGGGCTGGACGGTCGAAAACGATCCCAATCTCACCGATGGCGCGTGGGACCGAGGGGTACCGGTCGGCGGCGGAGACCGGGGCGATCCTGCCTCCGATTATGACGGTTCGGGGAGCTGCTATCTCACCGACAACGTCGATGACAACTCCGATGTGGATGGTGGTATCACCTGGCTCATCTCGCCGGCCATAGACCTCAACGGTGCCGCAGACGCCAAGGTCGACTATGCCCTCTGGTACACCAACAACTTCGGGGACGATCCCAACAACGATCTCTTCATAGTCTATGTTTCCAACAACAACGGCTCGACCTGGGTTCCGGTGGACACCATCGGCCCCGTGACATCCGCGATGTGGGCGGAATACAGCTTCATGGTGGACGACTTCGTGGCGCCCACATCCCAGGTCAGGGTGCGCTTCGAGGCCTCCGATCTCGGTTCCGGCTCGGTGGTCGAGGCCGGGATCGATGACTTCAGCGTTTCGATCTTCGAGTGTGGTACATCGGTGGACCCGGACTACTCGTTCGTCACGCTTACCCATGAGCCTGAAAGCGGTATGACCACCTGCCCCGCAGGTGACGGACCCACATATAGGTATGTGAAGGTGACGGTAAGGGACGAATCGAACAGTCCGATGCCGGGAATAACGGCCGACCAGATCACGTTTTCGATGACTCCAACGGGGGGAGCCACGTATCATGGAACGCTATCGGCCACTACAACCGCCGTGGATGCCGAGACCGATACAGGAGGAGAGATTCGCTTCGAGCTCACGGGTGACACTTCGATTTCCGGCGACATCAACATAGAAGCCACGGTCGCCGGGGTGGACCTTGGCGATATCGATGTTCTCTCCGTCAGGACCGTGGATCTCATGTTGGACGGTATCGTCGATCTTGTCGACTTCTCGAGGTTCGCTCTGGACTATAACACCGCCACCGCCCGGAGCGATTTCGACTGGAGCGGCTATGTGGATCTTGTGGATTTCTCGCGATTCGCCATGCACTATCTGCACGGTGACCAGTCACTCCTTGTGGAACATGATCCCGATGTTGTGCTTAACGACAAGGCCCGGGCCATGCTGGAAGGCCTGAGGGGCATCTCGCCGGAGATCAGCGAGATGGTTGACGGTATGCTTAACGGCGTGGCCAAGCAAGGCCTCACTCTTAGCTGTTGGCCCAATCCGCTGGAGCGCTCCACGGAGGTCATCTACTCGCTCCCCGGCGGGCGACATGTTCATCTTACGGTCCATGATGTTCGCGGCCGGACTGTAAGAACCCTGATCGATCGCTTCCGTGAGGCCGGTACGCATGCCGAAGTCTGGGAGGGCCGTGACGATGCCGGCAGGAGGGTATCGCCCGGCATCTATTTCGTGCGGCTCGAAGGCGGCACACGGGCTTTGCACCAGAGGGTGGTGCTCATCAACTAAAACGGCGGATGTATAGGGGCCGGAGCTTGCACACGGGGTCTCCGGTCCTTTTCTTCTGTGGGCCAGATAGAACTTGTAAGGTGCGCAGGTTTATTCTATATTTCTGCCAGCATGCCCAAGAGAGCGTCCATAATCAGGTTGGCACTCGCCCAGGTGAACCTCACCGTCGGCGATATCGGGGGCAACACCCGGAAGGTGCTGAGGTGGATCGACAGGGCGGACCGGCAGGGTGCCGACATAGTTGCCTTCCCCGAGCTCACCCTTGCGGGGTATCCCGCCGAGGATCTGCTGCTTAAGAAGAGGTTTCTCGACGATTGCCGGTCGGCATTGGAACGTATCGCCGGGAAGGTCAAGCGTCCGGTGGTTGTGGTGGGCTTTCCCAGCCTCGGTGACGGGACCCACAGCTCTGTCGCCATCATCGACAGGGGCAGGATTGCAGGCATTTGCAACAAGATCGAGCTCCCCAATTACGGTGTGTTCGACGAACGGCGTTACTTCTCGCCCGGTAAGCGTGCCTGTGTGTTGGCATTGGACAAGGTGAGGATCGGCGTGAGTATATGCGAAGATATCTGGTTGGAAGGGGTGTCCGCCGCACAGGTGGGCCGGGGGAAGGCCCAGATAATCCTCAACGTGTCATGCTCGCCCTACCATGCGGGTAAGGGGGCACAGAGGGAAGCGTTGATGAAGGCCAGGGCGGCGGCCAACAATGTCTATGTTGCCTACCTAAATCTCGTAGGGGGCCAGGACGAGCTGGTCTTCGACGGGCACAGTCTGGTGATTGACCCTGAGGGCAAGATACTGGCACGAGGCAAACAGTTTGATGAGGATCTGGTGGTTGCCGATCTGGATGTGAGCCTGCTTAAGCGGAGGCCGGGGACTCGGCATCGTGCCGTGGCGGGGGGCTTGCCTGTTGCGACCGTGAAAGTCGAAGCGCGTCCCGGCAGCCGAAGGAGGAAGGTGACCCCGACGGTTCACCGGCCCCTGGACCGGCTGGAGGAGATATACGCCGCCATAGTCACCGGCACAAGGGACTATGTGAAGAAGAATGGTTTCGACAAGGTAGTGATAGGCTTGAGCGGCGGCATCGATTCCGCATTGGTAGCCGTCATGGCAGTCGATGCCTTAGGTAAAGAGAGTGTGACCGGCGTATCCATGCCTTCGAGGTACTCCTCCCCGCGGAGCGTTACCGATGCGCGGAAGCTCGCCAGGAGTCTCGGCATCAAACTTATGGAGGTGGGGATCGACGCGATCTTCGCCTCTTATCTCGAGACGCTGAAGGTGGCGCTGAAGGGACAGCCTGAGGATGTGACCGAGGAGAACATCCAGGCCCGTGTGCGGGGCAACATCCTGATGGCCCTTTCCAACAAGTTCGGTTGGCTGGTGCTCACCACGGGTAACAAGAGTGAGCTGGCCGTCGGGTACTGCACGCTCTATGGTGATCTGGCGGGCGGTTTCGCCATTCTCAAAGACGTACCGAAGACACTTGTCTATGAACTTGCCGCCTACCGTAACCTCATCGGCAGGCCGGTGATCCCCGAGCCGATTCTCACCAAGGCCCCCTCCGCGGAACTCCGGCCCGA
>JALGWN010000041.1 GCA_025774115.1 bacterium
AGTCGTCCCGCCGGGGACTCTCTATCTGGGAGTGCCGGCCGGATTCAAGCGCGACCTCTCCCAAGAGGAGATAGCCGCGATCCTCGAATCGGCGAAGGAGTATGCGGCGTTTGCCGCCGAATACCGCAACCTCTCACTCTAGGCTGGTGAAAAACACCCATCTGCTGCGTTACGCTCACCTTTCGTCGCTGCGGCGTACGCCAAAGTACGCCTCGCTCCTCAAGCCTTCGCAAGCCTCGCATCTGAGTGTTTTTGACCAGCCTAGATGATAGGCTTGATAAACATCCATCTGCTGCGTTACGCTCGCCTTTCGTTGCTGCCCTTTCCCGTAGCGTCGTCACTCTTGTGACGACGAACCGTCGGGCACAGAGCCCCGACGCTACAAAAACCATTTGTTGCCACGGGAGTGACAACGCTACGGAATCAAGGAATCTGTCACCTTGATTGTTGGAGCTCCAGGCTTACGGTACCGGTGGTATTGTCGAAGCGTACGGTGTCGGATTTCCTGCCGCCCGAGAAGGCCTCGGAGAACCTCGAGGCTGCCGTCGATGGTTATGACGGCCCCGCCGAAATGCTTCCCGCCCGACGTCACCCGTCCGGAAACCGCGAAGGTGGATGCCTTGTCGACGCCGAGAAACCTCAGGATTGCGAGGTGGACGGGATAGGCCCTTGTCCACACATTGAAGGTTTCCGATAGCGCGACTTCGTGGACGGCGGTACTCCCTGTGGGGAACGATACTTTGACTGCCGGGCAGCTGGTCTGCTGAATGATGTATTCTGCGGTCTCGCCGATATTGGAATCGTAAGCAACAACGTCCTGCATTTCGTCTGCGATGTACCCGGACAGAAGCGTCCCGCCACGGCTGCCGGGGAAGTGATCGATCACGAGACGCTTCAGGTCTCCGGGCTGGTGCGCTATGGATATGAGAAGGGCCGAATGGTTGGATTCGCACGTTATGACCCGCTCGGCGCCGCCGACCTCATGGTCGGTGTCTCTTGTGAGGCGGGCTTCTACGCCGGCCGATCTAAGCAAGGTCGCCACCCTTTCGGCGACCTGGAGATTGAGGTCCGAGGCGGTAATGCCGGTCGGCCCCACCCATCCGGTCTCGCCTCCGCCGCCCTGCGGATCGACGGTCACGGTGAGGCCGGTCCCGAGAGCGGAATAGAATCTCACGAGCCGGACAAGGGGGAAGGAATCGTTGTCCGCCGCCGTCACGGCTTTCCTGTAGCCTGACTTCGAGACGTCGAACAATCCCGGTGTCCCGTCCGCAGTCAGCACAAAGAAACCGTGTCTGTCGGTTACCGCAGACACTCTCGATCCCACTGCCGTCACGGTTGCCCCTTCCAGGGGAGCGTTCCCGGCATCGAAGACGAAACCCGAGACATAAGAGTCGGCGGACGAAGTCCGGATCTCCACCTGGTCTGAGATATCGCCGCACAGAGCGGTGATACCGGTCACACCGAAGGGTGCTTCTCTTCCGATGAAGAGGGATGCCTCACCCTTAAGCGTTTCAGCCTGATGGTGTCCGCCTTCCCATCGGAACTCCACAGATGTTCCGTCCTTCACCGGATGCGCGTGTTCGTCGAGCACGAGGGCGGCTATCTTCTGAGGAAAAGAGGGCCGGCCCGCGTCGGGTAGCGAGCGAAGGCTCATGACATGAGGTTCGAGATCCACCTCGAAAACAGCCATCGCTTCACGCGTCGAATTGCCTCCCACGGCTCTTCCCGCAGCCCGCACTGTGTGGCGTCCCCCTCTCAGCGGCTCGTCGGGGAAGGCGGCAAACCGGTTCGGGCCGAGCTTGGAAGGTTGGAGTCTGCCGTCATCAAGATAGATCGTGACCGAGGCCAGATCGATCACCGCTTCCTTGTCGAAGACCACCTCTATTCGCGGCATAGCTGTTGTGATGAGCCCCTCCGGGCCGAGGCTGTCGATCGCCGGGACACCCCTTGCGAAGTAATCGACCAGGGCCAGGAAATACACCTCCGCCTCCAGTCTCTGCTTGTCGGATAGCTTGAGCTTCGACTCGACGTGAGGGTTTGAGATGTAAGACGGCTCGCAGAGAACGGATGGCATCTTCGAGTTACGCAGGACATAATAGTTGCCGGGTAGGACCCTGGTTTTGGTCTCGCCGATATTCCCCCGCAGATGCCTGGCGACAATACGTGCTATATCGAGCGACGGGCCGTCATCACTGATCTTATGGTAGATCTGAATTTCATTGAAGGTCCTGTCACCCGCGAAGTCGGCGTTGTGATGGAGCGACATAAAGACATCCGGCGCAATACGGTCTGCAATCGCAACCCGGGCTTCGAGATCCTGCCGTAAGGCCAGCGTGTCACCCTCCACGAAATCGCGGTCGACCTTGCGTGTTAGATGCACCTCCGCCCCGGCTTCCTCAAGCAGCCCCCAGAGATAGAGAGCGACCCCCAGGTTCACATCTGCCTCATCGAGACCCTCGAGGCCTATGGCTCCTCTGAAGACGCCGCCGTGCCCGGGATCTATGACGATTTTCTTGCCCGCCACGGAACTTGCGTCGAGGGTATCGAGCGGCTCCTCGAGCCGGTCATAGAAGTGGGGTAGGGGCGGTCTGGGTTTGGGTGCGCAGGCCACGAGCGTAAGGATGAGCAGATACGGCAAAGATGATCTCAGCATCGCTGACATGGCATCCTTCTCCTTTAGGCGCCAAAGGGTTACAAACTTATTATCAGACTTGCGCGTACAAATTCAACACAATTTATTGATATGTATTAACTTGACGGATTTGTCCGATTTTGTTATTTTGGCACAAAACTGGAGGATCGCGTGAATACTAAACAGGATCTGCTGCGCAAGATTCCTTCAGTTGAACATGTGCTGGAGCAGGCCCGGATACGGGCCCTGGGAGAGTCGCTTCCCAGATGGGCCGTCGCAGATGCGGTAAGGACGGTTTTGGCTGAAATCAGAAGCAGCATTTCATCCGGTCGGCGGTCCGAGGGACCTGATCTCGAGGAGATCGTCACGCAGGTTGACGATGTGGCCCGGGTAGGTGCCCGCCGGGGGATAAGACAAGTCATAAACGCTACAGGCATAGTGATTCATACCAACTTAGGCAGGGCCAACCTTTCCCATGAAGCCGCGGCTGCGGTGCAGGAAGTTGCCACTTCATACTGCAGCCTGGAATTCGATCTGGAAACGGGAAAGCGAACCAAACGAACTCGACATGTCGAGAAGTTGATCTCCAGGATAACCGAGTGTGAAGATGCGTTCGTTGTAAACAACAACGCGGGGGCGGTGCTGTTGGGTCTCAATACACTCGCGGACGGTAAGGAAGTGATAGTGTCGCGAGGTGAGCTGGTGGAGATCGGCGGCTCCTTCAGACTTCCCGAGGTCATGGATAAGAGCGGGGCGCGGATGGTTGAGATAGGCACGACCAACCGTACGCGGCTCGAGGATTATGAGAAAGCCATCAGCCCGACCACCGCAGTTCTTCTCAAGGTCCACTGGTCGAACTTCGAGATGACCGGTTTTGTCGAGTCGGTCTCTCCGGGAGATCTCGCGGCCCTTGCCCACAAGCACGGCCTTGTTATGATGGAAGACCTGGGGAGCGGAGCCTTGGTGGATTTCTCCCGGCTTGGTGTCGCCAAAGAAGCGATGCCCCAGGAATCCCTGAGGGATGGGGTCGATGTCGTCACCTTCAGCGGAGACAAGCTCTTGGGCGGGCCGCAGGCCGGTATCATAGCGGGCTGCAGCAACTGTATCGGCAGGATGAAACTGAACCCCCTGGCCAGAGCGCTCCGGGTCGACAAGATGATACTTGCAGCCATGGAGGAGACCCTCAGGCATTACCTGGAGACCGATACCGTATTCGAGAAAGTCCCGGCCCTCGCGACGATTTTCTGCAAGGTCGACGAACTCGAACCCAGGGCCGGACGCATCGCGGCCGAGATAGCCGAAGCTGCCGGCGAGGACGTGACGGTTGAAACCGGGAGAGCGGAGTCACAGGTGGGGGGAGGATCGCTTCCCACTGCCGGCCTTGCAACATCGGTAATAAAGATTACGTCGACCCGGTATTCGCCGGATGAAATTACTGCTAGACTTCGAAGGGGGGAAGTCCCTATAATAGCTCGCATTACCGATGACAAGGTGATAATGGATTTGAGAACCGTCCGGCCCAGTGAGGACGAGACTCTTGCCCGAAATACTGTTGTAGCGCTTGCAGGAGGTGGTTAGCCGGTAGAGAGGAGCTGATCAAGGTGTATGTAAGCAGGATCGAGATGACGGGGTTCAAGTCATTTGCCGACAGAACCATCGTGACGCTGGAACCTGGAGTTACCGCTGTTGTTGGTCCGAACGGTTGTGGTAAGACCAATATCTGTGATGCGATTCGTTGGGTGCTTGGTGAAGAGAACGTAAGGCTGTTGCGTGGGGCGAGGATAGAGGACGTGATATTCGCCGGTACCGAGGTACGTAAACCCACAGGGATGGCGGAAGTCTCCCTCACGTTGACGGACGTCCAGGATGTGCTGCCTGTAGATTACAATGAAGTCACTGTGGCCCGCAGAGTCTTTAGATCGGGAGAGAGCCAGTTCTTCATAAACAAGGTTCCGTCCCGACTTAAGGACATCGTCAACCTCTTCCTTGGGACAGGTATGGGCAGGCGCGCCTATTCGATCATGGAAAGGGAGATGATCGACTGGATCTTAGAGGACAATGACGGGCAGCGAAGAAAGATAATCGAAGAGGCCGCCGGTATCAGCAAGTACAAGGTCCGCCGGAAGGAGACAATGAACAAGCTGGAGCTCACCCGGCGGGATCTCGAGAGGGTGGAAGACCTGATTAGCGAGGTCGAGCGCAGGGTGAGATCGCTCTCCCGGCAAGCCGCAAAGGCGAGACGCTATGAGAGGCTGGTCAAGCGCATAAAGGAGCTTGAGACTTATTCGTCGGTCAGAGAATACAATGCGATGAGCGGGCGTCGCCGCAAGGTGGACAAGGAACTCAATGATATCGCTACCCGGCTGGCAGAGTTTTCCAAGCGGATCTCGGTTGAGGAGGCGGCGATAGAGACCATGAAGCTTGCGGTGTTGGAGGTAGAGAAGGAAATCAGTAAGCACGGCCACAGTGTCAGTGCTACCGCCGACAAGATCCAGGAAGCTGAAAACAAAAAGATCGTAATCCTCGAACGCAAGCGGGCCATCGACGACAAGGCGCGCGAAGTCTCCGATCTGAAGGAGCAGAAACAGGCTCTCGCCGAGGAGAAGGAGCGGTTGCTGGAGGCCAAGCGGGAGGAGATCCGGTCGAATACTGAAAGCCTGGAAGCCCTGAGGAAGTCGAAAGACCTGCTGACTGCGGAATACCGTGAGAAGGAAAGCGACTTGAGGTCGCGGCGCGAACGCTCCCTGCTTTCTGCCCGTAAGCAGATGGAGAACATACAGGCTACGATCGACGCGGCGTCTGTTGCCAGTGAGATGCGATCGAAGCACGTGCATCTCAGGGAGTCACTGGAGAAATCCGAAGGTAAGCTCGGGGACATTTCCAATCGCGTGAAAAGCCTCGATGAAGAGATAGGTGGATTCCGGGATGATCTGGAGCGGCTTGAGAGCGATTCATCCGCTCGGACCGTGGGACTCGAAGACCTCTCCAGGGCGATCGATGGGATCACCTCGAAGCTGGAGAACATCAGGGAGGAGAGGGCGCGGCTCGGGGAGGAAGTTGCACGTGCCTCATCGAGGTATGATGTGTTCCGCGAGCTCGTGGAACGCTACGAAGGCTATGAACACGGGGTCAAGGCTCTAATGCAGGAAGGCAGGAGCGAAGGGGTGCACGGAGTCGTGGGTGACATCGTGAGGTGTACGGATGCGCGCTACGAGCCGGCGGTGGTGGCGGCCCTCTCCGATGCAATCCAGTATGTGGTTGTGGAAGGAAAGGAGCTCGCGGCCGACTCTGTGAGGATGCTCAAGGAAGGCAAGAAAGGGGCAGCGACCCTGGTTATGCTGGAAAGCATCCCTTCCGACCGTGAGGGACCGGTGCATGAAGCTCCCGGTGAGGTCATCGGACGCATCATGGATTTTGTAGAGTGCGAACCCAGATACCAGGATCTTCTTGATTATCTGCTGCGCGACGTCTATGTTGTCGCAGACCTGAACCAGGCGTTCGCCCTGGCCGGTGCCGAGAACGGCCATCTGAGCTATGTGACCCCTGAAGGCGATGCGGTCTTCAGAGGCAGCGTGGTCCGATCGGGTGGTAACGGCGAGGGAGCCGGGGTTTACATAGGGAGAAGGGAAAAGGTGGACGGCCTCGCCGATGAGGCGAAGGCCCTGAGGCGACTCGCCTCGGAGCAGGAAAAGGCTTACGAAGAACTGAAGAGGAGTCTTGCTGACCTTCTGAAGGACCGCGATTCGAGGCAGGGTGACCTGGTCCGGACCGGTCGGGAGATCACCGAGAAGGAAAAGGTGCTCGAGAGCAGGATCGCGGAGCGTGATTCGCTTAAGCGAGTGATCGGCGAGCTGGAGGGTGAGATCACCGGTCTTCGCGAATCGGTGGAAACCCTCGAGAAGGATCTTAAGCAAACCGGCCGGGAACAGGAAACCATGGGGCTGGAGCAGGGTGGCCTCTTTGTGGGTGCCGAGGATCATGCGACCTTGGAAGAGCAGGTACTTGAGATACAGAAGAGACTCGAAGAGACCAACCACGAAGTCTTGAGACTCCAGTCCAACGGTGGTTTCCTTGAGGAGACCGTCCGCAGAATTTCTCGGGAGATTGAGCAGATTGGGACTGAGATCGTCGACCTTGAGAAGACCGGCAAGGACCTTGGGCAGGGCCGGGAAGAACTTACCGCTGATGAAGGGCGCTTAAGGACCGAAGTGGAGAAACTCCTTGCCGTCCTGGGCGGCTACGAAGATAAAAGGAAAGAGGCTGTTGACCGGAAGAACGGTATCGAATGGGAGGTCGAAGAGAAGCGGAAGACCATAAGGTCGGCCACACAGCAGAAAGAAGAGGTGCTCTCGGGCAAACAGGATCTCCAGGCTGAGGCCAATGTCCTGGAAGTCAAGAGTGACAGCCTCAGACAACGAATGCTCGAAGAGTATGACCTTGATATAGCAAAGGTCGATTTGGCGGGGCTCGAGCCCGGTGAGGGCAGTGAGGAAGACCTTGCAGAACTCAGGGGACATCTCAAGAATCTCGGACCGGTCAACCTTGTAGCACTCGATGAATATGATGTGGAGAAGGAAAGATACGACTTCCTCAGGACTCAGCGAGACGATTTGATAAAGGCGAGGGAGAGCCTTGATGAGGCGATCCTTCAGATCAACAGGCGTGCCCGAAGCGAGTTTGCGGATACGTTCGAGAATGTGCGGAAGGACTTTCGGCGAAACTTCGCTGTTCTCTTCCAGGGTGGGAGCGCCGATCTTGTGCTCCGGTACGAACATGATCCCCTGGAGTCGCCCGTCGACATCCTTGCCCAGCCTTCGGGCAAGAAGCTGGAACATATAGGCCTGCTTTCCGGCGGTGAAAGAGCGCTAACCGCTATTGCGTTTCTGTTTGCCGTATATTATACAAAGCCGAGTCCGTTCTGCCTCCTGGACGAGGTTGATGCACCTTTGGATGATGCCAATGTCAACAGGTTCATCGGTCTCATAAGGGACTTCTCAAAGCGGACCCAGTTCTTGATGGTGACCCACAACAAGAAGACCATGGAAGCGGCTTTATGTCTGTACGGTGTGACCATGGAGGAGCCCGGTGTGTCCCGAATGGTTTCGGTCAGGCTTGAGCGGGCCAGGGATGAGGAGCCTGAAGCCGTACCCGTGGGATAGAAACGGCAAGTGAAACGCAACATGTTTTCAGCCAAACTGGATGGGCTCAAGTCCCGTCTCAAGAAAAGCAGAAACCTCCTCTCGGATGGTCTCAGCCGCATCATGGGCGGTGGCCGGGACCGGGAACGGATCCTGGAAGAGATCGACGAACTCCTGGTTGGTGCTGATATCGGGGTCAAGACCTCTGCGGAGATCGTAGAGAAAGTCGAATCCTCAGGTGTATCCATAACCGAAGAAGTGGTGAAGGAGGCCATAAGGGATGAGATTGTGGAGATCCTCTCAGGCGCTCCGGCAAGCACCATCGACCGCAAGATAAAGCCCCACGTCATCATGGTGGTGGGGGTAAACGGGACGGGGAAGACGACCACCATAGCGAAACTCGCCTACCGCTATAAGCAGGAAGGGAGCAAGGTGCTTCTTGCCGCGGCGGACACTTTCCGGGCGGCGGCCATAGACCAACTTGAGATCTGGGCCGACCGGGTGGGAGTCGACATAGTCAAACACAAGTTGGGTGCCGATGCCGCTTCGGTCGCCTATGACGCCTGTGCCGCCGCGCAGGCACGAGACGTGGACATAGTGATCGTCGATACCGCCGGGAGGCTTCAGACCAAGAAGAACTTGATGGAGGAGGTCTCCAAGATAGGGCGGGTCACGGCCAAGCTCATAGATGACGCACCGCACGAGGTGTTGCTGGTGCTCGACGCCACGACCGGCCAGAATGCGATATCCCAGGTACGGGCCTTCTCGGAGATCTGTGGTGTGACGGGCATCGTTATTGCCAAGCTTGACGGCACGGCCAAGGGCGGCATAGTGGTGGCGATCGCCAAGGAGTTCAAGATCCCGATCGCCTATATCGGTACCGGCGAATCCTCCGAAGACCTGGAACCCTTCGACCCCGCCCTCTTTGCGGCCGCCCTGCTTTCGTAGCATGGTTTTTGTAGCGTCGGGTCTCCGTGCCCGACGATGTTCGGGCCGGTTCGTCCTCACGGGAGTGAGGACGCTACGGTTTTACCAAGGTAGGTTGCGATGGCTTAAGCCTGGGTAAAGCGGAGGCCTTTGGTCTCTATCAGGCCGTCGGTACGCACAACCCCGGTTCCGGCCTTGAGCTTCATCCCGATCTCGGGTTCGTCCACATCCAATCTGCCCAGAGCCCTTGTGCCGTCGGCAAATTCGACGATGCCGAGGGTGATATAGCGATCGGTGTAAGCCAGCGACAGCATGTGAACACGCGAGAATGTAAGCAGAGTGGCCGGACCTTCGAAGCCGCCGGGCTCGAAATCCGTTTTCCCGCACGAGGGACAGCATGCATGGCCGGGATAGCAAGCCCGGCCGCACGCCTTACACATGTTCTTTTCGATTCCGTTCATGTCGATCGTTACTCCCGGCGGAGGACGAAACAAAGCACGTTGTTTCCAAAGCCTCCGAAGTTACAGGTAAACCCGGTCTCGGCACCCTTTACCTGGCGCTCATCCGCTTCTCCCCTGAGCTGCCAGGTTATCTCCGCAAGCTGTGCCACCCCGGTAGCTCCCACCGGGTGTCCCCTGGCCTTGAGGCCCCCGGACGGATTGATGGGGAGCTTGCCGCCGAGCGAGGTCTCACCCCTCTCGAGTGCGAGATGGCCCGTACCCTTTTCGAAGAAGCCCACCTCCTCGCTCTCGGCTATCTCAAGAATGGTGAAGGCGTCGTGGAGTTCGGCCACATCGACGTCATCCGGTCCGACGCCCGCTCTCTCGAAGGCAAGATGTGATGCCAGCCTGACGGCCTTCAGCTCCGTGGGATCCTCCCGTTCATGGACGGCATGCGTATCGGTTGCCTGGCCGATGCCTGCTATCCTAACCCGCGGCCTATCCGACTTACGTGCAATCTCCTCGGAGCAAAGCACCAATGCGGCTCCGCCGTCGCTTACCGGGCAGCAGTCGAACATCCGAAGCGGTTCGGCAACCGGCGGGTTGTTCACGATGGCTTCAGGCCTGTGGAGTATACCTTCCAGGGAGACTTCCTGCTGGATGTGGGCATAAGGGTTCTTCATTGCATTCTTGTGGTTCTTGATGGCGACCATGGCGAGATGTTCATGGGTGATACCGTATTTTTCCATGTAGAGCCGGGCGAACATGCCTGCCAGGGCCGGCAGGGTCACACCGTAAATGTATTCAGCCTCGGGATGGCTCAGCGTGGCCACAAAATCGGTTGATTCCCAGCCCGTCACCCCCCGCATCTTTTCGCCTCCCACCACCAGGGCGACATCGACGGCGCCGGAGGCTACGGCATAAGTCCCCACCTTGACTGCAGATCCGCCCGATGCCGGACCGTTCTCTATGGTCTCCGCCGGTGTAGGGTAGAGGCAGAGCCGGTCCACAAGTGCGGACCCAACACCGCTCATATGGTTGAGGATACCCGCTCCCATATTGGCAACGAAAACACTCTCTATGGGATGGTCCAGAGCCGCGTCTTCCATGGCGGCCAGTGCCGCGGCCTCGAGGATATCAAGAAGGCCGCCCTCGGCCCTGCCGAAAACCGTCATTCCACAACCGATTACATAGACATCACGCAACTTGTTCTACCTCGCTGATGCGACGGGTTTAAGGTGCATGCGGCTCGCGTAGCGCGCTGCCCACCGGCCGGCCATACCATGCTCCATCAGCGTACCTTTCTCCCGGTTACCTGCCTGACCAGCACTTCCTCTTCGAGGACGGTGATCTCGGCGGCGGTATCCATAAGATCCTGGGGTACCGGCCGTTCGCCCACCACGAGTCTTTCCTTGGCCGCAAAGTAGAGCTCCGGCGTGAGCGCCCACGACATCACCCCACCAAGTTCATGATGAACCTGGGGCCGTTTCTCGAGACCGTATTCTATCATCCAGCGACGGAAGCCTATAGGACTCTCCGCCACTACGTAAACTTCCTTCTGGCCGAGATGTTCGATGTGGTATTCCATCTTGGAGGCGAAGAGATGTGCCCCGACCCTTACGCCCCGCCTCATGGCAATCGTATGGTAGCTTACGCCCACCCTGGGGCTCAAGGAGCGCCCGTTCACGAGTCCCACCAACAAGCCGTCGATAAGCCCCACCAGACAGTACTCGTCCCGCACCCTGTATCTTTGCCATCCCAGGAGTTCCGCATACGTTCTCGCGGCGACTATGTCATAGAAATCGCGCTCCACCTCGGTGAGGGGTCTGACGGCGCGAAGCAGGGCCGGAATGTCCTCCCGGCTCGCCTGACGCACCACCATCTTCTCGCCGCTTGCAAGGAAAATGAACTTGGGTGGATAAGGCGGCAGTTCCCTCTCCGGCGGTCTCAGGATCTCCTCGAGTTGAGCCATCGCTTGATCTCCTTCTCACCGGTCACTCCGACGGTACCCCGAAATGTCTTGAATCTTAAGGGAAGTCAGTTTAATCTATTCCAAGACCGATTGCAACCCAAAGATGATGCTAACCGGCAGGTGCAAATGCTTCCCAGATTCCGGTACCACAAACCTGCAACGTTGGATGAGGCGGTCGGCCTCCTTGAGGATTTCGGTCCGGAGGCCCGCATCCTGGCCGGCGGCACCGATCTGCTGGTGGGGCTTGGCGACGGTACGATCTCCGCAGGCCACGTCATAGACATAAAGGGCATCCCCGACCTCTCGGAGATAGGCTATGAAGGCGGCACGCTGATGATAGGGGCGTGTGTCACCGTGAACCGGCTTCTGGAGTTCCGCGGGCTGCCGCAGGCATGCCGTGCGCTACGTGAAGCCGCCGCCGGGCTGGCCACCCATCAGATAAGGAACCGCGCCACCGTTGTGGGCAATGTCTGTAATGCCTCGCCGGCGTGCGACATGGGTCCGCCGCTTCTCGTACTGGATGCTTCGCTGAGGACTGTCTCCGCCAAGGGTGAGCGGACCATACCGCTCAAGGACTTCTTCCGGGGTGTTAAGAGTACCTGTTGCGACCCGACAGAGATTGTGACCGAGATCGTGGTTCCGGCAGGGAAGGAGACCGTCTCGGTCTTCGGTAAGCGGAAGCGCATCCGAGGCCACGATCTTTCGCTCGTAAACGGAGCGGCGGCATGTGAGAACGGGACGGGAGTCCGAATCGCCCTGGGGGCGGTGGCCCCGACTCCGTTGGTGATCGAGGGCCTGGAAGGCTGGGGGCTATCGGAAAGGCGGAAGATGGCCCGCCATGCGGTTGCATCAATCTCCCCCATCGACGATGTCAGGAGCTCGAGTTCATACCGACGGGCGATGGCCGAAAGGATCGTCAGGACCTTGCTCGACCGGCTGGCGGCCGGTGGGGCCGGAGAAGGGAACCCATGACCAAGATCGATTTCACGGTAAACGGTGAGGCCGTCTCGGTCGAGGTCGAAGACCATTGGATGCTGCTCGAGGTCCTGAGGGAACGCCTTGCCCTGACAGGCACCAAGAAGGGCTGCGGAATGGGGGAGTGCGGGGCCTGCACCGTGATCCTCGACGGCAAGCCGGTGACCTCGTGTCTTGTGCTCGCACGCGAGGCGGATGGGTGTGACGTGAGGACAATCGAGGGGGAAGCGAACGGGGAGACTCTCAGCGTGCTTCAGCAGACCTTTATCGATAAGGGCGCCATCCAGTGCGGCTTCTGCACACCGGGCATGATCATGTCGGCGAGGGCCCTCCTTTTGCGTAATCCGGATCCGGATGAAGAGCAGGTCAAGGTGGCGATAGAGGGCAATCTCTGCCGATGTACCGGTTACAAACCCATAGTGGTCGCGATTCTCGAGGCGGCCGGGTTGGAGCGAGAGCATGAGTGATGACCTGATCGGCAAGTCGATCCCGAGGATAGACGGTTTCGAGAAAGCCACCGGCAGCGCGACCTACACAGACGATATGACATTCCCTGGGATGCTCCATGCCGGGATGCTCCTCAGCCCCCATGCCCACGCGAAGATCGTGAGCATCGATGTGAGCCGTGCCGTGGACCTCCCCGGTGTCAAGGCCGTGCTTACAGGGCAGGACCTGCCCTACAGGGTCGGTCTATACATGGTGGACAAGCCCGTGCTGGCCGATGACAAGGTCCGTTATTTCGGAGAGCCGGTTGCTGCCGTGGCCGCAACAAGCGAAGAGATAGCCCGGCAGGCGGTCGATCTCATAGATGTTGAGTACGGAGTCTTGGAACCGGTGCTCGATGCCAGGAAAGCCCTCGAGCCCCAGTCGCCGCTCGTCCACGAGCTCCTGCATACTTATGATTGTATCAAAGGGGTTTTCTGCCCGATCGCCGACTCCAACATTGCCAATCATTTCAAATTGAGAAAGGGTGATGTTGAAGCCGGTTTCAGTGCAAGCGACCACGTCTTTGAGAACCGCTTCTATGTCCCCCAGGTACAGCATGTCCCTATGGAGACCCATGCAACGATTGCCCACTGGATGCGTAAGGGCCGGATTGAGATCCGGACGTCGGCCCAGTCACCATTTGCCGTCCGGCATCTGCTCAGTGTAGCCCTCGGCATCTCTCACTCACGCATCCGGGTCGTGGTACCCTATATCGGCGGCGCCTTCGGCGGCAAGGCCGGTATTCATCTGGAGCCTTTGGTGTCCCTTTTGTCCAAGGCGGCCGGCTATCTGCCGGTCAAACTTGTCGCCACACGCAAGGAGGAGTTCATCACGCTCCCATGCCGTCAGGGGCTTCATGCCCGCATCAAGACCGGTGTCACGAGCGAAGGCCGAATCACGGCCGAGGAGATCGAGTATATCTGGGACGCCGGGGCGTATGCGGATTACGGGGTCAATATAGGCAGGGCATCGGGCTATTCCGGGGCGGGCCCCTATGAGATCGAAAACGTGAAACTGGACTCATACACCGTTTATACCAACAAACCCTTCGGAACAGCCTACCGGGGCTTCGGTCACGTGGAGCTCTTCTGGGCGGTCGAAAGCCAGATGGACATGGTGGCCCGCGAGCTGGGCATGGACCCCGTGGCATTCAAACTCAAGAACCTGCTCAAGCCGGGTGCGACAACGATTACCGGTGAGAAGGTCACCGAGCACACCGGCAGTGTGCGCAAGTGTCTTGAGGCGGTGGCCGATGAGATCGGCTGGTCTGAAGAAACCCCGCCGCCATCGTCGGCCGGAAGGGTCAGGGCAAGAGGCATAGCCGTGCTCCACAAGGCCCCGGCGATGCCGCCCAACACCGCTTCAAGTGCGATCATCAAGTTCAATGAAGATGCGACAGCCGATGTGCTGGTGAGCGGGCTCGATTACGGCCAGGGTACCGCCACGTCCTTAAGCCAGATAGCAGCCCATGCGCTCAGACTCCCGTTCGACCGTATCCACTTCATATGGGCCAAGGACACCGACTACAGTCCATACGACTGGCAGACTGTGGCAAGCCGGCTTACGGTGATGGGCGGGCTTTGCATAATGCGCGCCGCGGCCGATGCCGTCGATCAGATCAAGACCGTTGCAGCCCGGGCCCTGGGCGCCGACAAAGATGCGCTCGACGTGGACGACGGGCGCGTCTTTGTCAAGGGCGACCCGGCCGGAGGCCTCGATTACAAGCAAGTGGTTATGGGTTACATGTTTCCCAACGGCAACGCAATCGGCGGCCCGGTGATCGGGCGGGGCAGCTATGTTGCCGAAGGTCTCACCAATCTCGATGCCGAGACCGGCCAGGGTCTGCCGGCGCTCTGCTGGACGTACGGGGCCCACGCCGTGGACATCGAAATAGACACCGGGACCGGTGACATAGATATCCTCAAGATCGCCTCAGCCTTCGATGTGGGCAAGGTCATAAACGAAGATCTCTGCCGCGGCCAGGTAGTGGGCGGCGGCATCCAGGGCATAGGAACCGCGCTTACCGAACAGTACATCTATAACGAGGCGGGGCACCTCCTCAACCCGTCGTTTACCGACTATAAGATCCCGACCGTCAGGGACATCCCACGAGAGATGGTGCAGATCTTCATCGAAACCCCGCATGATAAGGGACCCTTCGGGGCCCGCGGTGTTGCCGAGCACCCCATGATTTCGGTGCCACCCGCCATTGCCAATGCGATCTACGAGGGGACCGGAGTCAGGATCACCGAGCTCCCCCTGAGTCCCGAGCGGGTATTCCTGGCCCTCGGGCAGAAGACCGAGCAGCCATGACGCTTAAGGCGGATAGCATAAGCACATCGATCCTTCCCGACCTTTCGGCGATGCCGAGATCCGGTAGCGTGCATTCGGTCTTCAGCCGGACCGTGAACATACTCTGCGATGATATGACCTGGCTGAGTCTTCACCCGAGCGGCAGTCCCATGCACCCTTACGCCGTCACAGTGCCGGTGGGGGGTTTCGCTGATATTGCGGCGGGAGATCCCGTTACGCTTTGCAGGTCTCGCATATGGTTTGGAAGACAGGCTCTCGCGATTGACTTGCGGTGTGCCGGACCCTGGGATCCACTGCTCGTGCCCATGCAGGGGGGAGGTAAGATCGATCATGCACGCCTCCCCGGCACGCTGAAAGATCTTATCGGGTCCGGGCCGGTGGCCTCGCCTTTTCTTGCTGCCGCCATAGGCAACCCTGTGGCCGCGACCGATACCTGGTCGCGTGCTCTGTGGAGCGAGGCAACGAGTATTGCGCGTGAGATCGAAGCCGGCCTCCGGGCATGCTGCCCGCAGTTGGCGCTCGGCGCCGCGAAACGTGCGGTGGGCCTGGGTCTCGGCTTCACGCCCTCGGGCGATGACTACCTCACCGGGCTTATCGGCGCCTATTGGTACATGGCCCCCCGCGACCGGATGGGGGAGGCGCTCCGTGCAGGTATATCGCCGATGATCCATAGAACATCGCTGCCTTCATCCTTCATGCTTAAAGCGGCTCTCCTCGGCCGCTTGCCTGAGCCCCTCGCAGGTCTGCTCCGTGCGCTTGGCGAAGGGGTGGAGGCCGACCCGGCCGGGGCGCTCATGGGCCTGACGGAGACCGGTGCAACATCGGGGGAAGATATGCTTGCCGGTCTCATCACGTATCTTGATATCAGAGCCGGAGTAGGACGGGCATATGCAACGAATTGAAATCCTGAAATCAACATACCTTGATTCCGTCAGCCTCATGCGGATCTCCAAGATAGCGACGGAGGCTCCCAGAGTAACCAGTGCCGTCATCTCA
>JALGWN010000183.1 GCA_025774115.1 bacterium
GAATGCACATCAAAAGCGATGTACAATTGCATCGGGCACCTCCTTTCAAAGTGTTTGCCCAAACTGAGCATACCAGAGATGGTATGCTCGGGAGGGGCCTCTTTATGATTATCGGGTCTCCGCGCGCGACGAATCACACTGTCGGCATTGCCTCCTACCGTCGGGCATGGAAACCCGACGCTACACAGACCATTCGTCCCCACGGGAGTGAGGACGCTACGGACGTCGCAGGCGGGCTGGGGTCTGTTGCGGTTGGGGAGCCGGTTAATTAGGGTGACTGTAAGTGCCGATTTACCTCATTGGCGAATGACAACTATATGAAAACCATTCTTATCATATTGGGTATTGTCGCTGCGGCCGTAGCCGCAGTATCCCTCCAGCACGTACCTGGCGGCAAGGTCGGGGCCCTCGAGGATGATGGGCAGATCCGGATCGTGGATTCGGGTTTGCACTTCAGACTCCCCTGGAAAAGGGTGTCGCTTTATCCGGTCGAGCCCTCGCCGGTCGAGATCCGGGCCTCGTCGCCGGCACCGGGCGGCAAATTCGAAACCCGGGTCGATCTCGATATCTCGGTCGACCGCCGAGAGGTGACGGCGCTCCACAGATCCTACGGCGCGACATATGTCGATGATCTCATAACGCCTCTTGTGACGGAGTATCTCCGTCGGAAGCTTGATGTTTCAGGAAGCTACCCCGAGGAGAGGCTCGGCGGCGAAATAGGAGAGGACATCCTCGCCGTCCTCAATGGCGCGCTGGGCTCCTATGGCATCACCTGCCATTCGCTCTCCTTCCAGGCGTTCGAGTTGGTGGAGAACCCGGAGGATGCGCGGATAATGGAGCTCGCCCGGCTTCACGGCGGCAAGGTGGTTATCATCGGGAGCGACGGCTTCGACTGGCAGATTTACCGGCAGGTATCCAAGCAGATCCCTATGCCCAACCTTGAGAGGCTCATCCGGGAGGGGGCGACCGGCGATCTGGTCTCCATGGATCCCATGATATCACCGATGATCTGGACCACCATGGCTACGGGGGTGGAGCCCCATGTCCATGGCATCATCGACTTCCTGATGGAGGATGCGGCGACCGGTGAGAAGGTTCCCATAACAAGCACCATGAGACGGGTGCCCGCGCTCTGGAACATCTTGACGCGCTACGGTTGCTCTTCGGGTTTCATCGGGTGGTTGGGCACCTATCCGGCGGAGCCGGTTCACGGATTTATGGTCTCCGACAGGATCGTGTTTCACGCATTCGATCCCCGTTGGCAGGAAGCCGAAGATCAATTAGCCCCGGAGGATACCGAGGGACTGGCATACCCTGACAGTCTCATCCATGAGATAAGCCCTTTCGTTCTCACGCACGACGACATAGGGACCGGCGCCCTCAGGCACTTCATAGAGGTGACTCAGGATGACCTGGTCTCCGATGCGGAAACCTTCGATCCGCTGGATCCGGTCCGTAATTTGAGATTGATACTCGCCGCCAATCAGACGTATGAGCAGATAGCGAGGTATACATATCCCAGGTACCGCCCGGACCTCTTCTCCGTTTATCTCGATCTTGTCGATACCGCGGGCCACCTCTTCATAAAACACATGGACCCGCCCGCCTCCGATGTCTCAGCCGAGGATGCCCGTAAGTATGGCGGGGCGATGGCTGCTGCATATGCCCGTACCGACAGCATAATCGGTGAGTGGTTAGGTCTCATAGATGAAGAGACTACCCTTATCATGATCTCCGACCACGGCTTCAAGAGCGGCGACATCAGGCCGTCGGGCCCATCGGCCATAGGGGGAGGCCAGGCCGTAAAATGGCACCGGATATCAGGAGCGATAGCCTTGCATGGACATCGCGTCAACAAGGGGAAGGTGATAAGAGACGCGAGTGTCCTGGATGTTGCCCCGACCGTCTTAAGGCTCCTCGGCCTCCCGGCGGCCGAGGACATGCCGGGCAAGGTGCTCAAAGAGGCGCTTAATGAAGGTTGGCTCGCCTCCTCCTCCGCGATAGAGAGGATAGATACCTACGGGGCGAGGACCGAAGTGGCCCAGGCAGTGAGACGTGAGGATGAAGAAGCGGCGATGCTGGAGCGCCTTCGGGCTCTCGGCTACGTGGGTGGCGGGAGCGCCGATGTCGACCGGCTTGCCGGATCCTACTTCAGCAAGGGTGAGTTCGATAAAGCGATCGAGATATGGCGGGAAATGCTCCGGGATGAGCCCGACAACCCCCAGGTGCTGACATCCATGGCCAATGCTCTCGTACACAAGGGGCAGTTCGCCGAGGCGGTCTCTATGCTGGAGGGTGTGGTCGAAAAGCACCCCGAATTCGTCGATGCCCGCAATCTGCTCGGCATATGCTACATCAACCTCAACAGGCTCAACGATGCGGAACGCGCCGCCCTGTTGGTGCTCGCCCAGGAATCCGGAAACAGTGAGGCATACTTCAACCTCGGGGTTATTGCGGACAAGCGGGGGCTCTATGATGAGGCGTTCGCCACCTTCAAGCGATCTGTTGACCTTAGGGGTGACCACGACGAGGCCCGCGTCAACCTTGCCAACGAGTATCTCAGGCGAGGCAATCTCAAGCATGCTAAGATACAGGCGGGCAAGGCCCTGGAGATAAACCCCGGCCTTCTCGATGCCTGGTATCTCCTCGGGCAAGCCCATAAGGGGATGCAGGACCCGGACAGCGCCATCGTCTGCTTCCGCGAGGCCCTCAGGCATGCACCCGGTTTTAACCGAGCAAGGGTCAGCCTTGCCATCACCCTGGCGGCTGAGGGGCGCCTGGATGAAGCGAGGCTGGAGCTCGAGAAAGGGCTTGATCATCCTGATGATCTCAATTTGATATACATCAATCTGGGCCTTATATACTGCCAGACGGGCGATCTCGAGGCGGCCGAGGCCAATCTCAAGAAGGCCGTCGATCTGGACGAGACCTTTCTTCCGGCCAGGTTCGATCTCGCCGGGGTTTATGTGGCACTTGGAGAGAAGGGCAAGGCCCGCCGCGAGATGGAGTCGATCCTTGAAATCGACCCCGCCAACCAGCAGGCCCGCCGGATGCTCCAGTCGCTACGCTAGGCGGTGTCAGGCTTGCATACTTGCACTCTCAGATTTCTGAGAGTGCAAGTATGCAAGCCTGACACCGCTTTTTGGGTTGGACAGTAGGGAAAGGTATCATTATAATGTGCGCAGCCGCCGATAAGGACGGCATCGGCACAGAAGACAATACAGGACTGGCAGCGAGATGAGAGATACCGGGCCGGCGGGGGGACCGGCGGATACATGATGAAGCTGCCGGGAGGAAGTACTCAGGAGGGCTGATCTCAAATGAAGACGATATCACTGACGCTGCTTTTGGTCTGCCTGGTCTTTGCATCCGCCTATGGATATGATAAGACGCTCATATCCGATCAGACGGAAGTCGGGGGTTTCATAGCTGTGACAGCCAGGTACATTGACGTGAAGGATGAATCCGGTGTCCTTGTGGGGGGACGGGTCGCAATGATCGTCAACCATGCCTTTAGTGCCGGTGTGGGTGGCTATGGTACCGTGGTCAAGCCCGCTCCCGAGGGTCCGACCGGGTTGGAGGGCCTGGAGATAGCCTATGGCGGGCTGTTTCTGGAATATACCTTCAAGCCCCATGCGGTTTTTCATATTTCGGTGCCTGTGCTCGTGGGTGCCGGCCAGACACAGTTCGTTGGCGGCTATGTCGACCCGGAGAGCGAGGAGGACTCGGATACCTTCTTCGTGGTGGAGCCGGAGCTTAACCTGGAATTCAATATCACCAGGAACTGGCGGCTCGATCTGGGTGTGGGATACCGTCACGTTAACGGTACGGACTTCGCCGAAATCACCGACGAAGACCAAAGCGGCGTAAATTGGGTCTTTACCATGAAGGTCGGCGCCTTTTAGCCCGGCTTTCGGGCTCAGGCCGGTCGATTCGCTTTTCCTGCTAGAAAATCCTTGACAACCTTGCTGTAACCCCTTATGTTCTTCAGGCAATAAGGACAGGTAGAGAATACCCTTTCAACCGGCGCGAAAAAGTGATGCGGCGGTCTGAAGGGGATTTATACGTTTTTTAGCAGATCATTTTCAGATCTGCGACAAAAGGAAGATTGGGCAGCTGCTGGCGTAGCTCAACGGTAGAGCATCTCACTTGTAATGAGGAGGTTGGGGGTTCAAATCCCTTCGCCAGCTCCAGGATGACTTCTGCCAGGCGCCGAGCCCGACGCTGCAAAATCGAATATCGGATTGTGGGGAGGTTCCCGAGTGGTCAAAGGGAACAGACTGTAAATCTGTCGGCGAAGCCTTCGGAGGTTCGAATCCTCCCCTCCCCACCAGTAGGAAGGCTGAGACCTAAGACCGAAGCATAGTGGGACTGTTGAAAAAACCGAATATTCCAGGCTGGTCAAGGACGCCAACATGCAAGGCACAGGGAAATGAGTATTGTGTGCCTTTCTTTCCCGAGACGCGCCGTAGCAGATGAGTGTTTTTCAGCAGCCTGATAGCTGTTGCGTGCGGGAATAGCTCAGTTGGTAGAGCATCAGCCTTCCAAGCTGAGGGTCGCGGGTTCGAGTCCCGTTTCCCGCTCCATGCTACCGGACTTTATCGGGTGGTGTTCTCCGTGGGGAGAGGCGAACACGTTAGATTGATGCCCGCGTAGCTCAGTTGGTAGAGCATTTGCATGGTAAGCAAAGGGTCACCGGTTCGAATCCGGTCGTGGGCTCCAAAAGCAAACGCCTAAGAGTGGACTGAGGAGGGACAGAGATGGCCAAGGAGAAGTTTAACAGGACGAAGCCTCACCTTAATGTGGGCACGATAGGTCATATCGATCATGGTAAGACCACGTTGACGAGTGCGAT
>JALGWN010000042.1 GCA_025774115.1 bacterium
AAGTATATCGAGCACGCGGTAACCGTTGCGGACGCTGATGAGATCCTTCCCGAGCACCTGCCGGCCGAAATGCTTGACGAGCTGAGGGATCAGGATATGCACACCTCGCCCGACCTGGGTCTTGGATCTCTCGGAGAGCAAGTTCAAGCCTTTGAGAAGCATTTGATCGTCAAGGCCCTCCGCCAATCCCGGGGTGTAAAGACGCAGGCTGCCCGCATTTTGGGTATACATGAGAGCACGCTTCGCAAGAAAATGAAGCGCTACGGCATCGAGATCGACGAGTGCCGATGACTACCTCAGGGCGTCGTACTTTCGTACGGTTCGTACGATCGTCCGAAGCCTCGGCGATTATCCCCCTTCATTCCCACAAGACCATGTAGCTAGATTAACTTGCTTTAGATCAATCGATTATACTTGAGGCGACCGCACGCCGAAGCCGTTCCCTGCGTCTTGCGACCGAGAAGGGGCGTAAAAACCTGATTGTGTCGTACATACGTACGAAGGCGACCCGACATAGATCGTCATCTCTACGGAATCTCATCTTAACTAACGGTATAGTAAGTAGTTGCCGTTATGTGAAACATTGATGGTTGGAACGGTGCTTGCAATGTATAGGTGCGGCGATCGGTGATGGGCAGGTGCGAAGGGAGAGGAGAATGGCTAAGTTCAACAGGCAGTTTCTGATGTGGGCGGTCCTTGCGCTCTTTCTAATAACGTGGATGGGTGTAGTGGCGCCGTGCTGTGCTGACGGCGACGATCCACCAAGCAATCCGGGCGATCCGGTAGACATTCCGCCCGGGTGTAAATCCCTTGAACCAACGGCCGGCATACTTGGCGATTTCGGGATGATCCTGATGGCCATGGCATTCCAGTTGGCGCTCTGACAGTAGAGTTTGATCTGAGCCCAGGGGCTAAGATGCCGGCGTTGGTGAGAGGGGGGATGGAGGTGGTGGTGTCGATAAGTGAAGACCCGGCGATGAAGCCGGTAGTCCGACTGATACTCCAAGCAGCGGCATGCAGGGCCAATGTGCTCCTGGTTGGCGAGAGCGGTGTTGGGAAAGCCTTTTTGGCCAGGAGAATGCACGAGAGCTCCCCTTTCGGTACCGGGACCTTTCATACTCTCTTCTGCATGCCAAACGATGAGGGTGTGGGGGATCTGACCGGAAAACTGGAGGCTTTGGAGTCGGAAAGCGGGACCGTTTATGTGAGAGGCATTGATCTGCTCATCTCCGTAGGCCAGAGGAGACTCTTGGCCTATCTTGACGGGAGAGAAGGTCGCACGAGAAATGGGAACGGTTCAGGATGGGTCTTGAACAGACTGATCTTCTCGAGCCATCGGGATCTTCGACAGGAGGCTCTCAAGGGCAGGTACCTAAGCCAGCTTTACTTGCGTGCCTCAGTCATAACAGTTGACATTCCCCCGCTCAGGCAGCGTGGAAACGACATTGTCACCCTGGCCAAGTACTTCGTGGATCTATACTCCCACCGCGAGTGCAAGGATATTGGGGGGTTGAGTGATGATGCCCAGTTCTTTCTCATGCGTCATGCCTGGGAGGGCAACATCCACGAACTCAAGAATGCGATGAATCGGGCGGTGGTACTGGCTGACGAAGGTCAGCTCCTGGACACTGGCCTTCTGAAAGATGTTCTTACCGAAGTTACAGTCTGAAACAGGAGGGGTTGGCAAACCCAGCACATGACAGAACGTGATCACCAGGAGGAATCCCTGCATTACCTAATGATCAACGTGCTTGTGGATTCCCTTGAGAAAGAAGGCTTTACAGTCAACGCGGACCATGTGGGGGGGTTGCGCAAGAAGCCCGCCTCAGTGGGTGGGTTCACGCCTGATATTGAGGCTCGGCGCGGCGAGGACCTGCGCCTGATAGAGGTAGAGACCGAGTCTACCATAGACCTTCCCGAGACCCAGGAGCAGCTCACCCACCTGTCGGCAGGACGTGGCACCGCATACCTAGCTATCCCATTTGACTGTATAGAAGGGGCACGCCGGCTCCGCCAGGAGCTCGATGCCGAGTTTGTAATTCTACCCTGCTATCCTTTCGTGAGGTATGTGGGGCTGCCCAAATAAGTGCAGAGGGGGTCAGGTCGTCTCTTGACGCTGCTCTCAGCGAGAAGCGTCAAGAGACGACCTGACCCCATTTATGCCGTTATGGCATTGCTTGGTCTTTTCTGGCCGTCAGGACTGCCATATTGGCATCCGTGTATTGCATACGATGAATCAACCTCGGCCCCATGGAAAACCATAACACTCTGTAATATATAGGTTTACAGAGTATCCTGACGCAGTCTTGCCCTGTGGCATACCAATTGCAATCCTTTTCGTGTGTACAATGTATCAGCATGGGGTTAAGGCTATGTAAGGGCACATGGATGCCCTTCCTGAAGGAGGAGATATAAATGAGCAAGATCATAGGAATCGACTTGGGGACTACGAATTCCTGTGTGGCCGTGATGGAAGGTGGGGAACCGGTAGTGATCACTAATCAGGAGGGTGCGCGGGTGACGCCCTCGGTGGTGGCTTTCACCAAGAGCGGCGAGCGGTTGGTGGGACTAACCGCCAAACGGCAGGCTATAACCAATCCCACCAACACGGTCTATTCGATCAAGCGCTTCATGGGGCGCAAGTATGATGAAGTCCAGTCGGAGATGGGTGAAGCGCCCTTCGAGGTGGTCAGAGGTCCGAACGGGGATGCCAGGGTCAAGGCGGCCGGTAAGGAGTACTCCCCGCCGGAGATCTCGGCGATGGTGCTTCAGAAGATGAAGCAAACGGCTGAGGACTACCTGGGGGAGAAGGTTACCGATGCGGTCGTAACGGTACCCGCCTATTTCAATGATAGCCAGAGACAGGCGACCAAGGATGCCGGCAGGATCGCCGGGCTTAATGTAAAGCGGATCATAAACGAGCCCACTGCCGCTTCTCTGGCATACGGTCTGGACAAGAAGAAAGACGAGAAGATCGCGGTCTTCGATCTGGGTGGCGGAACTTTCGACATCTCCATTCTGGAGATCGGAGACGGTGTCTTCGAAGTCAAGGCGACCAATGGGGATACCCATCTCGGCGGAGATGACTTCGATCAGCGGGTGATCGACTGGTTGGCTGATGAGTTCAAGAAGGATCAGGGCATCGATCTCAGGAAGGATGCCATGGCCCTCCAGCGGCTCAAGGAGGCGGCTGAGAGAGCCAAGTGTGAGCTGTCATCCGCCCAAGAGACTGCGATAAACCTCCCGTTCATAACAGCGGATGCCGCCGGGCCCAAGCACCTCCACATCACTCTGACCCGGTCCAAGCTCGAGCAGCTGGTGGACCAGCTGGTTCAGCGGACGGTCGGACCCTGTCAGCAGGCACTCAAGGATGCCGGACTCGCTGCTTCCGAAATCGATGAGGTGATTCTGGTCGGTGGGCAGATCAGGATGCCCAAGGTTCAGGAAGTAGTCAAGACGATATTCGGAAAGGACCCCCACAAGGGTGTGAATCCCGACGAGGTGGTCGCTGTCGGTGCTGCAATCCAGGGTGGTGTTCTGGGTGGTGAGGTGAGAGACGTTCTTCTGCTGGATGTCACACCGCTTTCCCTGGGAATCGAGACCAAGGGCAGTGTATTCACCAGGCTGATTGAACGAAATACCACCATCCCGACGAAGAAGTCTGAGATCTTCACGACGGCCGACGACAACCAGACGCAGGTCGACGTTCATGTTCTTCAAGGCGAGAGGGAGATGGCTCGTGACAACAAGACCATCGGCAGGTTCCAGCTCCCGGGAATTCCGGCGGCACCGAGAGGTGTGCCGCAGATCGAAGTCGCCTTCGATATCGACGCCAACGGCATTCTCAATGTGTCGGCCAAAGACATGACGACCGGCAAGGCTCAGTCCATTCGTATCGAATCTTCGAGCGGACTCGGTGAGGAAGAGATCAAGAAGATGGTCAAAGACGCTCAGGCCCATACCTCCGAGGACAAGCTGAGACGGGAGGAGGTGGAGGTGAGGAACAAGGCGGACCAGCTTGCCTACGAGACCGAGAAGAACCTCAAAGAGATGGGTGCTAAGCTGACGGCCGACGATCGCAGTAAGGTCGAGGCCGGGATCGGGCGCGTCAAGGAGGCCCTCAAAGGCTCCGACGTCGGTGAGATAAAGTCCAGTACCGAGGCTCTGATGGGTGTCTGGGGTGAAGCAGCCAAGACCATGTATGAGAAAGCCTCGGCCGGCACCGGCGGAGATGCCGGCGGTGCCGGCGCCGCAGGTCCGGCCGGCAGCGGGCCTGCTCAGGATAAATCCGGTGAGGCCGGTGACGAGGCTGTAGATGCCGACTACGAAGTGGTTGACTAAGGTCGGGCTTTCGTCGCAGAATAGGATGGAGCGATAAGGAGTGCCGACATGAACGAGTGTCCGACCTGCGGACGCAGGCTGCGGGGAGATGTCTGCCCTTACTGCGATGAAGAGGTGGTGGGTGACGCCGATGTTGATGCCAATCCGGTCTCCGGCGAATCGTTGGCGGCGGTTTATGGCTGCGATGATGGGAGACAGGCTGACCGTGTAATAAGCCTGCTGGAATCCGAAGGCATACCGGCGTTCCAGGTGTCGGGGCCGGACGTCGATGGCGCCTCCGGGGCAGCCGATCGGGATGGTGGCATTGTAGTCCGGGTAAGCGAGGAAGACGAGGACCGGGCCCGCGAGATAATCGAAGCCGCAGAACACGAAATGGATATTGAAAAATAGCCTGGCCCGGATTATTCACAAGCCCTCTACTGCGGTGGCGTACTTGTGACGTCATAGCTCAGGCGACGACGCACTTGCTCGCCGATCCTCGATGGATGCTCCGAATACGCCTCCGGTCGGCTCGCTTGTCTTCCTTGCCGTCACCGGCATCTCCGTCACCTGGCAACGAGGTTTATGAATAGTCCGGGCTATCGGGTAGGCGATGCCTCCAGCTGTAAAGGGAGACTTATCCATGATCGAACGGGTAAGTCTCCCTTTCGCGCCGGTTCGAATCTGAAGCGACCAACGCTTGCCATAAGTCTCCTTCTTATCTCAGAGTCCACCAGGGACTCCGGGAGTTCTATCTCCACGGGCCTCCCGTCGGTCCCGACGAGGATCCTTATATTGACATTGAGGGTGGAAACGTCGAGATCGTCCAAGGCAGGGGGGACGATCAGGCGCGGAATCGGGGGGAAGAAGCGCGTGTCCGCAGGTGAATCCGAATCACCGTAGCCGCCGGGCTTCGGGGAACCGGTACCCGGCAGGGACGGCTGAAGCACTTCCGCGGGCACAACCACAGCAGCTTCCTGCGGCTCCCATGTCTCCGCGGGCGCAGCAGTCGGCTGCCCCGACATCGCGATAACGCTTATGGCTATATCCTCGAAGTCCGGCGTCAGATCTGTGATTGCTATAGGGATGGGTGCGATTCTTGCGGGGAATACCGTTTCCAGGAACCCGCCCGGCAGTGCCAGCAGGCAGGAATGAAGAAGAAGGGATATCATGAGCCATCTGCGAAGGCTGGGCCGGTGTGTCAACCTTGTCATAGCCGAAGCTCCGAGGCGATCCTGAACCGGGTTCTCACGCTTACGGCTTCGCCGCTAAGCAGGTCCCGTACGGTAAGAGTGACGTCGTAGTATCCTCTGGAAAGAGGAGCCAGGTCTATTCCTATCGTCTCCGACTTGCAGGCCCCCAGGGACCGCAACTCATAACTGCTCTCGACGGAGGCTATCCCTGCCGACCGCCCGTCGGGCGATGTGAAACCGAGGTAGTCGGTCAACCTTCTTGCCACACCTGCGTTCTTCTGCCTCCTGGTTATCCTGTATGCCACTTCCGCGCGCCCGGTGCCGACGCGATCGGTAGCGAGATTGTAAATATCAAAAGCAAGGTGAGCATAGCCGCGCCAGAGATAGACGTGAGATGGATTGGTGGGACCATCCTGGGTGAACCTGAGCTCTATATCACTCACCTGGAGACCCTTGCCGAACTCTCTGACCTCGACGGGTCTGGTGGTGAAACCCACCGCGCCGTTGGATTCCGATCGAAGCGAAACGGCTGCAACAGCCTTGCCGGGAGGGGGCCTGAAGTCGTAACTTGCGATCATGGGGTAGATGGTTCTATACATAGCGCTGGAATCGGCCGTCAGGCTCATTGCCAGAGTCGAGCGCGCGATGTCGACATGGGTGGTATCCAGAAGCGCAATCTGTACTTCGAATTCTCCCTCGGGCCATTCGTAATCCGGCTGGTAGTCGACCCCCCTGGTATCGCATGCAAAGACGATCTTGAGAATCGGATTCCCACTCGTATCCAGACGATTGAGGGCTTCCAGGACGACCCTCATTCTCTTCTTGATCTGCGATTCGTAGATCTCCGGTATTACCCTCTGAAGGTGGGCATAGGTGTAAGCGCTCCAGTCCCTCTCGTAGGGGAAGCTGTAATCACCGTTCATGAAAGTATCTTCGAAATCGAGAACAAAATCCCGGTACCTCCATACCCATCGGGATCTATCCCCCCGGACCGACCGTGGTCGATAGGTATTGCTCTCATCATAGATATGCTCCCATCTTATCCGTGCCCCGAGGTCCGACCAGCCGGGAAGAGGCATGATGGCCTCATCGGTGAAGATGTTGGTTCCAAAGGGATCGTAGAACCAGGCCAGAGGCTCGCCGTATCTTATGAAAACCTCACCCCGCGTGGTCTCGCTACCCGGCTTCTCGAGTCGTGGCACCGAGAAGTGGAAGTCGGCGAAGGCCACACGGGAGACATGTTCGATGAACCTCTCATTGAAACGCGTAGCTGGATTGGGATCGCGGCTCCTCCAGAGGAGATCCCTCTCGGATTCCAGGGCGCCGAGCCGCAGGTCTGCGATCTCCCCGAGCTCTTCAGGTGTGGCAATGAGATCGATAGAGACATAGCGCTCCCTCCGGGCGTCGTCCATCTTGGCAAGCGCCTGGGCAAATGCCCTGTCAGCCCCTGCCGGGTCCTTGGTCTCATTGAGGGCCATCCCCAGTAGCAGGAGAGCATCGGTGTCAAGGCTGTCTTCGGGCAGCCGCTCGAGCAAGGTTGCCGCCGAATCCGGTTGTCCCAGATCGAAGAGGCAGAGAGCGAGCTTGCGGCGTGCTCTGCAGAATGCGGGATGCCCCTCTCCAACCAGCGAGAGCTCACCGCTGGAGCGCTCGAAGCAATCCTCCCGCCATTCCTCAAGGGCTTTCTCCAGGTATGCTCGCCCCAGGCGGAAGCGGGCGTCGCCGTTACCGGGCTCGGTCTCGAGGATGTGCCCGAGCTCCTTGACGCCGCGGGTCCAGAAGGTGGCTTCGAAATAGACCTCCGCAAGGAGTAGATGAAACCGGTTGTCGGAAGGGTCGATCCTCAGAGCCCTCTTGAGGTGTTTGGTCGCACGAGATCTTCCCTCGACCGTGCCTTTGGCGAAATACACCGAGGCCAGGCGAGCGTGAAGCAGCGCCGAGTCAGGATGGGAATGCACCAGTTCGCGCAGGCGGCCCTCGGCGATCGGCCGTTCCTCCTCGGAGAGACTGTATGAGAAACAACCGAAGGCAAGACACGCTACACACACGGCACATGACATCATGAGAACCCATTTCAAGAGCATACTCCTTGCTTCGGCCCTCGAACCAATTATAATAAAGCTCGGCGGTATGGCAAGATATCGATTGAGAAGGGAAGGAGCGATTGATGAGAAAGAAGGTTCTCCTCTTGATTGTGTTCGCCCTGGCCATGGGTTATCTGGAAGCCGCGGTCGTAGTCTATCTTAGGGCTGTCTTCTATCCTCAAGGCTTCAGCTTTCCAATCAAGGCCATGGATCTTCACCACGCCGCCGTCGAGCTGGGCCGGGAGGGAGCCACCATAGTGATGCTTCTAGCGGTTGCCTTCCTGGTCGAGGCGACAAGACGCGGAAGGCTGGCCTGTTTCATGATCCTCTTCGGCGTGTGGGATCTGGCCTACTACCTTTTCCTCCGGGTAACACTTTCCTGGCCGGACTCCTTTCTCACCTGGGACCTGCTCTTTCTCATACCGGTTATCTGGACGGGCCCTGTGCTTGCGCCTATGCTGGTCTCGGTGCTCCTTATCGCAGCCGGTCTGCTTTATTACCTTCACAGGGGGGCCTCTGAGGTTATTGCCATACGGGCCGCGGAGTGGGCCATTGCGATAGGCGGCGGTTTAGTGGTATTCCTGTCCTTTGCCTTGAATCACGGCTCCGTCTATGGCGGAGGCATGCCTGTAAGATTCCCTTGGGAGGTTTTCATCGCAGGGATGGCTATGGGCACAGCTATCCTTGCCGGAGTGGCGCGACGGATCACTTCGCGGGGCTGAACAGGGACTGCCGTAGGGCTGTAACGGCCGCATCGACCGGAAGCGGGTTCGCCGATTCGATGATCTCTATCCGCCTTCCCGCTTCCCAAACGAGAATCTACAAAGGTTCGCTCAACCCGATTTGACTCTGTCTTATGGGTCGGCAATAACAGGTTTGAACTTGAGGATTGAAGCGAAGCAGACTCTAAGCAGGTAATGGAGTGCCGAAGAGGGGAGTCGAACCCCTACGAGGATAAACCCCACTGCGCCCTGAACGCAGCGCGTCTACCAGTTCCGCCACTTCGGCACCACGCCCGATTTCTGTTGATAATCCTATTGTAAACTGGCAACATTGTCAACCGCCATCGTCATCAACAATCATGTTTGAGGGATCGAATAAGCCCATGGTCGATTATCATGTTCACTGTGACTACTCGGTCGACGCCGGTGGATCGGTGGCCGAGTTCGCCGAACAAGCCCTTGAGAAAGGCCTCAAGGAGATATGTTTCACGACCCATTGCGATCTCGACCCACTTAGGCGACACCACGACGGCAGGGTGCGGCTCAGGGGGGACATAGTTGAGGTCACCTCCGACTGGCTGGGATCGTACGTGGAGGAGGTGAGGAAATCCTCGGATGCCTTTAAGGGGCGCGGACTGGCCGTTCGGTGCGGTCTCGAGATAGGCTTTACACCCGGCATCGAGGGTATGATAGAGCCGGTGCTCAGCGCTTTCGATTTCGATTTTATTCTTGGTGGTGTCCATACGTTGGATGGCGTGGACATAGTCTCCGCCCGGGAGAGTACCGACTACTTTTCACAGAAGAGTCCGAGGGAGGTTTGTGAGGTTTACTATCATGATCTGGGAGAGGCGATTCGCTCGGGCCTTTTTGACTGCATAGCCCATCTGGATATCTATAAGAGGTGTGGGCTTGACTTTTACGGCGAACCTCTTAACGTTGCTCACAGAGGGCTGGTCGAACCTCTACTGGAGGAAATGGTGGGGCGTGGACTGTCACTGGAGATAAACAGCGGGGGCTTGAGAGAAGGGCTCAGATGGCCGTTTCCCAGCCCGGACATACTGAAAGCAGCCAGGGACGCGGGTCTTGCAGATATAACGACGGGTTCCGATGCTCACAAGCCCGATCAGGTGGGCTATGGGCTCGAGGCATGTTCAGACTCTGCAAGAGACGCGGGTTTCGATCGAATAGTGGTGTTCGAGCGAAGATCAAGGCAAGAAATCCCCCTCCGGCAGGCATATGGCTAGTAAAAAGAAATCTCAAAGCCCGGATCCCCGGAGTCCGGAATCCGAGGAGAAGAACGTCTATGTGAACAGGAAGGCAAGGCATGACTACTTCCTCATGGCTAGACTGGAGGCGGGCATCGTACTTGTCGGGAGCGAGGTGAAATCCGTAAGGCAGGGTAAGGTGAGTCTGCAGGATTCCTACGCGATGATCGAGGCTGGAGAGGCTTTTCTTGTCAACATGCATATAAGCCCCTATGAGAAGAGTGGGCACTTTCTGCCGGATCCCAAACGCAAGCGAAAGCTCCTGCTTCGCCGATCGGAGATCCGGCGGTTGACAGGTAAGGTGGCCGAGAAGGGGCTCACGCTTGTTCCCGTGAGAGTTTACCTGGTACGGGGCAGGGTTAAGGTGGAACTTGCCCTGGCAAAGGGCAAACCGAAGAGGGATAAGCGGCAGGATATCGCCAAGCGGGATGCCGAGAGGGAGATGCGCAGGCGGGAGGCCCGCCGGGACAAATTGGCTTGAGCCGGAGCACGTGCTGTCGATGTATCGATAGGGGGATAGCAGCGCATATGAAGATCTGTCTCACCGTCCTACTCACCTTGGGCCTCGCAGGGGCTTGCCTCGCGGGAACGGCCGGGGTGCGTTACTCCGACGGCCGGCCTTCCGAAGAAATAGACCTCCTGGAAAGAGGCGGTCACACTTACCTATCGATCTCGCAGGTATCGAGACTCCTCGGGCTTGAGGTCGCCGTGGATTGGACCGAGCAGGAAGTGATGCTGAGGGATGATATCCATACGCTTCAGATCCTGATCGGGGGTACGGTCTGGGTGCGGGATGGCGAGACGATAGCGGCAGGCGAAGCTACCCTGCGGGACGGCGATGAGGTCTATCTGACCCTTCCCACGATAGAACAGACACTGGCCCCGGCGTTCGGGCGAAACCTCAGGTGGGACGAACGAAGGCGCACCATCATGGTGGGACTCCCGGCCCCGAATATCATCGATATCAAGGTTCGGGCCGCCAGGGAGCGGGTGAGTGCCACCATCGAGACCATAGGCATGCTCAGCTACGATCTCTATCCTGCGAAGGACGGCAAAGTGCGGCTTCATATAAGAGGCGGAGTTTTCTCAAAGCATCTGGACTTCGAATCGAAAGGCGGGCTCATTGAGCGTGTTGAGGCTGTCCAGGAGACCGACGGGACCCAAGTGACGGTTACCCTGGCCAAGGGTAGCCCGGCCTACCGGGTGTACCCGCGCCGGCGTCCCGACGGTATTGTCATCCTGGTCTGGAGGAGATCCTTAACGGACATCCCCCAGCCCGAGTTCAGGCCGCCCCGGCAGATGGCCTGGGCCGAACGGTTCTCGCCCGAGCATATGGAATTGGACCTCGTTGTCATAGACCCCGGCCATGGAGGGGAGAACTTCGGAAGCGTGGGGCCTTCCGGGTATATGGAGAAGGAATTCAACCTGGAAGTGTCCAGGAAGCTCAAAGCGGCGCTGGAGCTCGAAGGTATAGAGGCCATACTCACAAGGAATGAAGACACTTTCGTCGATCTTGAGACCAGGACCGAGGTGGCCAATTCGGTCGGCGCGGATCTCTTTATCAGCATGCACGCCAATGGATATCGAAACACCGAGGCCAACGGGTTCGAAGTTTATTTCCTGTCTCCTGCCCTGGACGATGAAGCGAGAACCGTGGCGGCCATGGAAAACGCCGGCCGGGACATAGTGCCGCTCTCGGCGGCCGGGAGAGACGACGAGTTGGCCTTCATCCTCTGGGATACCGCCCAGAACGAGTTCGTGGTGGAGAGCAGCCACCTTGCCCAGATCGTCAATGAGGAGATGCACGAGTGCCTGACCCTGAAGAACCGGGGCGTCAAGCAGGCCGGTTTCGTGGTGCTCGCCGGTGTGTATCTTCCAGCCGTTCTCGTGGAGGCGGCCTTCATAACCAATCCCCGGGAAGAGGCGCTGCTCAAGGACGAGGCTTTCCAGGAGACGGTGGCCGATGCCGTCCTCGAGGCCATCTTGAGATTCAAGGCTGACTACGGAAGGTAAGCATCTTGAAACGATTGATAGTAATACTGGTTGCGGTTGTTGTCGCAGCGGCGGTTTTCTGGCTCGTTCGCGGGCGCCTGGGAGCGCCACCCCCTCCGGAAGAGGCCCTTGAAACGGAAAGGGTGCGGACGGTGACCCTCTATTACGGCTCCGCCGACGGCTCCTCGCTTGTGCCGGAGTATCGGAAGATACCCTCACGAGACAAGGCGCTCGACAACCTGCGTAACCTGGTTGAGGCACTCGTCGGCGGTCCCCGCGAAGGTGGTGTCGGGACGATCCCGGCCTCGGTCAGACTCCGTGGCGTGTTCATACACGAGAAGACGGCTGTCATCAATTTTTCCAGCGAGCTGGTCGATGATTTCAGTGGAGGATCGACCACTGAATATATCCTGATATCTTCGCTTGTCCAGACGGTCTGTGCGAATTTGTCTCAGGTGGAAGCGGTCCGCATTCTCGTTGAAGGTGAGGAGATCGAGAGCCTCGGAGGTCATATTTCGATAGCAGGACCGCTCCGGCCGCAGGAATGGAGGTAGGTGGATTGGTCGAAGTGCGACCACTCGGCATGTTTGATTCGGGTATCGGCGGCCTCACCGTGCTCGATGCCATAAGCAGGCGCGTCCCCAGGGAGAGTATTGTCTATTTCGGCGACACCGCCCGGCTGCCTTATGGCACCAAGTCCAAGGAGACGGTGACCCGGTTCTCACAGGAAATCGTCCGGTTTCTTATGACCAAGAACCCCAAGCTGATCGTGGTCGCCTGCAATACCGCCAGCGCCTATAGTCTCCCGGTCATCCGATCGATGGTGGATATACCCGTGGTGGGAGTTGTGGAGCCCGGTGCCGAGGCGGCTCTGCGGGTAACCCGGAACAACAAGATAGGGGTCATAGGGACCCGCGCCACGATCCAGAGCGGAGCCTACCTGGAGGCCGTCCAGTCGAGAAAACCCGAAGCGAAAGTTTTCTCCAAGGCATGCCCGCTCTTCGTACCTCTAATAGAGGAGGGCTGGGTAGACCATCCGGTCACACTGGAAGTCGCGCAGCACTACCTCGAGCATCTGGCGGCATGCGAAGTGGATGCCTTGATCTTAGGCTGCACCCACTACCCGCTGCTTAAGGGTGTGCTGGAGCAGGTGGTCCGACCCGGTGTGGTTCTGGTTGATTCGGCGGAAGAGACCGCCAGGGAAGTGAAGGAAGTTCTCAGTGGTAAAGGGATGTTGGCCTCCTCCCTCATAGGCCCCCAGGCCGAGCTATATGTGAGCGATATGCATCTGAATCTGAGGCTTCAGATCGAACGGTTCCTCGGGTTTGCGGTCCCTCGAATAAAGGTTGTCAATTCGGAATTCGAAGAGGTTGAGCTTCAAGGTATCTGAATTCGGCTTAGGAGGTTCAAGTTGTATCACAGGAATGACGGGCGCAAGCCCGATGAAATGCGCAAGATCAAGGTCAAGACAGATTATCTCAAGCATGCAGAGGGGTCCGCGTTGATCGAAGCCGGAGATACCAGAATAGTCTGCGCAGCGACGGTGGAGAACAGGGTGCCTTTCTTCCTCCACGGGAAAGGCCAGGGTTGGGTGACTGCAGAATACTCACTGCTTCCCCGGAGCACTCACACACGGACCCCCAGGGAATCGGTGAGGGGCAAGGTCTCCGGAAGGACCCAGGAGATCCAGCGCCTGATCGGCCGCTCGCTGCGTGCGGTCGTCGATCTCACCGCGCTTGCCGAGAAGCAGATCGTGGTTGACTGCGACGTCATTCAGGCGGATGGGGGCACCCGGACACTTGCCATAACCGGTGCATATATTGCTCTCTATGACGCCCTCAAGAAGATGGTCGCGCGGAAGGTGCTGGATGAGGTCCCTGTCACCGATTTCGTGGCTGCCACGAGCGTAGGCGTGGTGGCCGGCACCATCCTGCTCGATCTTCCCTATGATGAGGATTCCGCCGCCGAAGTCGACTTCAATGTGGTAATGACGGGACGGGGCCGCTTCGTGGAAGTGCAGGGCACCGCCGAAGGCATGGTCTTCACCAAGACCCAGATGGACCGCATGCTTGCCCTGGCCAAGAAGGGTATCAAGCACCTCGTCACCATCCAGCAGGAAACGCTCGGGGTCGGATCTTGAAAATTGAATTCAATTTTCCAGGGGTCAGGCACCGGGTTTGAAAGGAGCGATCGACATTGGCCGAGCGCACGAAACTGCTTCTTGCCACCCGCAATGAGAACAAGGTTCGAGAGATAAAGCGGATCCTGGCTGACGTGCCGGTCGACCTCGTGTCCCTTGCCGATTTCCCGGATGTGCCGCCTGTTGAGGAGGACGGAGCCACATTCGAGGAGAACGCTGTCAAGAAGGCTCTGCACGTATGGCAGCACACCGGGCTGGCCTCGATCGCGGATGATTCAGGGCTGGAGGTCGATGCGCTCGACGGAGCCCCCGGGGTCATATCCGCACGCTTCGCCGGGGAGCCCGTATCTTACGAAGCCAACAACGAGAAGCTTCTGAAGATGCTGGATGGTGTCCCGGAGGAGGATCGTAAGGCCAAGTTTGTGTGTGTCGCGGTTCTCGTCAGTTGTAAGGGTAAGATGGTCCTGCAACGAGGCGAGCTAAAGGGTCTCATAACCGATCGGCCTCGAGGGGCCGGCGGATTCGGGTACGACCCTGTTTTCTACCTGCCACGGCAGAAGAAGACCGTTGCCGAGCTGGACGCCGAGATCAAAAACGAGATAAGCCACCGGGCCCACGCTTTCACCGCCATAAAGCCGTTTCTTCGGCTTCTCGCACCCAGCCCCAAAGCCTGAGCGCAGCCGGCGGCGCTTGACAGGCAATCCAACCTTGTGTAAATTCTGTTGATTACGCCGTCCCCGGTGGCGTATCCTGGCTTTGGCGGGGCGTAGCGCAGTCCGGTTAGCGCACCTGCTTTGGGAGCAGGGGGTCGGAGGTTCAAATCCTCTCGCCCCGACCATTTGAAGAAGCAACGCATATACGAAGAAATTACTTCAGTCCATCTATCCGAAGGGGGGTGATAGCGGCACGGCTTAACCGTGCCTTCCGAAGGTCTTATGGTCCGATGGGTGGCTGTGGCATCGATTAGGGCGGAATAACGCAGCGCGGGTCAAACCAAGGAGCAGATCCAAATGAGGATTCTCTCGTTACTTATACCTCTGGCCGCCGTATTGGTCTGCTGGACAGGCATCGGCTACGCCGTACATGAGATCGGGTCGCCGGTACCCTACGCCCCTCAGGGTGGGTTCGCGGCCGGTATCGGTTATGCTAATTACACTTCCCAGTGGGAGTATGACGGCGGCGAAGACGATGGTGAAGAGTTGCCCGGTGATGTGAAGCAGAATTACATCTATGCCCAGGGCAGTTACGGCTTCATGCCCGGTTGGGAAGCATATGGCAGGGCCGGCGTTTCCGACGCCATGTTGGAACATGCCCTCGGCCCGGAGGACATGGCTGATGAGGTGGTCGATTTCGAGGGAGATTACAAGTTCTACTTCGGGATCGGACTCAGAGGCCTGATCTACGGGACAGAGACCTTTCAGGTAGGTCCGTTCTTCCAGTACAACAGATATTCGACGGATGACGACGAGCTCGATGCGAGCTTCGGCGGGAACCCTATGGCCGTCTGTGTCGAGTTCACCGGTGCCTACGACATGAACTTCGGCCTGGGAGTGAACTACCCGGTTGGCGCGGCGGGCATGCTCTATGGCGGCGTTTTCGCCTATTGGGTCAAAGCATCCGGTGAGTTTGAATTGCCTCCACCGGCCGGATTGTTGTCACAGGATTTCCAGGAAAAGAGTAATGTGGGCGGTTTCCTGGGATTGCGCCTTCCCATAGGTAGCGGGTTGAATCTCAACTTCGAGGGCGACTATAAGAG
>JALGWN010000043.1 GCA_025774115.1 bacterium
AAACTGCGGAGATCTCGGGGATTACCTCACAATGCATTCTCTGCTCCAGCTGGGAGGCCTGGCTGGATGACTCCAGGGACCGGCTGCTGGCTCTGGATTCCTATATCGCCCCGGGTACTCATATGGTGAAGGCTTTAGCCCTTAACCAACCTGTGATCGAGATGGAGGTGACACCGAATCGGGGTGATTGCCTCGGCCTGATCGGGGTTGCACGCGAACTCGCCGCCGTGTTCGGAAAGGAACTTATCATACCCGAGCCCGGTGTCTATGAAAACGGGAGGCCGTCGGCCGAGCTTGCCTCAGTGAAGATAGAGGACCCGGAAGGATGCCAGCGGTACGGTGCGGCGGTTCTTGAGGACATCGAGGTCGAAGGATCGCCTGCCGATGTCAGGGCGCGACTCCGGCTGGCGGGCATGCGTCCGATCAACAATGTTGTGGATGCCACCAATCTTGTTCTTTTCGAGACCGGCCATCCCCTCCACGCCTTCGACCTCGATAGACTCGTGGGGGCCCGGATCGTCGTGCGGTGGGCGGGCGACGGAGAGGCGATTACAGCGATAGACGGAAACGAATACAAACTGACCCCGGACGACCTGGTCATCGCGGATGCCGAAAAGGCTGTGGCAATAGCGGGCGTGATCGGAGGGGTCGACTCGGAGGTCACCAGCGCGACGAAGCGGGTTCTCATAGAAGGGGCCTCTTTCGACAGGTCCTCCGTATGGAAAACATCCAAGAGGCTGGGAATAGAATCAGAGGCCGCTTATCGCTTTGCCAGAGCGGTGGACGTGGGTGCGGTGCTTTATGTGCTGGCCAGGACCGCGGCCCTGATACAGACCGAGACGAAGTGCACGGTTTCGCGGGGCTTGATCGATGTGTATCCAAAGCCAAATCCGCCTACTCACATCTTTGCCAACCCTAAACGGATCAACAAACTCCTGGGCACGTCGATACCCGAGCAGGAAATCTTGGACTACCTTGAACGGCTGGGATTTCTTGTCTCACCGGGAAAGGACCTGGAAGTGGTTGTGCCCACCAGAAGGGGTGATATAGAGTGCGAGGCCGATATCGCTGAAGAGGTAGCCAGAATGTATGGGTACGAGCGCATAGATGCAGTCGTCAGCTGTAACTGCCGGTCCTATGCGGGCTATCCGTTTGAGATGGAATTGAGCCGGAGGGTTAGGGAAAGACTCACCGGAATAGGGTTGACCGAGGCTGTCACCGATCCGATGCTCGGGCCTGAGACCGTGGAAGCCCTCGGACTGGCCGGAAGGGCTACCGTGGAAATCAGGAACCCCGTAGGTATTCAGAACTCGATTCTGAGGCCCAGCCTGCTTCCCGGGATGATAAAGGTCCTTGTCACGAACGAGAGGCAAGGCCAGGAGACGATCGCGTTCTTCGAGATCGGGAAGACCTATTTCCGGATGGATGAGGATTACGGGGAGTCCTATCACCTCGCATTAGGATTGTCCGGCATGCGGCAGGCCCGGGCCTGGTATGCCGAAACACGCGAGGTCGATTTCTACGATCTTAAAGGGATTCTGGAGGGGATAGCCGCCTTCCTGGATATCCGGTTGTCCTTCACGCCGGACAGGCGCGGTGTGCTGCATCCCGGCAGGAGTGCGATTGTGAGTCTCGATCTGGGTGGTGAGAGCCGGGAGATAGGATACCTGGGTGAGATTACCCCTCAAGTGTCCGAGGCGGCTGGATCCCGCCGGAAGCTCTATGTGGCCGAAATCGATTTCGAACCACTTGTGCATCCGGCCGTGCGGGCCAGGAAATACAGTGGACTCCAGAGGTTTCCGGCCGTCAAGCGCGACCTGGCCGTCGTGGTTCCAAAAGAAGTTGTGGAATCTCGGGTGAGGAATGTTATAATGGCTCACGGTGGTTCGCTCATAGAAAGAGTGGAGATCTTCGACGTCTATGAGGGCGAGCGCATCCCCGCCGGCATGAAGAGTCTGGCATACGGGATCGTGTTCCGGGACCCCGGCCGTACGTTGACCGAAACCGAGGTCGATGACCTGCAGCGCGAAGTTGAAAAGGGTCTCAAGAGTGAACTCGGCGGTACGATCAGAGCCGGATAACGGGGAATTGATGCATACGGTAACGATGTAGGGGGGTATCTGCATGGTAAACGATCTTGAGTTGCTTGCGGCAAAGGTCGAAGCCGTGGTTGATGACCTCAAGGCTGCTCAGAATGGGAATAGGGAGCTGGTAAAGGATAACAAGAGGTTTGCAGAGCAGATGGCATTGCTCGAGAAGGAGATTCAAAAGAGCCAAAAGGAGGGAGACAGGACAGCTGAGCTTGTTGCTCAGAATAAGGAATATAAGAAGAAGTGCGGTTTGTTGAAATCCAAGGTGACCTCAATGCTTGCAAAAGCTGAGGCTTTGCAGTAATTATACTCAGGGGGAGCGGGTGTGGTGGGGCAGTTCGGAAGGCAATACGTGCTAATTGGTGGGAGGGATATATAGGTGTCCGGAGATAAGGGCAGTGTCACGGTTGAGATTTTCGGACAAGAATATAAGGTACGAGGTGATACTGACCCCGATCGTGTGGCCGAGATTGCGCAATATGTAGACGGCAAAATGAAGGATGTTGCGAAAGGGGCGCCTGTAGGTTCTCTCGCCAAGATTGGTATACTAGCTGCTTTGAATATCGCCGACGAGCTTTTCAGAGAACGTGCTGAGAAGCGGAAGATGCAAGAAGATATTGAATCAGCAGCGAATAGGATGCGGCGCAAGCTGGAGGAGATAGTCCCTTGATATCGTGTGCTTTACGCACCTGACGTCTCCTCCCTTACCGAACTGTAGTCCTCCATGTTTTACCTGTGAGATTACTCTCCCGGCGTTAGTGTAGTGCGGCTTCGCGTTATTGCAGAAGCCGCAGGGGAGGTGCTGGCAGATGCTTGAGACAATATTGATAGTCGTAGGTAGTCTTGTGGTCGGGATGCTGCTGTTTCTTCTGGGCTGGTATGCTCGAAGGCGGGCAAGTGAAAGCAAGCTCATGAGCATGGAGAGTATGGCCGAGAAGATCGTCTCCGAGGCCAAGAAGGAGGCCGAAACCCATAAGCGCGAGGCCGTCCTGGAGGCCAAGGACCAGTGGTACAAGGCCAAAGAGAACTTCGAGCGCGAGACCCAGGCCAGGAAGGCCGAGTTGAGCAAGCTTGAGAGGAGGTTCTCCGAAAGGGAAGCCAATCTCAACCGTAAGGTGGACATCCTCGATAAGAAGGAATCCGAGATAAGGAGACGGGAGAAGGATGTTCTGTCGAGAGACCGCGCTATCGTCGACAAGGAGCACGAGCTCAGCCGGAAGATCGATGAGGAGAACAAGCGCCTGGAGCGCATCGCCGGGATGACCTCCGAGGAGGCCAAGAAGATTCTCATCTCGAACCTGGAAGACGAGGCGAGGCGTGAGGCCGCCCAATCAATCCGGCGGATAAGGGAAGAGGCACAACGGAAGGCCGAGCGCGAGGGTAGGGAGATACTCACTCTGGCTATACAGCGGTGTGCTGCGGATCACGTGGTCGAATCCACTGTCTCGGTGGTTTCGTTGCCCAATGAGGAGATGAAAGGGCGTATCATCGGAAGGGAAGGACGAAACATAAGGTCTTTCGAGCTTTCCACCGGTATAGACGTCATAATCGACGACACGCCCGAAGCGGTGATCCTCTCCGGCTTCGATCCCATACGGCGGGAGATCGCTAAGGTCTCCCTCGAGAGGCTTGTTGTCGACGGCCGCATCCACCCTGCGAGAATAGAGGAAGTGGTTGCCAAGGTGCAGGCTGAGATGGATGAGAAAATCAGGGAAGTTGGGGAGCAGGTATCCCTGGATGTTGGGGTTCACGGGCTCCATCCGGAGCTCATCAAGCTGCTGGGCAGGCTTCAGTACAGAACAAGTTACGGCCAGAATGTGCTCCAACACAGCAAGGAGGTCGCTCACCTTGCCGGGATCATGGCCGGCGAACTGGGGTTCGACACGTCGCTGTCTAAGCGGGCCGGCCTTCTCCATGATATCGGAAAGGCCATCGACCATGAAACCGAGGGTACCCATACCCAGATTGGTTCGGATGTGGCCCAGAAGTACGGTGAGAACCCCGAGATTGTTCATGCCATCGGGTTCCATCACAGTGATTCGGTTGCGGAATCGGCCATCTCGGTTTTGGTTCAGGCGGCCGACGCCGTCTCCAGTGCCAGGCCGGGAGCAAGAAGAGAGACCCTGGAAAGCTACATCAAACGACTGGAGAAACTGGAGAAGATCGCGGAGTCTTTCAAGGGTGTAGCCAAAGCATTCGCCATCCAGGCCGGGCGCGAGATAAGGATCATGGTCGAGAGCAAGGAGATAGGCGATACCCAGGCCGAGGAACTGGCACATGAGATCGCATCCAAGGTGGAAACCGAGCTGGAGTATCCCGGACAGATCAAGGTTGTGGTCATTCGTGAGACAAGAGCCATAGAATATGCAAAATAGGGGAGATCTCAACGTTTTATTCGTTGGAGATGTCGTAGGGCACCAGGGCCGCAGAGCGGTCGCCGGCCTTCTCCCCGGCCTCCAGCGCGAGTTCGGTATCGACTTCACGATTGCCAACTGCGAGAACGCGGCGGGTGGTTTCGGCGTGACCAAGACAGTGGCGGATGAGCTCCTTTCCTGCGGGATAGACGTTCTCACCTCGGGTAATCATATCTGGGATAAGCGGGAAATGGTCCCCTTCCTGGACTCCATGGACATGCTGCTCAGGCCTCACAACTATCCACCTGGTGTCCCCGGGAGGGGTTGCGGAGTCTATCGTACCGGGAACGATCTTAAGATCGGTGTTATCAATCTTCAGGGTAGGGTCTTCATGAGACCGATAGACTGCCCTTTTCGGGTCGCCGATATGCTGCTCGAACAGATTCAGGATGCCATTGTGATTGTTGACATACACGCCGAGGCGACCAGTGAGAAGATCGCGATGGGATGGTACCTCGATGGACGTGTGGCCGCGGTGGTGGGGAGCCATACGCACGTCCAGACCGCCGATGAGTGTGTGCTTCCGGGTGGCGCCGCCTATATTACGGATGCCGGTATGACCGGATCATTCGATTCGGTAATCGGCATCGAGAAAGAAGCAATCATAAACAGGTTTCTGACCGGTATACCCAACCGTTTTGATCAGGCCAGAGAGGACGCAAGGCTGTCCGGTGTTGTGATTTCAATTGAAAGCAAGAGTCGTAAGGCTGTCGGTATCACACGTGTGATTCGTCCTATGGAGACGGGGAGCTATAGATGACGGCTACGTTGCTCGAAGGCAAGCCGGTGGCTGAGAAGATAGAAGCTGAAGTAACCGAAGAGGCTGCCGGCCTCAGGGCCGAGGGTGTCACGCCGAATCTCACGGTTGTCCTTGTCGGCGACGACCCGGCGTCGAAGGTGTACGTGGGTAGCAAGGAGAAGGCCTGCAAGCGAGTGGGAATAGACTCGACCACCCTCAGACTTCCGGCGTCGCTGTCTCAAGGCGATCTCTTAAGGCTAATCGGTGATCTCAATCATAATCAGGCGGTCCATGGCATTCTGGTGCAGCTGCCTCTGCCCCCTGAGATCGACCCCAATGCTGTCTTGTGCGCAGTGGATCCCGCCAAAGACGTCGATGGGTTCGCCCCTGAAAATATGGGCAAGCTTCTGCTGGGATTTCCCTACACTGTGGCCTGTACACCTGCAGGCATAGCCCGAATGCTCGATCACTACGAGGTACCGCTCGACGGATCGAATGTAGTCATAATAGGCAGGAGCAATATTGTGGGTAAGCCGCTGGCCGCGCTTCTCGTGCAGAAAACCAAAGGCAGAAACTGCACGGTGACGATCTGCCACTCCAGGACCGCGGATATCGCACGGCATACCAGAGACGCCGACATTGTGGTGGCAGCTCTGGGAAGCCCGGGTTTTCTCAGGGCCGATATGGTCCGGCCCGGATGTACCGTTGTCGATGTAGGCATAAACAGGGTCGAAGATCCGGCGGCCAAGAGAGGATATCGTCTTGTCGGAGACGCTGACTTCGACACCATACTCAAGAAAGCCGCCTTTATAACACCTGTGCCCGGCGGCGTCGGCCCTCTTACCGTCGGTATGCTGCTGAAGAATACCCTTAAGGTGGCTAGGTGCTGCGGATGCAAGGCATAGATGCAACCGTTCCGGATGAAAAGGTCTACACCGTAACCGAGCTGACCTCCTTCCTCAAGCATCTCGTCGAAAAGCGATTCCCCTCGATCTGGATAGTGGGTGAGATCTCTAATTGCACCGCCCATTCATCCGGCCACACGTATTTCACTCTGAAAGATGCGGGTGCGCAGATCAGGTGTGTGCTCTTCAGCGGGGCGGCCCGGCGCGTGAGCGTCAGACCCGAGGAGGGGCTGAAGATGTATGCCCTGGGGCGGCTCACAGTCTACGAGCGCCAGGGGCAGTACGAGCTGATAGTGAGCAACCTGCTCCCTGTGGGCAGGGGCGAGCTCTATGCGGCTTTCGCCAAGCTCAAAGAGAAGCTGGCGAAGGAAGGGCTTTTCGATGAGGCCCTGAAGCAAGACCTGCCAAGGTTTCCTTCGAGGATCGCCGTGGTCACGTCCCCCACCGGTGCGGCTGTCAGGGACGTGATACGGGTCGCGACGAGCATACATGCAGGGGTGGAGATCGTTGTTTACCCTGTGAGGGTGCAGGGTGAAGGAGCCAAGGAAGAAATAGCCGGGGCAGTAGATTTCTTGAATGCCGAGGGTGGATTCGATGTTATCATCCTGGCCAGGGGCGGTGGGTCGATTGAAGACCTTTGGGCGTTCAACGAGGAAGTTGTGGCGAGGGCCATAGTGGCATCCGAGATCCCGGTGGTGTCGGCGATTGGCCATGAGATTGATTTCACCATAGCGGACTTCGCGGCGGATGCGCGCGTTCCCACTCCTTCTGCTGCCCCGACGCTCGTCCTTGCGGACTATGTGGATGCGGCAACCCGGTTGGAGGGACTCCTGCGGAGAGCGGGGACCTCCCTTGCCGGCCGGATCGATAGAAGCAAGACTTTCATCGAGGGCCTGAATACGCATTACGGTATGAGAGCGGTGAGAGACCGTGTGACAGCCGGAATGCGCGATTTGGATGAGGCCCTGGGAGGAGCCCGGAAGACGGTGGAAGCCCGCATCGAGTCGGGACGGGCGAGGCTCGCGGGCCTTGTGGGCAAAGTGGAGGCCTTAGGCCCGCTATCCACGTTGGAGAGAGGGTATTCGATTGTCTTTCTCGCGGATACCGATGTGGTTGTGAAGGGTGTCGAGCAGGTGGACGTGGGCGAGCGCCTCATGATCAGATTCTTCCGGGGGAGTGCGACGTCAAGAGTGGAGAGTACCGAGGAGGCGGAGTAGATGGGTGAGATGACTTTCGAACAGGCGATGAAGCGAATAGAGAAGATCGTCGCGGACTTGGAGAAGGGTGATCTCCCGCTGGAGGAGTCGCTCGGTCGGTTCGAGGAAGCGGTCAAGCTGGCGCATTCCTGCCAGGAGAAACTGGACAAGGCCGAGGCAAGGATCAGCAAGCTGGTGAGGACGGGGGAATCGGGTTTTACGCTTGAACCCCTGGACGAATCAGGAGAAGATTGATTCAGTATCATGCGGAAAACCAAGAGTTTCGATCTCAGAAGCTATATGGAGGCCGGTAAGAAGGAAATCGAGGCGGGCCTGGACGGCTACCTCCCGCCTGAGACTGCGTATCCGGAAAGCCTCCACAAGTCTATCAGGTACAGTGTCTTCAGCGGCGGCAAGCGCTTCAGGCCCATACTCTGCCGGGCGAGCTTCGAGGCCTGTGGTGGTAAAGGCACCTGCATCATGCCTGTGGCCTGCGCAATAGAGCTGGTTCACACCTACTCCCTTATCCATGACGATCTCCCCTGTATGGATGATGACGATCTTAGAAGGGGCATACCCACCAACCACAAAGTCTTCGGTGAAGCAATGGCTGTGCTGGCGGGAGATGCCCTTCTCACTCTTGCCGTCGATCTGCTGGTCAGGGAAGGGGCAAAGGTGTTGGGAGCCGAAAGGACGATCGGGGTGCTCGAGGATCTCTTGCATGCGATCGGGAGCGATGGTATGGTGGCGGGACAGGTTGTGGATATGGAAAGCGAAGGTGGTGGTGTGGGGGCGGAGACAATCGAATACATACATTCGCACAAGACCGCGGCCCTGATCGAAGCATCCGGACGGTGCGGAGCTCTGGTGGCGGAGGCAGGCGAGATCCTGATCACACATGTCTCTGAGTATGGGCGAAAACTCGGGCTTGCTTTCCAGATAACCGATGACATCCTGGATGCCGAGGGTAGTTTCGGGACTCTCAAGGCGGGTGTATCGCTGGATAAGCGCAAGCAGAAGGCCACGTATCCCGATGTTTTCGGTCTTGAGAGATCCAAACAGATGGCCGCACACCTTGTCGACGAGGCGAAGGATTCTGTTGCGGATATGGGAGCCGGTGCTCTACCTTTGTTATCGATGGCCGATCTTGTAATCAGGCGGTTGTTCTGAGGAGGTTGGATACGACTTCGTTTCTTGAGAGGATAAGAGGTCCGGAAGATCTGAAGGGACTATCCCAGGCGAATCTCCGTGATCTGGCTCAGGAGATACGGGAGAAGATAATTTCCGTCGTCTCCAGAACCGGTGGCCACCTCGCGCCGAGCCTGGGAGTCGTTGAGCTCACGCTTGCCCTCCACTACTGTTTCGATTCCCCCAAGGACAAGATAGTCTGGGACGTCGGACACCAGGCATACGCCCACAAGATCCTCACCGGGCGTAAGGAGGGTTTCGAGAACTTGAGGATGAAGGGCGGGGTAAGCGGTTTCCCGAGAATCGACGAGAGCCCGCACGATGCTTTCGGTACGGGCCACGCCAGCACATCCATATCCGCCGCGCTCGGCCTGGCCTGCGCCAGGGACGTTACGGGGAAGGCCTATCATGTGGTTGCCGTAATCGGCGATGGCGCCCTGACCGGTGGCCTTTCCTTCGAGGGCCTCAATCAGGCCGGGCATCTCAAGAAAGACCTGATAGTGATCCTGAATGACAACAAGATGTCTATATCCAGGAACGTGGGAGCGCTCTCACAGTATCTCACAAGGCTGATCTCGGCGCCGGTCTATAGAAGATTTGAAGCCGATGTCTACGAACTCCTCGGCAAGATCCCTACTGTTGGAGGCAAGGCGCGGTCGATCGGAGGCCGTATCAAGGAAAGCCTCAAGAACCTGGTCGTGCCCGGAATTCTGTTTGAGGAGCTGGGCTTCCGCTACTACGGCCCTGTTGACGGCCACGACATCGAGCAGTTGGTTCATGTTCTGGATCATATCAAGAACTTCAACGGGCCGCAGCTGGTGCACATTATAACCAAAAAGGGTAAAGGCTACGCTCATGCTGAGAGAGACGCAAGCAAGTTTCACGGTACAGGTTCGTTCGATAAGAAAACAGGTGTTCTGGAGAAGAGCTCCGATTCCCCGTCCTATACGCAGATATTCGGCAGGACGATCACCGAGCTCGCCGCCGAGCGGAAGGACCTCGTGGTGATAACCGCTGCCATGCCTGACGGCACGGGGCTCTCGATGTTCAAGACCAGGTTTCCCGAGAGATTCTACGACGTCGGCATTGCAGAGCAACATGCTGTAACCTTCAGTGCGGGCTTGGCAAGGGCAGGTGTCAAACCTGTGGTTGCCGTTTATTCCACTTTCCTCCAGCGTGCTTATGACCAGATAATCCATGATGTTGCGCTTCAGAATCTCAATGTCTGCTTCGCCGTGGATCGTGGCGGCCTGGTCGGAGAGGACGGGCCGACGCATCACGGGATCCTCGATCTCAGCTACCTGAGAGGAATTCCGAATATGGTTGTTATGGCACCCAAGGATGAGAACGAACTCCGCCACATGCTTGCCACCATGATCGACTATGACGGCGGGCCGATAGCGGTTCGCTATCAGAGGGATTATGGGTTGGGGGGCCAATTGGATAGGGATCTGACCCCGCTGGAGATCGGCAAGGCCGAGGTCCTCGAGCGTGGGGGTGACGTTGCCCTCATCGGGATTGGATCGATGGTTCATCCGTGTCTGGAGGCGGCATCGGCCTTGAGAGAGCAACGCATTGAATGCTGGGTAGTCAATGCACGTTTCGTCAAACCCCTTGACACAGATGTCATCGCGAATATAGCGTCGGAAGTCAACCTTGTGGTCACCGTCGAAGAAAACTCGGTCTGCGGCGGTTTCGGTAGTGGTGTGGGTGAGCTTCTTTCGAGTAAGGGGATAACGACATCTGTTTCGATGATAGGGTTGCCGGACCGGTTCGTCGCGCATGATACGAGGGCGGCGCTCCTTGCGGAAGTCGGTCTTTCGGCGGTGTCGATTGCAGACACAGTTAAGGCGGCATTGAGTAAGTGCAGGTGAGCCATGATCAAGAACTGCGGAATAATAGCCAACAAACGTAAGCCGGACATCGGCAGTCTCGTGGCCGGGCTTGCATCCTGGCTCGAGGCCAGGGGTGTGACTCCATTGGTCTGGAACGATCTGGCGGGCATCCTCGAGCGCGACGACCTCAGACCGCTCGGCGAGGTGGCTGGGGGGAGCGACATAGTCATCGCCGTGGGAGGAGATGGCACGCTGCTCAGGGCGGCCAGGGCTGTTGGGGACAGGATGATACCCGTGCTGGGCGTGAACGTCGGAAGTCTGGGTTTTCTCACCGAGGTTACGGTGGATGAGATGTATGAGTCGCTCGAGGCGATCCTTAGCGGCGGCTTCAGGTATGAGGACCGCATGAACGTGGATGGAGCAGTCTATAGAGACGGCGAGCAAATAGAGAGTGTCACCGCCCTCAATGATATCGTTATAAACAAGGGTGCGCTCTCGCGCGTGATCGAGATCAAGATCGCCGTGGATTGCGGCTATGTCACGACCTACACGGCCGACGGGCTGATCGTGTCCACCCCCACCGGTTCGACGGCCTATTCGCTGTCGGCGGGCGGTCCGATAGTGAACCCCGTCATGGAGGCGATCATCGCTACACCGATTTGCCCTCATACCCTGGCCGTGAGACCTATGATTCTCGCTCCCGCACAGGAGCTCAGCGTGGATCTCTGGGCCGGCCATTCCGTGCATGGCGAGCCGGAGGTGAAGCTTACCGTGGACGGCCAGGTGGGTTTCGATCTTCTCTCCGGCGACAGGATCGTATTCGCCAGGTCCGAGCAAAAAACGAGGCTGGTGCTGTCGGGATACAGGACTTTCTATGAAGTTCTCAGCAGCAAACTCAAGTGGGGCGACACCAGACGCAAGTCGTAATCCTGCCGGAGAGGTCGGGTAATCATGCTTGCCGAACTAAAGGTCGAGAACTACGCCATCATTGAGGATATCTCGGTCGCCCTGGCCCCCGGCTTGAATGTCCTCACGGGTGAGACCGGTGCCGGCAAGTCGATCATAGTGGGTGCTCTGGGTTTTGTGTTGGGAGGGAGAGTCTCCGATGAGGTGGTGCGGAAGGGCCAGGAGACATGCCGTGTCGAGGTGCTCTTCAGATTGGACAAGGCTATGCTGGCCAAGGTCAGGGGTGCTCTCCCGGAATCTGAAGCGCTGGGCGGCGTGCTCCGGCTGGAACGCGAGATAACCAGGGGCGCGCGGTCGAAGTCTGTCCTGAACGGTACTCGCGTGCCTCTCGCCCAGGTGCGGGAGCTGGGCAACCTGCTTGTGGATTTCCACGGCCAGCACGAGCACCAGCGCCTGCTGGACGCCAGGAGTCACATAGATTTCCTCGACGACTTCGCCCATCTCACTCCGCTCAGAGACAGCCTGAGGTTGCGGCGGCAGGACTTCCTGGAGACCGCCAGGCGGATAAAGGAACTCGAGCAAGAGATCGCATACATAAACAAGCAGGAAGACTTCATACACTATGAGGTCCGGGAGATCGAGCAGCTGGACCTGAAAGACGGGGAGGATGAGGCTCTGGAAGAGGAGATAGCCCTGCTCGAGCATGCGGAGAAGATCCTGGAGGCCGGCACGCAGGCGATGGAGGCCCTTTACGATGGGGACGAGGCCGCTATCCACAATCTGTCGCGGTCGGCGGCGCACCTGGAGAGGATAGGTGTCCACTCCGAAGATCTGGCCGCGCTCGCAGAGAGCCTGGACCAGGCGGAGGTGCTGGTCAAGGAAGTCGCCGAGAGTCTGAGAGATTATCTCGGCAGGATCGATCTTGATCCCTCGCATCTCGAGGGCCTTCGGGAGCGGCAGGCGATGATCGACAGGGCAAAGCGGAAATACGGAAAGAGCGTGGCCGAGATATTAGAACACTTGAAGCGATTGCGCCAAGGGCTTGATAATAAAGAAGATTTGGGCGTGGATTTGTCTGCTCTTAAGATGAAAAGAGAGCGAGTGGCCGTGGAGGTGGTGAGGCTCGCCAGGGACCTGTCAGCCAAAAGGCATGCCGCCTCAAAACGCTTCGAGAAGTTGGTTGCGCCGGCGCTCAAGACCCTCGGTCTGGAGGGTGGAGGCTTCAGCATCGTCTTCGAAGACCTGGAAGAAGGTGACGAATTGGAGGATGGGGAGGGCGGCAAGTACGTTGTGGGTGACAGCGGAATCGACGCGGTCGAGTTCTTCGTCCGGACAAACAGGGGAGAAGACCTGCTTCCACTGAGAAGAATCGCTTCCGGGGGTGAGGTGTCCCGGGTGATGCTCGCTCTGAAGAGCATTCTTGCCGACGTGGATCAGGTGGATACCATGGTTTTTGATGAGGTGGATGCAGGGATCGGAGGCAGCATGGCGGATGTGGTGGGGGCGAAGCTCAGAGAGGTTGCCGGGTCCCGTCAGGTGATCTGCATTACCCACCTGCCCCAGCTTGCGGCTCCGGCCGATCTGCATCTTGCCGTGGGTAAAACCATGGCGGGTGGAAGGACGACCACGGAGGTCACGAGGGTTGAAGGGGAGGCCAGGGTGGAGGAACTGGTCAGGATGATAGGAGGCAGGAAAGCGCCCGAATCCGCGCGTCTTCATGCCGAGGCGATACTCAAGAGGGTGGTGGCAAAATGAAGAGGAAGGCTGGAAAGGCATCGGTGTATTTTGTCGATATGCGCGCGAACATGGAGTCGGGTGTGATCGATAGGCTGAAGAAGGCCATGAAGAAGGCCGGGCTGCTCAAGATAGCGGGTGAAGGGGATCTCGTGGCGGTGAAAATGCATTTCGGCGAGAAGGGATCGACTGCCTATATTCGCACCCCCTACGTCGGGGCCGTGGTCGAGGAGCTCAAGGCCTCCGGTTGCCGTCCTTTCCTCACCGACACCAATACGCTATATGTCGGGTCGCGCTCGGATTCGGTCAGGCACGTCAGGACCGCCATAGAGAACGGCTTTGCTTATGCCTCGGTCGGAGCGCCCGTGATAATAGCTGACGGCCTCAAAGGCGGCAACCACGAAGTTGTTCACATAAAGGGCAAGCATTTCACTGAGGTCAGGATCGCCTCCGACATTGCCAGGGCCGATACCATGGTGGTTCTAACCCATTTCAAAGGTCACGAGTTCACCGGTTTCGGGGGAGCCATAAAGAATCTTGGAATGGGGTGCGGAAGCCGTGCGGGCAAGCTCGCCATGCACTCGGATGTGAGGCCCGAGGTCTCAAGGGACAGTTGCATCGGCTGCGCGAAGTGCATAGGCTGGTGTCCGGCGGGCGCAATCAGACTCAAGCGCAAGAAGGCCTATATCGATCCCGACATGTGTATAGGATGCGCGGAATGTATCGTGGTGTGTCCGGAGAGTGCCATAAAGATCCAGTGGGGTTGGTCGACCTCGCAACTTCAGGAGAAGATGGCCGAATACGCCGTGGGCGCCGCCAAGACCAAGACGCGCAAAACCGCCTTCATCAACTTTGTCATGGATGTATCCCCCCAGTGCGATTGCTACCCTTTCTCGGATGCACCCATCGTACCCAACGTAGGGATACTGCTTTCGCTGGATCCGGTGGCTATAGACAAGGCCTCGGTGGATCTCATAAACAAGCAGCCGGGTATCAAAGGTTCCGCGCTGAACGCCCGTCGCAAGGCGAAGGTCGATAAGCTCAGGAATCTCTATCCTGACGTGGATTGGAACATTCAAATCGAGCACGCCCGATCTCTGGGCCTCGGCACCACCGAATACAGCCTCGTGAAGGCCTGAGGCGGAACGCAGTCCCCCTGTTCAGGCGATGTGTGTTCACCTGCCTGGGGAGGCAGCGCCCTTGGTCCGCAGGGCCTCGGCTCATGATTGAGAGGTCGAAGAGCCGGGCAGGGATGCCCAGCAGGGAGAGATAGGTGTTGTCAGGCAGACTCAGATCTCTATGGTTCTTCATATCGGCCCTGCCCACCCCGGTGGCGATGCTGCTTGTGGTAGCCGGCTCATTCCTGGCCTTGCGGGTTTGGCAACCCATGGCGCCGGCCTCGCACTTGGGGCTGTCGGTGGCGCTGGCACTCCTGGTTTTTGGCTGTATCGACTGGGTGCTGCTTGCGGGCCTTCAACGTCTGGGGCTTTCCTATGGCCCCGTGGGGCTGCCGTTTTTCTTGATAACCTCGGTGCGGTTGCTTGCCGTTTCGATTCCGGCCTGGGCGCTTCAATGGACGCAAGCGGCCTGGGGGTGGCCGGCCTTCGATCACCTGTCCGCGGTGGGTACACTGACGGTGTGGCTCCTGAATGTCGGGATCGTGGTCTGCGAGGTATATGGGCTGTACTTCGAGCCCTTCGACGTGCGGGTAACGCACCTGGAACTGAATGTGCCCCGGGGCTCGCCGGGTGGGCTTGTGAGAATCGTCCAACTCTCCGACCTCCACGTGGAGCGGACCACAAAAAGGGAGCGTGAGGTTCTTAGGAAGGTTGAGGCACTTGAGCCCGATATCATAGTGCTCACCGGCGACTATCTGAACGGGTCATATCTGGAAGACACCAAGACACGTGAGGATGCCAGGTGGTTTCTGAGTCGGCTTAGTGCCCCATCCGGAGTCTATGCGGTTACCGCCAAGCACGGGGACACCCTGGAGGCGGTTGACGAGATATTCGCCGGCGTGAATATTCGCGTCCTCAGAGACGAGGCCTGCAGGCTTGAGGTCTCGGGACACGCCCTGTGGCTTGTAGGTGTGTCGTATCTCGGCCGCAGGAGGGACGCCCAGGTGTTCTCGGCCGTGATGCATGACATCCCCCACGACCCATACTCCATACTGCTATATCATACGACCGATCTTGCCGGTATCGCTTCCGGGAACGGAGTGGATCTTTATCTCACAGGCCACACCCACGGCGGCCAGATTCGGCTCCCGGTATTCGGGGCCGTATTCACCAACATCCGTTCATGGAAGAAGTATGAGCAGGGTTTGTATCGGATTGCCAAAACCACCATGTATGTCAACCGGGGCCTCGGAATGGAAGGGAAGGGTGGGCCGCGGGCACGCTTCCTGTGCCGGCCTGAAATCCTGGCCGTGGACCTCAG
>JALGWN010000184.1 GCA_025774115.1 bacterium
CGTATCTCCGGGCCAGTGGGGAATCGTGATCGCAGACGTTTTCGGCAAGGGAATCCCCGCGTCTCTGGTAATGGCCAGCTTCAGAGCGAGTCTGCTGGCTGAAATCAGAAACAACTATGCCATCAGCACCGTTATGCGCAAGGTGAACCGGCTGATGTGGGAGAGTGTCGAACCCGAGCGTTGTGTGACCGCCTGTTACGGTGTTCTGGACTCAGGCGCGGGAGTTCTCACCTATTCCAATGCGGGCCATCTGTACCCTCTGGTGATTCGCAAGGACGGTGTGCGGCACTTGACCGAGGGAGGCATGCTCCTCGGGGCCGTTGAGCATGTCTCTTATGAGGAGGGGCGGGTGGATCTGAAATCGGGAGACGTTTTGCTCTTCTTCACCGATGGCCTGACAGAGGCCGAGGACGCCTCCGGTGAGCCCTTTGGGGAGGATAGACTGGTAGAGGTGGCCCGCGCAGCTCTTGACCTTCGGTGTCCGGATATTGTAAAACGGATTCATCAGACGATAATGGGTTTCACAGGTGCTAAACTGGCGGATGATTTCACGGTGGTTGCTGTGAAGGTTGAATAGGAGGCGCAAGGTGTTGGATAAGAGATCTCATGATTTCCTGCAGAGATTCGTCGATGCTCCGAGCCCTTCGGGTTTTGAGCGACCGGCCCAGGAGGTCTGGCGGGAATACGTGTCCGATTTCGCCGACAGGGTGGAATCCGATGTTCAAGGTAATTCCATAGGTGTGATCAATGAAGGTGGTAACCCCAAGGTCATGCTCATCGGGCACTGCGATGAGGTTGGTTTCATGGTCCGATACGTGAACGACAAGGGGTTCGTGTATTTCGGCGCCATCGGGGGCGTTGACCCCAACATAGTGCCGGCCATGAGGGTAGTCATTCACTCGGCGAAGGGCCCGGTAAAGGGTGTGGTCGGCAGGGTCGCGATTCACATGATGGAGAAGGAAGACGAGAAGAAGGGTGTCAAGATGCATGAGCTCTGGATTGATATCGGAGCTGCGAGCAAACGTGATGCCCTGAAGCGAATATCCATTGGCGATCCCATTGTATTCGACGTCGGCTTCGAGATCATTTCGGGCAAGATGGCTGTTGCCAGAGGTTTCGATGACAAGATGGGTGCCTTCGCCGTTGCCGAGGCCCTGCGCATACTATCACGCAAGAAGAAACTCAAGGCGGCCGTCTATGGTGTGGCATCGGTACAGGAAGAAATCTCCTTCGCCGGGGCCAAGACCAGTGCGTTCAGTATAAAACCGGATGTCGCTATTGCCGTGGATGTGGGAAACGCGACCGATACACCGGGTACCTCCAAAGAGAAGTTCGGGGAGATAACACTCGGCAAGGGCCCCATAATCGACATGGGCTCCTCCGTGAGCCCGGGTGTGGCTGAGATGCTTAAGAAAATCGCCCGTAAGCGGAAAATAGCCTTCCAGGATTCGGCCTCGCCCAGATGGACCGGAACCGACGCGGATGCGGTTTTCATCTCCCGGGGTGGTGTTGCCTGCGGGTTGGTGAGTGTTGCCAACAGGTACATGCACACCCCGGTGGAGATCATTCATCTGGGGGACCTGGAACGGTGCGCGGCGCTTATGGCAGCTTTCTGTGGCGAGGTGGGGCCTAAGACAGACTTCCGAAGGTAAGCACCAGGCTGGTGAAAGACGTCCATCTGCAGCGTTGCGCTCGTTTCCCGTCGTTGCGGCGTACCCAATGTACGCCTCACTCGTGGACACTTCGCGCGCCTTGCATCTGCACGTCTTTGACCGGCCTGCCTACATTGGTGAAAGACACGGGTCCACTGCGTTACACTTGTCACTCGCGAGTACTTGCGTAGCGTCGTCACTCCTGTGACGACGAACCGGATCTGCACAGCATTCGTTGCCACGGGAGTGGCAACGCTACGAATGCCAACGCGCGGACACAATTAAGTTAACTGTCACCTTATTTCTACTCGATTTCCAGCTGGTACGGCATGAGATACAGTATGGGCTCGTCGTACGCATGGAGATAAGCGGCATCCCCGACGAGCTCACGGAGCTCATCGGGCACCTCTATATGACCGGTGACGCGTGCGCCCAGCGAGGCCATCATACGCCCGAACACACCACCCGGCTCGGGCAATATTCTGAAATCGACTCGCCTCTCTTCAGGGATACCGGCCTGACGCTTGGCCAGCAGCACGGCATCGGCCAGACCGCCGATCTTGTCCACCAAGCCGAGCCGCTCGGCCTGTTTGCCCGACCAGACTCTGCCCTGGGCGATACCATGTACTTCATCCAAGGCCATTGCCCGGCCTTCGGCCACGTCCCTTACGAACTTATCATAATACTTGCCGACATAGTACTGCGCGAGATCGAGATCGTCATCCGTGACTTCTCGCCAGGCGGGGAAGATATCCGCATGCTTCCCCCTTAGGAAGATGTCCTTGTTGGCTCCTATCTTCTCATAGAAACCGCGTGTGTGAAGCCAAAGATTCAATACCCCAATGGACCCGGTGACCGTGGCCTCGTCGGCAAGAATCATGGTTCCGTCACAGGAGATGTGATAGCCTCCCGAGGCCGCGACTCCGCCCATCGAGATTATTACCGGCTTCTCCTCGGCGGTAAGCTCCACCTCCCGTCTTATCTTATCCGAAGCAGTCATCATCCCGCCGGGGCTGTCCACCCGGAAGACGACAGCCTCGACCTTATCGTCCTCTCTCATCGCCCTGAACGCAGCCATGACGGTCTCCGAACCCATGATATCACCCATCCACATGTCTCTTCTGTTGGTGCCGTGCGTTATGCCACCGATGCCGTAGACTATACCGATCACAGGCGGCTCATCCCAGCGGGGGTCGGCCGGCACGCGCCGGGCGAACCGGCCGTACGGCACTCGTTTAGCCGAACCGTCCATGAGATCACTGACTATTTCGGGGATCTCGTCCCAGTAGGCCAGTGTATCGACAAGGTTCTCCTTAATGGCCTCTGACGGGATGAAGGGGCCACGGTCGATCATGTCTCTGACCTCATCCGGTGTAAACCCGCGGTCGGCGGCTATGTCATCAAGCATCTTCTCATAGACATCATCCAGCAGGGCATCGACCGCCTCCCTGGCGGGCCCGGTATACTCATCCTCGGTGAGCGGCTCGACCGCCGATTTGTACTTGCCCACTCTCGCGTAATAGGCCTTCACGCCCAGTTTGTCGAGGGTGCCCCGCAGGAACATGCCCTCGGACTTGAGTCCCACCAGGCCGATGTACCCATTCGGCTGGAGCGCTATGTAGTCGCATGCCGCGGCCAGGTAGTAGACACCATTTCCGGGGTTTTCGACATAGGCAAGCACCTTCTTCCCGCTCGCGCGGAAATCCAGAATGGCTTGACGCAGCTCGTCATACACGGCGAAGTTGCCACCCATGCCGCCGCATCTTAGTACTATGGCCTTTATGTCCCTGGAGTTCCTGGCATGCTCGATCTTCTGGAGGAGATCCCACAGTGTGTACCGGGGGCCGCCGCCGAAGATGCTGAATGGGGGTTGGGTCTCTCCGATGACACCGGTCAGGTGGATCTCGATGTAGTTGGTCGGGGGAAGGAAGACGCTTTCCCGCCAGAGGTTGCCGGTGGTCAGAATGGTTGTACCATAGATCCTGTCCTCTTCGTCACCCTCACCGGGGTTACGGGTAAAGACCGTTCCCAGGGTTCCGGTGGCTATGGAGAAAAGGATGGAGGCACTAAGGTTCTTATCTTCATCGGCCCCAAGCCTCAGCGTCAGCCCGTCAAGCGGTGCATACTCGAGACCATAGGCCATGAAGGAAGTCGGCTGCTCCTCGGGGAGGCTCCCGTCGAGGTTGTCGGCTCTTGCCGTCCATGTGCCGAAGAGCGTGAGCCTTTCGCCAATGGGCCGGACTCCCAGGGAGGTCTCGTAGATGGGCTTGAATTCCGTGCCGAAGTAGTCGGGGCTGTTGAGGTCTCTGGCGACAAAGCCGAGTGAGATCATCCGGTGGGGCCTGAAGAGGGCCCCGAGCGACCAGGACTCCCCCTTGTCTATGTCGGCGTTCTCCGAAGAATGCCATGAGTATGAAGAGCCCACGTAAATGTTCCGTCTCAGCTTCATCCCATGGGCGAGCGTATACCGCTTGGTGCTCTGGCGTGAGAGCGTCAGGCCGCCGGGTGTGCTGACGGTATGGCTGAGATCATAGAGCTCTGCGCCAAAAGCAAGGCTGCCGAGTGAGAGGGAGAAGGCATCATCGCCTGAGAACGTCGAGTCATCATAAGTGTGTAAGTAAGCGAAGCCGCTGCTCTTTCCCGTTGCCAGAAGCGCGGGGTTTAGCCACAGCGCTGTAGGATCGTCCGCGGTCGCAGCAGTCCAGAGCGGCAGCCTTCCCCGAAGCCCTTCGAAATAGGAGTGTATCGGGCTCGGAGATCTGTAATCCAAAGCCACAACGCCCGGAACGAACGAAATCAGGATGAACATGCCAGCAAGCAGGGCCGCAGACATGACCGGGCAGAACCGCATTCTCGTGAGGTGTATCATCTCGAGCCCCCTTTCATACGGGACGACGTGCGTCTTTGACGGACATTCTACCACACTTAACCCGGATTATTCACAAACCTTCTGCTGCAACGCCGTATCTGCCGGCACTGGCGGCGTCATCCTTGCTCGCCGATCCTCAGCGTATCTTTCAAATACGCCTCCGGTCGGCTCACTCGTCTTCCTTGCCATCACTGACATCTCCGGCGCCTCGCGACGAAGTCTGTGAATAATCCGGGTTGACCGGCCAAATACAAAAAAGCCCGGGAAAACTGAACCGTTCTCCCGAGCTTTCTTGTTAAGCCCCCGGGTTTATT
>JALGWN010000185.1 GCA_025774115.1 bacterium
CCCACATCTCTCCCCCGAACGCGATCTCGTCGTGGTGGCCCTGGCCGGAACTCATGCCTGTAACGATAGGTCCCTCCTCGTTCCAGGAAGTGCCTCCATCATTGGTCCATCATCCATAGATGTTACAGCTCACTCCGATATCGACGGACGCGAACGCCCAGACATCGCTGCCAAGGTAGGCGGCTCCGGTCTCCCCGAGATAACCGTTCGTATTGTTGGCACCCACAACTTTGGCGGCCATTGCCCCCGGCAGGGCCGCAACCGTTGACTCCTTTTTGTAATGGACTTCGTAATCATGGGTATCAGGGCTATCGTTATCGTAGTTGCCGATGACCGTGGTCGACCGGCCATAGAAAAGCCAGTAGTTGGTACCGTCGTAAACGACGGCCTGACCACGCTCGTAGTAACTATTCGCCGTAACCTGGACGGGCTGGCTGACTTCTACATAGCAAGTCTCCTTTGCTGTGATCCTTTCCGGACCCGCCTATCGGTTATGGTGAGCCGGCCCGTTTGAGAACCCCCACGGATGGCCGTCACGCACGCTTCATTGAAGGACTACTGCCCCGCGAATCACCTCCCCTCTGATGTTGTCGCCTTTTCGCGGCCCCGGGGCCCGAGGGCCCCGGGACCACAAGCCAAAGCAGGTTCCTTAAGGCAGAAGCGTAAGTTTCCTTGTCTCGCGCTCCCGGCCAACTTCAAGGATCGCCATGTAGACCCCGGGTGAGACTCCGTCTCCATCCCAGACAACACGATGACGACCCGCTTGAAGTTCCTCATCAACCAGCGTCGTAACCAGCCGACCGCTGACGTCATATACCTTCATGGTGGCTCTACCCGCCACAGGCAGACTGAAGTGAAGGTCGGTCTTCCCGCTAAACGGGTTCGGCCGCACCCCGAACTCTACCCGGGTGAGCTCTTCCGATAGAGCAGGCTCAACAGCTCCGTCCAGCCGCCTGGGATCCGCCCTGCGTTCCAACCGGCGGTTGGCCAGGTCCCTCAGGTCCGCCTCGACCAGGTGCGGCAGCTCTCGCACAGTACCCACCATGCGGAACCTCACCTCACACACCTCGCCCGACCCATGAAGCGTCACCGCGGAGCCCATCACAGCTCCGTCCACCCGCAACCGCCCTGCATCCGCCCTATGCTCGAAGAAAACCGGCCCCGGCTGGTCAGACCACACCGAACCACGGCTCAAGCCCACAAACTCAAGGCCCTCACTGTAGTCCACCGTCGCATGGAGTCCCTTGACACTCCGGCGGTTGCCCCTGAGCACCAGCGTGGCTGTTACCAGATCGCTCAGTCCGCGCTCGACCTTAAGCTCGAGCTGAGGATGCTCCACCACCCGTGGCGCGGCATCCGCCAAAAGGGTCACCTGGCCAAAGTTGATCGCGAACATCATGAGGTCCTCGAACTGGATCTCGTTATCCGTTGTAGGAAGCGCATCAACCGAGTAGTCAACCGTGGGGCCCACATCCAGGTAGTTCACCGGATCGTTGTGGATCAATGTGCTCCAGTAGTGCGTACCGAGTAGACTGATGTCCACCGAGTTGATAAGATTGTCACCATTGCCGGGGGTCGCACCATCGGTCACATCGCCGAGGTGGTAGTTCAGAGTACCACTGGTCTTGTTGGATACAGCGCTGATATTCCCGCAGGCATCCTTGGTGTAGACCACATAGTACCAGAAGTCGCGATTCGCAGGCTCATCGGTCTGGCCCGTGGCCGTCACCGAAGTGAGCGTCCAGGGTGCTCCCGGAGGGTAGCCCACAGGAGCCGCAGGCTCCGCGCCCGTGCCATCATCATACTCGGGATAATCGCCGTAGGGACCGTGGTAGACCTTTACCTCCGTGGCATCGCCAGGAGACGTGAAGTCAAGCCTGATATCGGTCGTACCATCGCTACCATTGCCGCTCTTTATCTGGGTCGCATCGAGATCGATTATCGCGGCCGGCCCGGTGTGGTCTATCGTTATATCCACGGGCGCACCCGGGAAGGCTATGACGGGCGCATTCGAGCAATCCCTCACTGTAACCGAGGTCACTGTGATGGTGCCTGTACCGTCACCTCCACTCCCCTGAACATCTATCGTGAAGAGCACACCGTCACCCGTGGCTCCGCAGGGAAGCCCCAGGATGGCGCAGTCCACCGTGTAACTGCCGCCACCGTTATCCGTTACCTCGTAGTGGGTGCCACCCACTCCATTGAGATAGGTACCCTCCCGGATGCTCGCCCCCATCGTGCCGCAGAGCTCCAACTCACTGCTCAACTCGAACGTCGCGCTGTAGCCCCGCACCGGGGTCGTATCCATGCGGCTGAAGAGCACATCAACCGTGTCACACGGCTCATTTGAACTCAGACACCTCACCGAGACGGGGTCTACGGCAATACCGTCCGGTATCTCGTCCGTAGCGTAGTAGATGCCGCATGCACATTCACCGGCGACTTGGGGATAGTGGTTTCCTGAAGAGTACCTCCACCCACCGTTGGCATCCTGGGTCGCCCCTAGATAGTAAGCCATCATGTTTATCTCGGGCTGGTAGGTTGATTTGTCGAGGCGGGCAAGCGTCATGGCTCCGAAGGCTGTCGATTGCCAGTCCTCATCGTACTCATTGGCACCATAGCTGAAACTGATGGCGCCAGAAGTGAACTGGCTGTCCAGCAGTAGGGTAACCAGACCGCTTATCTCCGAGGTGTGGAGATTGGCGGCATCAAAGGCATCGATAAGACAGCAAAGCCCGAGTGTATACCAGTAGTAATCGATTGTCCCGTATGTCGGATCCCATCCGGCATCATCCACAAGATCGAAGTAGCCCGGGTTGTCGTTGTAGGTGTCCTGCCAGAGTACCTCAGCAATGCTGTCAGCGGCTGCCGCATAGTCATAAGGTCCCGACGGGTACTGGACGGCGAGCATAGCCGCGGCCCTGGCCCAGATTCCGATATCCCAGGGGATGATGCCATTTTCGTAACCCTGGCCGGCCCTCGCGTCCCGAATCCACCTGGCCAGATTACCGGCACTGCCATAGCTGGCAATCCTACCGTCGAACTTTGCCTTCGCCGAATCTGCGTATTCGGCCCCTGATACCCCCGACAGCGCATTGTAATCAAGTAGAAATGTGATGTCCGAGGCGGTCCGGAACGTATCGCGAGGAGCTTTAATCCAATCAGCGCAGTCTGTCAGGGCCGTGAAGTAAGTCGCATCACCGGTTTCCAGGTATGCGCAAAGGAGGCCCTGCGCGGTCTCGCCATAGATGTTTGTAGGGCTCGCCCCCGTGGTATGATGAAATGGAGCCGGCGGTGATGTGACTGTCCAGTCCCAGCCTGCGTCGTCCGGATCGTCCGGGAATTCGTCCACGCCATCCGTCCCGTTGCCGGCATTGTCCTCGGTCACATCCGCCTGCATGGCCTTGAGGTAGTCGGCGACCCCGACAAGCGCGTCGTCGAAGTCCACGGCGTCACCTACCGCAGTCAGCATGGGAATATGGAAATTGGGCGTACCCGGCAAGCTAAGGAGACCGCTCTCTTCCACAAAAGGACTCGCCACCGGACGAACGCTGTCATCTGCAACTGCACCGGCGGCGAAAGCAAGCGATACGATAAGAAACGTTGAAACAGAGTATCTAAGATTCATGGCTTGAAACTCCTTCCTCTTCCTTACCCATGGAATCCTGTCCCGCGTCTCGCTTTATGGCGAACTCAACGCTCCCAAGGATGTTTCAGCCACGCTCCAGATTTGTGTTAGGTCCCCGCTACCACCTCCTCTCGGTGCTTGCAGGCTTTTAGCGGCTCCGGGGCCCTGAGGCCCCGGCACCACAAGCCAAAGCCTGCTCCTCAGAACAGAAACGAGAATACCTTGCCGCAACAGATCCCCGGCAGCCGGCGACCACGCAACTCAGCCCTTTCATCGAGCGGATGACTTACTCAGAGGTGTGCTGTACTTCTCGGTGGTTTACCTGTAGAGGCTCCTGATTCCACCCCATGTAGTGCTCTCAGGCGACGTTATTCCACATCGGACAGTGACGGTCCCATCGACCGTATAGATCGGAATAGGCTGGTTCTCCCTTGTCCTAACAAGTGCAGTCTCGAACACAAGCTGCATCGGTCCGTCGCCGGGGGTGCAATGAAAGAGTGGCTCGAAGCAAAGTGTGAAGAGATGCCCGGGCCCAGGTACAGGATCCCCGGAAGCCCCGTTGTCAACCGTGACCGTAGCATACGGAGGGTTGAATTCCTCCTGCCAGAAGAGTATCTGAGGACCGAGGAACCCGCTTTCGCTTACACTACCGAGAGTCAGGTGCGAAGTATCATAGGTTATCGCAACACTATAGCCCTCGATGCTGTCGCAGTCTCCTATGTGAACCTCAACACAGAAAACCTCATCACAGGCTTCATCCGCGATGAAAGCGTCCTGAGGGTCGAAGTAAACAGGAGCCTGCCCCGACGCTACCGCCGCTGCTGAAAACAGGAAACCAAGGAGCACCAAACAAGACAATCGCAAGGCCATAAAGCGGTCTCCTTTCCTTGTCTTGACTCGCACATGCTCGGATGCAAATCCCCACAAACGAAAAGTCATTGTAGCAGGAATGCAGATGGAAGTCAATGTATAATAACGTAGATATGGGACTAAAACGAGCTTTATGTGCGTATCAAACATAACTAATTGGATTACCTATGAGATAATTAGTAGTAGTTGGCCTTCAGCGCGCGTATGCGAACCCTTAGTGCGCTATTTGTCGGCGATCTGGGAAACGAGCACCCGGCCTGAAATGGCGGGAAGTGTGACGGTAACTGTAGGCCCCTCATCTCCCATGTAGACAGGGACGGTCGATCCGTCGAGTGGATCGAGATAGACCGTTGATTCCGTATCCAGAGCAAGTTTGACAACGCGTTCAACCTGGCCTGCATTCAGAATCACCAAGGCGTCTTCGGAAGACCCGATTCGCCTGTAAGCATAAACTTGTTCCCCGGCGAAAACGGTCTTGAAGCTCCCGGACATCATGCAAGCATGTTCCTTCCTCAGAGATATGAGGCTCTTGATATAGTCACGGACTTCTGCCCGTTCGGTCTCTTCGGGCCAGGCCCAGTGGAACGGCCGGCGGCA
>JALGWN010000186.1 GCA_025774115.1 bacterium
CAAGAACCGGGCATGCTTGGTGGTGACCACCGACCGTGCGAAGTTGGTCTCTATGAAACCGGTGTTGTTAGGGTCCTCTACAAAGAGCCGTGTCACGTCCTCGGGGTCCAGAGTCACATGGCCGTTCTCTATCAGGGCTTTCCCCACGATGTAGCTCCTGAAGGCGATGTCGTTGGCAATGACCCTGTAACCCCGGGCCTTACCGAACAGCGATACTGAGCCTCCTCCCATGAAGGCATCTACCAGAACAGGGGCGTCGCCGGGTTTGGGTATATGCTTGAAGATCCTACCAAGCAACCTCCGTTTACCACCGAAATAGGGTGGCAAAGCTCTAAACCTCCCCCACATACTGATCACTCCCTACAGCTCTACTGAGAAGACTAGATACCCTTCCCTTAGAGACTTGATTTAGTACTAAATTGTCACACAGCTTCAGGGTTTTCTGTGTCGGGTCGTCAATCAGTACTGTCACACCGCTCAACATTGCAGCATCATCCTTTCCTCAGCCGGTTAGGTCGTCTATTGTCTCTGGAACATCTTCGAGTCCCGCCATGTCCCCTATCTCTCCGTTACCGGTGTCCCATTCAGATGCACCAGCCGCTGCAGCCTCGTCATCGATCTCCTCCTGAGCATGCCGAAGCTCGATCTCGCGGAGCTTCTCTTTCGACAAGAGATCATTGTTCATGGCGTGCTCAATTATCTGTTTGCCGCTGGAACGGAAGAGCCGGCATGCGCTCTTACCATGAATCGTCTTGAAACCCTTCTTGCCAGCCGGTCGCCAGAAGGCCCCCATCCTGACAATCTTTGTCATGATCCTCTTGACCTGGGTAGGGTGCTCGATCCCTGCCTCGTTGGCGATCTTACCGATGAACACAGTGCACTGGCCGGTATCGAAGTCCGCGTATCTAAGCATGCAGAGCAGGACGAGGATGTCCTGCCTCTCGGGAAGGAACCTCTGGATCAGATCAAGATCCCACAGGAGGTGCAGGAACTTGCCGAAGTTTTCTGTCTTTTCCCATTTGGGTTTCTCTGTGTTCTGCGTCACGGAGAATCACTCACAAACCTCACTTTCAACATTTGTAACACCCTTTCAATCGTTTGAGTCAGGAGAGAGATCTCCTAACCTATTATCTACCAAGGTACTACACGCCTACTGGTACTAAGGCCTTACCCTGGTATTCGAACTGGATGTCGATGACATCGATAGGCGGGAAATTCCTCTTTTGGTGTGTGTAGCGGGCCCCCGCTACCATACCGAGCGAGACTCCTTCGTGTAGATTACATTGCACCACGTCCGAGTCCGCTTTTCGCTTACGCAAACGAATCGTTGATTTTATGGGTGTTCCTGTGATAGACTATGCTTGACGGTAAAAGAGACACCACGCCTAAAGAAGTTGCACACCATAGAGCAGAGCGCGAACAACGAACACCAGACAGCGAGCGGGGAAATCTACACTATCCGCGCCATGAGCAAACAGATCTTCGGTAAAAAGCAGGTGTATCCGAATGAGACTGTTGGCTACATCGCTGATAGCCCTCACGGGCATTATTGTGGCCGGCCTGGCAATGGACTCGGCGACCCCGCGCGCTGGACAGTCACAGATCTCTCAAGGCTCGCCAGCTCACTACTGTGATGAGCCATTCGACTGGCCTGATCCATGGCCTGAAGTCCTCACCTACAGAATTCAGCAGGATTCCGATGATGGTACCGAGATAGACAGTATCTGGTACCCCGGTGGTTACACTGTCTGCCTTGATTGCGTCGGCAGGGCTTGCGCCAGCAGCTTCATCGGCGGCTTACGCTTTTGCGTTCCCGACCTCGAACAAGGGCAGCTCGTCAAGTACGCCCGACTTCGGCTGGCCTCACAGGGGGGAGAGCTCACGTCTCATGCAAGTCTCCTGATAAGAGGAGCGGATGAGGACAGCTCAGGAACCTTCTCCCAGGCCCGCCGGCCATCGCGGCTACCCAAGACCTCAGCAGATATCTTGTGGACAATACGCCGACCCTGGAAGTCACCCGGCGCGCATCTTGGCTTATACTACAGCAGCCCTAATCTCACTCCCCTCGTTAATGAGATTTTGGCAAGACCGAACTGGGGAGCCAGTGGCGAAAGGGCTATTATCCTGATGATAGAGGACAACGGCAGTCCGGAAGGGGAAATGAACTATCTGCAGTACGAGGACTACAGCACTGATCCTGCGCAAAGAGACGAAGTGATTCTTGATATCTATCTCACTCTTGCGCACGCCTTTATCGGGAAGCCGATTCTCGGCAGGCCTACCGACACCTCGGTGACGGTCAATGTGATCAATCTGCTCGCGCTCGACATCTTTGTCGAGTATGGGACGGCTCCCGGAAGTTATGCTTTTTCAACCGTTCCTCTCCTCAACCAGCCTGCCGCAGAGCCGATCGAGATAGGTGTTGAGAACCTCCAGCCTGATCAGACCTATTACTACAGAACCCGCTATCGGGAACCCGGGGATAGCCTGTATCTGGTGACAATGGAAGGCATCTTCCACACCCAGCGGTCACCTGGATCTGCCTTCATCTTCACCATTCAATCAGACTCTCATCTCTGGGGATTGACACAGACAGATCTCAGATTATATGAGCAAACCCTGCACAACATTGATCTGGATAATCCGGACTTCCATCTTGCCCTGGGCGATTTCGCCAATCCCGAAGGTTATGCTGACCGGGATGTCCTGACCTCGTCGGAGGCACTAGAAAGGTATCTGGAACAAAGGAAGTGCCTGGATTGGATTCTGTACTCAATTCCGTTCTATCTCGTCCTGGGTAATCACGAAGCGGAACAAGGCTGGAGAGTTGCCGATCCGAGTGACAGTGTGGCAGTGTGGGCTGCGCTGGCCCGGAAGATGGTAGTGCCCAACCCTGAACCTGATGATTTCTATGCAGGCGACACCACGACCACCGACTGCTGTGGTCGGCGCGCGAATTACTACTCCTGGGAGTGGGGCGATGCCCTGTTTGTGGTGCTTGATCCTTTCTGGTATACAACTGTTAAGCCTCACAGTTACAGGGGGGAAGGGAGTGAAGACCCATGGGATTGGACACTTGGGGAGTGCCAGTACAACTGGCTGTATGAGACACTCCATAATTCGGCCGCTCTCTGGAAGTTCGTCCTTATCCACCACTTGACCGGTGGTGTCTTGAGCCCTTGTGGCTTATTCCAGACTCCTTATGGGCGCGGAGGAATCGAGGCAGCGAAGTACAAAGTCGATCACCGGGGTTCGTATGAGTGGGGTGGCGAGAACCAGTGGGGTGTGGACAGATATGCAGCCGAAAGACCTGGATGGGCTCACGGCCCTGTTCATGACATGATGGTGAATGGAGGTGTGACCATCTTGTTTCATGGGCACGATCACGTTTTCGTCCACCAGACGCTGGATGGGATTGTATATCAAGAGTGCCCTCAGCCCTCCGACAGCGATTACGGTGATGGTTGGTATGATCACGGCTACTACAGCCACGGGACGAAGCGTAACAACTCGGGTCATGTCCGGGTGACAGTAAGGCCTGACTATGTGCAGGTGGACTACGTGCGTTCAGTATTGACTGAGGATGAGCCATTGTTGGAGGACGGTTGTACGGTCTTCAACCGTGACGTTTCCTTTTCGTATTGCACAGGTACAGCTTTTGTCGACGATGATACCACCTTCCGGTCGAGGCCGCACCTTTCTCAGAACCATCCGAATCCATTCGGATCTTCGACCAGTCTGGAGCTTTATCTTCCTGTCGAGAGTGGGGTTTCTGTTGGGGTGTATGACGTCAGAGGTCGGATTGTCCGGAGATTAGTGGATGCAACCTTAGGGCCGGGCCTGCATCGATTGGACTGGGATGGTGAGTATGGACAGGGTGAACCCGCCCCACAAGGCTTATACTTCTGCCGACTTAAGACCGGAGGGCACTGTAAAGTCATAAAGATGGTATTGCTCCGATAGTATCATATGACCCCATGAGGCTGGTGATTCCCTTGGGGGGGGGCGGGGCCTTTTAGGATCTGAGTCATACACAGTGCTTTTGGCAAAGCAATTCATCCTTTGGCAAGAGATTCAGATACTCCTGGACCACCTCCTTCTGAGTTTGGTGATGTGTACGATCTCATCAGGATCGCTGATTCGGTGGTTCACGATGGCCCGGACGCTCTCGAAGTCCCTGATATCGCGGTCCCCTGACTCGCTGGAGTGATTGGTCTTGGAAGCGATGGCGTGGGTGAGATAGCCCTGTATGTAGCGGACAATGATCTCTCGCTTATGTGTAATGGCACCTGGGAGATCATGGATGTTGCCTCGAGTGGGGAGGATCTTGCCGGAGAGTTTCTGGTACTCGTTGACATATCGGGAGACGGCTGCATCACAGCAGCTCAGAAACAGCGCCAGGTCCGGTTGATTCAGCAGAACCCCCTGCTCATAGACTTCCTCACACCAAGCGTATCCTCCTTCCCATATGGAGTTTTCAAGATGTCGGGATAGTGGCAGCGCCGAATTAGAATATAGCGAGATCAGCAGCTACTGAAATTCATAAGATGCCGTTGCGGCTTCCTCATATCACAGTGGAAGAGGTTCCCACCCTTCCAGGACACCAGCGGGATGATGCGATCCGTTTTTCAGTTCTTTCGGTTCCATCTTCCTCCGTTAGTGTCTCTCCTCTGCACCTCGGCCATACCTCGTAGCATTGCCTCTGCCTGAAAGAATCAAAAGAGATCCTGTCTGTAAGCCTAACGCGTTGGAGTTATGCCCTACAGGGCCCACCGTGGCCCGCCAAGATGTTCTCGCTTGGCAATGACCCTGAGAATTCCGATAGTTTTGGGTG